>NZ_JBDPMJ010000011.1:0-324303 GCF_039880665.1 Nonomuraea sp. B5E05
TCCGAAGGCAGCGTAACCATGTCAAGAAGATCATCGGTAAGCCGTATGCGGGAAAACCGCACGTACGGAATTGAAAGGGGGATGGGGAACCGGGCCTTCACGGCACCGCGCCCCTGACTACCAATGGCCACCGACGATCTGATGACCAGGGCGCTCGAAGCGCTTGGGGATGACGGTCCGCTGTCGGTCGAGGCGATCCACCGTCTCGCCGACCTGGCCGACCTGCCCGCGACGATGACGATCGCCGAGGTCGCCGGCCTTCTCGACATCTCGCCTCACACGCTGCGCTACTACGAGCGAAGCGGGCTGGTCGAGGTGGCCCGCGACGGTAGCGGTCATCGCGTCTACGACGCCGGAGCGGTTCGGCGGCTGGTGTTCCTCACCCGGATGCGGTTGTCCGGCATGCCGATGCGTGACCTGCGGCACTACATCTCGCTCGTCGACGCCGGCGAGCACACGGTGCCCGAGCGGCTTGATGCCCTGGTCGAACATCGCGACATCATCCGGCGCCGGATCCGCGAGCTGACCCTTTCCCTCACGGCGGTCGAATTCAAGATCGCCACGTACGGGGGGTCGACCGGGCCGGACGTGCAGGCCCCCGGCACCACCACCGGTACCGAACCCATGGCGCCACCGGGCGAGCCTCCGCGGCCGGCACACCTGGACGGGTGAGGACCGCTAATTCCAGGCACCAGGCACCTGGTAGGGCACCTTGCCCTCGAGTTGCTTCTGGTCGAGCACCTCGCCCTTCAGGGGCAGCGCGACGGTGACCCGTCGTCCCCAGGCGGAGTAACGGGTGTCCGACTCGACGCGGAGCACGGAACCCTTCCAGTGGCGCAGGGCTCCCTTGGCCGTAACCCGTTCCACCAGTCCCGCCCTGCTCAGGCGGAGGGCGTACGAGATGGTGCTGACGGGCTTGCTGATGGAGTATCCGCTGAAGCGAGAGGCGAAGGAACGGGATACCTCCACCAGCCTGTCGGCCTTGATCGTGCCCTTCACCACCCCGCCCCGCCACGACGTACGGTGAGTCAGCAGCGCCTTGAGCGTGGCGGGCTCCAGAACCTCCAGCAGCGGGTTACTGGCGGGCAGATCAGTGAACGAGTAGCGCACCCATCTAATGCCCTGCGGCAGCACGCCGGCGAATCGAGGGCCTGCGAGGTAGTCGTCGTAGCCTGACGAGATCACCCGCAGGGGTGTCTCGTCCAGGGCGGCTTCCTCCGCCACGTCGGACTTTTTCAGGAGGCTCCTCGCCGTCTTGCCATATTTCAGGCTTTGGGACGTGTCGGAGGCGATTTCGCCTCGCGGCCCGAACGCGAGCAGGCCGTCCAGTTTCAGGGTGTAGTACCAGCCGCGACCGTGATCCATCTTTACGGTGGAGACGACGTTCACGCCTTTACCCGGGCTCAAGGCGGATCGCAGCACTTTTACGGGGTCGCTTACGGCCGCCGCCTGCACGGGGGTGGCGACGAGTTGTGCCAGGCCCGCGATCAGCATCACACTCACGACGGTCCGCTTCATCACGATCCCTAAGAAAATGGACGGAGGGACGCAATAATCTTGTGGATACGAGATCCACTGTCAAGCCGATTCGACTGAGTGACCAAGCCGGACAGGAGCCAGCGGTGCGGACGCGACGAGGTGCCCGGGTGGTGCTGCTGGATCAGGACGATCGGATTCTGATGATCCGGCACAGGGACGACGGCGCCATCGTCGTTCCCGGGTTTCCGGTCCGGGAGTTGTTCTGGGTGCCCCCGGGTGGCGGACTGAAGGACGACGAGGACTTCGTTCGGGCCGCTCGCCGGGAACTGCTGGAGGAGACCGGGCTGACGGAGGTCGAGTGGGGGCCGTGTCTGTGGACGCTCGATGCGGACGTGCGGTGGAGAGGCGAACCCGTGCACATGCACGAGCGGTACTTCCTCGCGCGGGCACGCGGCGCGCAGGCCACCACCCGCGCCTATCTGGAACCGGACGAACAGCAGGCGATCGTCGACCACCGATGGTGGTCCCTGGCTGAGCTTGTCGCAGCCCAGACCACGGAGACTCTGCGGCCTGTGGGACTTCCGGAGTTGCTGGCCGAGGTGCTGGCCGTAGGGGGACGTCCGTCAGGCGGGCCGCGTGCCCTGCGGACGTAGGAATCCGGCGGCCGGATCAGGGGGCGGGCGTGGCGTTGTGGCGCTGGTAGTGGCGTGCCGCCCGCGCCCGGTTGCCGCATGACGGCTTGCACCACTCCTGCCGCCCGTGGCTCTTGACGAAATAGCGTACGCAGCGCGGCGCGTTGCAGGCCCGCAACTGTTCGCGTTGCGGGCCGCTCAGGAAGTCGATGGCGGCTCGGGCCAGGGCGGCGATCAGCCGGACGTTCGGGTCGGATTCATCCGACAACACGCCCACCCGAGGTGGTGAGTCCGCGGACCAGTCGAGTTGCGGGGCGATGGCTTCGCGGGCGGCCGCCGCGTTGAGGTGGGCCAGCGCCTGCTCGACCGGCATCAGCCGGTGGGCGTCGGCCCGGCTCGGCGGCGCGGGGCTGACCGCCTGCGCGAAGAGCGCCCGCACGGCCCGGCGCAGCTCGACGATCTCGCTGCCGAGCGTCTCGTCCACCGTGAGCGCCGCGACGTCGACGTGGCCGGCCAGCAGCTCGGCCTGCTGGTGGATCCAGCGGGCCGTGCTCTGCGGAGTCTCCAGGTCGTCGGCGACGCCGCCGGCGCCGTCATGGCGGATCGTGCTCGCCAGTTCCAAGGCCGGCCAGCGCTCCACGCTCACCCCTCCGGGTTGTCCATCTCCTCTTCGTACCCTACCGTTCTAACGGTAAATGCAGTTTAACCATTAGAAGGGGCGCCACGATGACGTTGTTGCTGGCCCAGATCAGCGACCTGCACCTCGACGGCACCGACAGAGCGTTCCAGCGCGCCACCCGGGTCATGAGCTACCTGCGGGCACTTCCCCGCCCGGTCGACGCCGTGCTGGTCACCGGCGACATCGCCGATCACGGGGAGGAGGCCGAGTACGAGCAGGCCGCCCAGGTCCTGGCCGCCCCCTTCCCCGTGCTCACCTGCCCCGGCAACCACGACGCCCGCCCGGCCTACCGCAAGGCGATATTGCGGCAGCCGCCCGACCCCGGCCCCGTCAACGAGGTGCACCACATCGGCGGCACCGCCATCCTGATGTGCGACTCCACCATCCCCGGCCGCAACGAGGGCCGCCTCGCCCCCGAAACCCTCGCCTGGATGGACGCCACCCTCGACGGCCTCGCCCCTGACACGCCCGCGCTGATCGCCTTCCACCAGCCGCCCGTCGCCCTCCACCACCCGTTGCCCGACTCCCAGCGGCTGGAGGGCACCGGCGACCTGGCCGCGCTGCTCGAGGCCCACCCGCAGGTCGTGGCCGTGCTCACCGGCCACGCTCACACGCCGGCCGCGTCCACCTTCGCGGGCCGCCCCCTGATCGTCGCACCGGCCACCACCTGGACCCTGCGCCTGCCGTGGGAGGGCGACCAGCCCGCCGACCGCGAACAACCGCCCGGCCTGGCCTTTCACATCCTGGACGGCGACCGCCGCCTGACCACCCATTACCGAGTGGTGCTCCAGGCGTGATCCACCCGTACGCGGTCGCCGCGTTCCTCCTGGCGATCCTGCCCATCATCGCCACGCCGGGCGCGAGCCTGACCCTGCTGATCCAGCACGTCACAGCCGGCGGCCGCCGCCAGGCTCCGCCCGTCATCCTCGGTACGGTCAGCGGCCTGTACGCCCACGCGACCCTGGCCGTCGCCGGTCTGTCGGCGCTGGTCATGCACTCCAGCCAGGCCTTCACCGCCGTCAAACTCCTCGGCGCGGCCTACCTCGTCTGCCTGGGCCTGTGGACCTGGCGCTCCACGACCCGGCCTCCGCCTCCCGCGCTGACGGACCAGCCGGGAAGGCGGAAGGGCTCCGTCTACACCCAGGCCCTGCTCGCGAACGTGCTCAACCCCAAGGCGGCCTCGATCTACCTGACCCTGGTCCCGCAGTTCATCCAGCCCGGCCACGATCTCGGCGGGCAGATCCTCACCTTGGCCACCGCCCACGCCCTGCTGATTTCGGTGTGGTTGCTGACCTGGACGGCCCTCCTCCATCGGGGGGCGCACTTCTTGCACGGGGCTCGCTTCAAGCGTGCGGTCGGCAAGGTGACGGCGGTGGTGCTCGTCGTCCTCGGCCTCCGTGCCGCCACGACGTAGGCGGTGTCGCGGCTGCGTGGCGACCGTGCAGGGGGCTCCTGGAGGATGCGGACGGCTAACCGCCCCGCAAGCAGGGACGCGTACGGCCTGCGGTGAGGGCGACCGCGGAGGCGGCGGCGCACAGGATCGCGGTCCACGCCAGGGTTGCGTCGGTCGAGGTATGGTCGGCGACCACGCCGGCGATCCACGGCCCGGCGGTCTGGCCTGCCGCGAACACCGTGGTGAAGGCCGCCAGCGTGGCGGTCCAGTCGGCGGACGGGACGTTGCCCTTGATGAGGGCGGTGATCGCGGCCGGGACGCCCATGAAGGTCGCTCCGTAGACGATCGCGGAGGCGAGGATGACCGGCGGCGTGGGTGCCGCAAGGGCCAGCGCGGAGCCGCCGCCCAGGAGCGCGAGCAGGGTGGACAGCGCCCGGGTGCCGGGCCATCGGGTGGTGGGACGGTTCCACAGCGCGGGCGCGGCGATGACGGCCAGGCCGAGCGCCGTCCAGGTGAGCACCACCTGCCCGAGCGGGGCGCGCTGGTCGGCGAGGTAGGCGGAAAGGAACGTGATGTAGGTGATGTATCCGGCGGCGAACAGCAGGTAGGCCAGCGCGGGTCCCCACAGCGGGCGCACGCGGGCCCGTCCGGCCGTGGCGGGTCGCGCGTCCTCGTCCGTACGCGCCGCGCTCCAACTCGCCACGGTGGCCAGCGTGGCGGCGGCGGCCAGGCCGACCCAGCCCAGGCGCCAGTGCTCTCCCAGCACCGGGACGCCCACGCCGCTGGCGACGATGCCCAGGCCCGTGCCGGCGAAGTACACGGTGATGGGCGTCCCGGAGGCCGCGCGGGCGGCGACGTGTGAGGCGATCACGCCGCCGGTGACGAACACCACCGCCCCCGCCACTCCGGCCGCGGCCCGCGCGGCGAGCAACGGCAGGTAGGCGTCGCTCGCCGCGGTGGCGGCCAGCGACACGGCCGTGAGCGTCATGCCGATGCGGAAGGAAGCGGCGGTGCCCCAGCGGCGTACGGCCGCGGCGGTCACCAGCGCGCCGAGGAGGTAGCCGAGCCCGTTGGCGGTGCTCATCGCCCCGGCCTCGGACAACGTCCAGCGCAGGTCCTCTCGCATGGCGGGCAGGAGCAGGCCGTAGGCGAAGCGCGCGAGGCCGAGCGCCGACGCGGTGCCGAGCGCCAGCAGGGCCGCCTGCCACGCCGCACCGGGCCCCGTCTTCAGCGCCGTCCGCGTCATGGGTCGCGCCTTTCGGCGGCATCGCGGTGGCGGGGCGCGGCGTTGCGGGCATGCGGGCAGGCGAACTGGACGGGCATGGCACCCCATAGATCGAACCGATCGGTACGAGCTCGATGCTAACAGCCAGAACGAACCGACCGGTACGATCCAGGCTCGACGATCGACCCGGGACTACTGTCTCTCGCCGCCTGGCGCGCAACGATAAGGAATCCCGATACATCAGGATTCGTTTCTATTCGGGCTGAAGTCACGGATAAGTCCGGCGCCACGCTCACCCAGACGATTGCCCGGCAAGGAAACGGGCTGCTCCCGCATGCGTGGCGGATGCCCATTTCTGGCCTGTGGCCTGCCTTTGTGCAGGCCACAGGGAGTTCCGTCGCCCTCTGGAGGGGGCCCAAATGTTTGAGAAGTAATTCTCCCGCCCACGCCAAGTCGCGCCGTCATATCCATGAAGTGTTTGTTAATCTCCACAACGCAAACGGTCCGTTCGCAGCTGGAGGGAAAATCTCATGGCTCGACCGCACGTCCGAACAATGGCATTTCTGGCGGTGATGGGTGCCGCGCTGCCGGTGGTGGCCCAGGTGCCGGCGCACGCCTCCGCCCTGCCGGTCTTCAGCAGTTGCCAGGACGTCCGCCGGACGAATCCGATCGCCAGGGACGGCACGTACCTGCTCATCAACAACGGAAACGTGTTCACGGCGTACTGCCACAACATGGCCACCAGGCCCAGCGAATACATCACGCTCGCGAGGAGGGGCCGGGACGTCAATTTCTCGCAGTACACCGCCGGCGGCGCCTCGCCCGGCACGGACGTCAGGACGGCCTTCACCAGGCTGCGCATCGACCCCCGCACCCTGACCGTGGACATCGGCGACCTGACCTTCGCGTCGTCCACCGGCTCGCTGCGGCACGGCTCGACGACCGTGACGAGCATGCCCTACGGCGCAGCGATGGCGTGCACGGGGCGGGCCGACGGCCGGGGCAACATCGACCTGCGTGACACGCCGTTCCAGGTGAACGACACCTTCGTCACGGCCGGCAACGGCTCCAGCGGGTCGGCGAGCGTGAGCGCGCGCAACCAGGTGGTCGGCCTGCAGGGCGGCGGCTACTGCGGCTGGATCACGCCGGCTCCGGCGATGTACAACCCCTTCAACCCGAGCCCGGGCACGCCCCACCTCGAGCTGAGGTGTGCGCGCACCGGCATGGTCTTCTCGCGGGGCCAGTTCTGCCTACGCCTCGACAACGGCGCCCCGGTCACCACGCAGGTGCGGCGGCAGGGCGGCCAGGGCCGGGTCATCGTGCAGCACGGCGGCAAGGCGGTGGCGGTGCTGAGCCCCGACGGTCGGGTGCACTCCCTGCGCTGAGACGCCCCGATCGGCAGGCCCGGTTCCCCGGCGGGGAGCCGGGCCTTCTGCCGTACGCGGCGCTGGGCGCGGTGAACGCCGCCCCCATCCTGCTGAAACTGTGACCCGCGCCTCGTGAGATAATGAGGGGGTACGAAGCCCTCTCCGCCGCGGACCGCGTCCAGGCGAGAGGGTTTTTTCGTGCCCGCGGTGACGCCTTCCCGCGGGCGCTCTTCCTGATCAAGGAGTGATCCTCATGGATCTCGGTCTGACGTGCCCGCGTTTCACCTGGCCCGGTGGCGACGCCGCCATCGCCGCCCGATTCGCCGCCGCGGCCCGCGGCGCCGACCAGGCGGGGTTGCGCAGCTTCTGGGTGATGGACCACCTCTTCCAGATCCCCAACTTCGGGGCCGTGGAGGATCCGATGCTGGAGGCGTACGGCGCGCTGTCCTACGCCGCCGCCCTCACCGGCCGGGTGAGCCTGGGCACGCTCGTGACCGGCGCCGTCCACCGCGAGCCCGGCCTGCTGGTGAAGCAGGTCAGCACCCTCGACGCGCTCTCCGGCGGACGGGCGGTCCTCGGCATCGGCGCCGGCTGGTACGAGCCCGAGGCCCGCGGGCTCGGCCTGCGTTTCCCGCCCCTGGCGGAGCGGTTCGAGCGGCTGGAGGAGACGCTCCAGATCGCCCGGCAGATGTGGAGCGACACCGACGAACCGTACGAGGGCCGCCACTACCGGCTGGAACGCACGCTCAACGCCCCCCAGGCGAACCCGCCCGTCCTCATCGGCGGCAGCGGGGAGAAGAAGACCCTCCGGCTCGTCGCCGAATACGCCGACATGTGCAACTTCCTGTACGGCGCGGACGTCACGCACAAGCTCGGCGTGTTGCGCGCCCACTGCGAGCGGGTGGGACGACCCTACGAGGAGATCGAGAAGACCCTCCACATGCGCGTCCCCGACGGCCAGAGCGTCGAGGAGAGCGTCCAGCGCTGCGGCGAGCTCGCCGGGCAGGGCATCGACCACGTCATCGTGGCCGTGCCGGACGCGGCCGACGACCGGTGGCTGGCGCACCTGGCCGAGCTGGCCGTACGGATCGCCGGGATCACTCCGCCCGGACGCTGAGCGCCGGGGCGGCCGAGACGTCCCACGGCCGCCCCTCCGGTATCGTCCGCGTCCGCAGGAGAGGTCATAAGCGAGTGCGGAGGCCGTGTCCTGCGCCCGGGTCAGCAGCGGGGCGCCACCGCGTCGATACGGCCGCCGAAGTCGTTGTCGTAGACCCTGCGGTAGTCGCCGTTCCTGACGATGCGCGTCTCCTTCCTGGTGGGCACGTGGATCCAGTTGATGAAGCAGCCGGCGGCGTGGGCCCGGAACGACCCCACGTTGTCGTGCAGCGCCGGCGGCACGTCGACGTAGCCGTTGCCCGGGTTCCAGCACCAGGACGCGCCCGTGTAGTTTCTGCCGCTCCACAGGCAGATGTCACCCGCCCTGGACGATCCCGGAGCCGCCGCGGCCGGGACGGCGCCCGCCACCAGGACGAGGCCGATGGTGGCGGTGAGGGTGGCGATCCGCGTGCGAGTGGTCTTCATGCAGTTCTCCTCGTGTCGGTGCTGCCGCGGGCTGCTGCCCGGCGGTTCCGTCACATTCTGTAGCAGCGTCACTACGTTTCGCGTCCGCCTGGTGGATACAAGATCCGGGACCTGGGGCGGGGGAGAACTGACGTACTCGTGACAGCGGTCGCTCAGGGGGGCGTGAGGTCGCCGGTGAGGTGATGCTGCACGACCGGGGCCACGTACGCGACCGCGGCCGGCCGGTCCAGGGCGGCCAGCGGCTCGACGCGCAGGACGTAGCGGGCGGTCGCGACGCCGAACAGGTAGGCGCCGGTGAGGGTGGCGCGGAGCTCGGCCTGGTCGGCCCCGATGGCGCGCGCCAGAGGCAACATCACCGCGTCCGTCATGAACGCCGTCACCATCGCCGAGGCGCTGGGAGCCGCGGCGGCGGCCCTGATCACGGCGAGCATCCGGGGGCCGGTGTGCGGGTCCTCCCACAACTCCAGGTAGCGGGCGGCGAGCCGGGCGCCGAGGTCGGACGGGTCACCCTCGCCGGCGAGCGAGACCAGCGAGCCGACGGGCGGGTCGTCGCGGAGCGCGGCGTCGAAGAGACCGTCCTTGCTGCCGAAGAACTGCAGGACCAGCGCCGGATCGACGCCCGCGGCGCGGGCGACGCCCCTGATCGTGGTGAGGACGTAGCCGTGTTCGGCGAAGCTCTGCTGCGCGGCGGCCAGGATGTCGACCCGTGTCCGTGTCGCGCCCGGCCGGCGTCCTCCTGGCTTTGCGGTCACTCGTTCAAGCATAGTCATCGATGTTGAATTTCCCGGACACTCCTACTAACTTGGCCTCAACACTGTTGATATACGGAGGCATGACCATGGAGTACCTGCTCGTCCGCCAGCGGTTCACCGACTACGACCAGTGGCGCGCGGCGTTCGACAGCCTGGCTGAGACCCGGGCGGCGGCCGGCATGCGTACGGCGCTCGTCAGCGTCAACGCCGACCAGCCCGACGAGGCCGTCGTGCTGTTCGAGTGCCAGGACGCGCAGGCCATGCAGCAGCACTACGCGTCGGAGGCGCTCCAGGAGGCGCACCGGCGGGCCGGCGTGGTGCCCGGAAGCAACCACGCCACGGTGCTGCTGAGCCGCTGACCCCGACCGCCGGCTCCCGTACGGTTCCGTCCATGACAGAGCGACGCGCGATTCTCAGCGGCTCCACCTTCGAGGAGCAGATCGGGTACGCCCGCGCCATGGTGGACGCGCGGCGGGACGGCGCCGCATGAGCGTCTCGCCGCGCTGGAGAGAGCTGCACCGCGACCGCGTCGACGAGGCGGTGCGCAGGTTGTCGGCGATCCCCGGCGTGCACGGCCTGATCGTCGGCGGCAGCGTCGGGCGCGGCGAACCCTGGCCCATGTCCGACATCGACGTGCTCCCCCTCTACGACGGCGACCCCGAACAGACCGCGGCGCGCGTCGAACGCGAGCAGGCCGAGCTCGTGGACTGGTGGGCCGCCAGCGGCCGGGCTCAGACGCTCGACCTCGGCTGGCTGGCGTTCACCGTCGCCGAGGCGCGGGAGGCGGCGTCGGCGGACGCGGCGTGGGCGGTGGAACGACTGAGGCGTGACCGGCGCTGGTTCCACGGGATGGACAAGGCCTACCGCGGGCGTCCCGCCGACCCCGGCGACCTGCTCACGGGCCGTTTCGTGGCCTGGCTGACGGAGATGCGCTTCCATCCCGCCGTGGTCGGGGCCAGGATCGGCTGGTGGTCGCGGAGCGCGGCCGACGCCCGCGATCGGGCCCGTCGTGAACGCGCGGCGCGGCGCCTGGACGCGGCCACGTACGAGCTGCGCGAGGCGGCGCGGGCCCTTCGCCTGGCCGTGCTGGAGCGGTGGGGCGAGCGGCTGGGCTCCATGGGCAGGGAATGGACCAGGTTCGAGCGGATGGCGGCCGCTCGTGGGGAGGAGGCCCTGGCCGAGCGCATCGCCCGCCTGGCCGGTGCGCATGCCGGCGACGCGGCCAAGCGTGAACGGCTGGCGCCGCCGTGGTTGCGTGAGCGGATCGACCTCTGCTGGGAGGCCCGCCAGGCCGTGGGGGAGGAGGTCACGTACGAGCAGAACGCCCGCGACCAGCTGGCCGCGTTCGACGTGCACGTCGCCCGCCACCGCCCGGATCTGGCCGGCCCCTGGACGGGTAGCCCGGACCCCGCCCTCGACGAGCAGCTCCGCCGGCTCGACGTCCTGCTCGCCGAGCATTCCTGAGCGCCGATCCTCAAATATCTAAGTGCTGTTACATTTATCCAAGCACTGTTATATGTGAGAGGAACCGCCTTGAATCCCCCCATCGAGCCGTACGAACACGGCATGCTCGACGTCGGTGACGGCAACCTCGTCTACTGGGAGGTCTGCGGCAACCCTGAGGGCAAACCCGCTCTCGTCGTGCACGGCGGGCCGGGCTCGGGCTGCTCGACCAACGTGCGCCGCACCTTCGACCCGGAGCGTTACCGGATCGTCCTGTTCGACCAGCGCAACTGCGGGCGCAGCCACCCCCATGCCGCCGACCCGGCCACCGACCTGAGCGCCAACACCACCCACCACCTGATCGCCGACATGGAGCTGCTGCGCGAGCACCTCGGTATCGACCGGTGGTTGCTGTACGGAGGTTCGTGGGGGTCGACGCTGATCCTCGCCTACGCCGAGACCCACCCCGAGCGGGTGTCGGAGATCGTCATCCCCGCCGTCACGACCACGCGCCGCTACGAGATCGACTGGCTCTACCGGGGCGTCGGGCGGTTCTTCCCCGAGGCGCTGGAGCGGTTCAGGCAAGGGGTGCCCGAGGCCGACCGTGACGGCGACACGTTCGCGCTGCTGGCGGCGTACGCGCGGCTGCTGTCCGACCCCGATCCCAAGGTGCGGGAGAAGGCCGCCACCGACTGGGTCACCTGGGAGGACGCGGTGATCTCCATGGAGGTCAACGGCAAGCCGAACGCCTACAGCGACCGGCCCGCCGACGCGGTGATGGCCATGACGCGCATCTGCTCCCACTACTTCTCCAACGGCGCGTGGCTGGAGGAGGGAGCGCTGCTGCGCGACGCGCACAAGCTGGCCGGCATCCCCGGCGTGCTGATCCATGGCCGCCTCGACATGGGCGGCCCGCTGGAGACGGCCTACCAGCTCGCCCAGGCCTGGCCCGGCGCCGAACTGGTGGTGGTGGAGGACTCCGGGCACACCGGCAGCACGACGTTCAGGGACACGATCTTCGCGGCTCTCGACCGTTTCGCCGGCAAGTGAGAGCGAACCCGCGGCTCGGGATCATCGGGGGATCAGGACGGTGCCCCTGGTGACCATCGCCTCGCCGTCGGTCGGGTGAGCCGCGGGTTCGTACGGCCCGCAGGGGGAAGGGGCGCGGCCAAGCACCGGCGTCCGCATCGCCGTGCCCCCGGCCCCCGTGCTGACCTGCTGTTACGGTAGCCGCGCCCGACCGGCGCACACCACCGGTTTTATCGCCTGCGGCCGGCGTCTCGGACAGCGCGGCCGACGCCGCGCGGAGCCCGCCCGATCGTGTACGCGGCTCCCGCCACGACCAGCGCGGCAAGCACCAGCGCGGCGCTCACCCACAGCGGGGAGCGGAAGCCGAGCCCGGCCCCGATGGCGAGCCCGCCGAGCCAGGGCCCGGCCGTGGCGCCGACGTTGAGCGCCGCCGTGGCGAAGCCGCCGCCCAGGGTGGGCGCGTCCGCCGCCGCGTAGAGCGCCTGCGAGATCAGCGTGGACCCGACGGCGAACGACAGCGTCCCCTGCACGAAGACGAGCACGATCGCCGGCGCCGGCTCCCCGGCCGTCATCGCGAACGCCGCCCATCCGGCGGCCAGCGCCACCCCGCCGCCCACCAGCAGCCCGACGGGACGTACGTCGGCGAGCCGCCCGCTGATCGTCACCCCGGCGAACGAGCCCAGCCCGAACAGGGCCAGCATCGCCGGCATCCAGCCCGACCCGAGCCCGGTGGTCCCGGTGAGCAGCGGGGCGAGGTAGGTGAACGTGCAGAAGGTGGCGCCGTTCACCAACGCGCCCAGGAGCAGCAGCACCAGCAGGCGCGGGCTGCGCAGCGCTCGCGACTCGCCCCGAGCCGTGGGCCCGTCGAGGTCGGCGGGGGCGGCGGGGACTGATCGTACGACCGCGACGATGGCGGGGAGCAGGGCGGCGGCCACCGCCCAGAACGCCGAGCGCCACCCCCACACCTCGCCCAGCAGGGCACCCCCGGGCACGCCCGCGACGCAGGCGAGCGTGATGCCGCCGAGCAGGACGGAGGTGGCGCGGCCCTTGGCGTCCGGAGGGGCGAGGCCGATCGCGGTCGCCATGGCCACGGCCAGGAAACCGGCGTTGGCCAGCGCCGCCACGACCCGGCTGACCAGCAGGACCTCGTAGCCGGGCGTGACCGCGCCGGCCACGTGGGCCAGCAGGAACGTGAGCAGGAAGGCCAGCAGCGCGCGCCGCCGGGGCCAGCGCAGGCTCAGCACCCCCATCAGCGGCGCGCCGACCACCATCCCCACGGCGAAGGCCGACGTCAGCAGTCCCGCTGCGGGGACGGATACGTGCAGATCTCGCGCGATGCCCGGCACCAGACCGGACAGCATGAACTCGGACGTGCCCTGGGCGAAGACCGCCAGCGCGAGCAGGTAAACGGCGAATGGCATGAGAAGAACTCCGCGACCACGATCGGGCAGGCCGGACGTCGGCCCGCCGATGAAGGGGAACCTGAGTGGCGGCACGCGAGAGCGGCGCACGCTCAGGTGGGAAACAGCCCGCAGCGGTGATCCGAGTGGCGAGCGGTCGCGGGACAGCGAAGGTCCCGGCCTCAGCGAGGCCGGGAGAGGCGACAGCGCGAATCAGCCACCGGACGACCGGTGGCTAGCGTCTTGACGCCTCGGGGCTGGACATACGCGGCAACCTAGCAACCCGGCGGGCGGCCCGTCCAACCCTTTCCTGGCCTCATGCCCTTCCCGGTGCCGACGATCATCGGCCTCACCGGTCTCTGCCAGGGAAGAAGTCCGCGCTCTGGACGTACTCCATCGCTTTCGTGAACTCCGGATCGCCCAGGCGGCGCCCCATCTCCTCCTCCGAGACGTCCTCGACGTGGGTCTGGATCCAGTAGAGATTGCCGAACGGGTCACGCACCCGCCCCACCCGGTCGCCGAAGAACAGGTGGGTGACCTCGGTGACCGACGTCCCACCCGCCTCGACGGCCCGGCGGTGGACGGCGTCGGCGTCGGGGACGTACAGGCGCAGGAAGGCCGGGGTGGGCGGCCAGTCGGGCCGGGCGTCGAACATCATCACCACCGCGTCGCCGACGCGGACCTCCGCGTGCCCGATGCGCCCTTCGGCGTCGGTCATGCGGCCCAATTCGACGGCGTCGAAAGCGGTCTTCAGCCAGTCGATCAGGCCGGCCGTGTCGTGGCCGATGATCCACGGCGTGACACTGGTGTAGCCCTCGGGGGTCGTGCTGACGGTCATGTCTCCTCCTGGCTCGCGTAGGTGCTGACCACGCTAAACGTCCAGTAGGTCAAGACTTGTCCTACATGTCCGGCATGCTGAAGTTCATGACCGGCTCCCGCCTCCTGACCCTGCTGTCCCTGCTCCAGACCCCACGCGAGTGGCCGGGCGGCGAGCTGGCCGAGCGGCTCGGGGTCAGCCGCCGCACGGTCCGGCGCGACGTCGAACGCCTGCGCGCCCTCGGCTACCCGGTCGAGGCCAGCATGGGCGCCGACGGCGGATACCGGCTGGTCGCGGGCACGGCGATGCCGCCCCTGCTGCTGGACGACGAGGAGGCGGTGGCCATCACCGTCGGCCTGTCCACCGCCGCCCGGCATCCGGTGCAGGGCATCGAGGAGGCGTCGGTACGCGCCCTGGCCAAGCTCGAACAGGTGCTGCCGGCCCGCCTGCGCCATCGCGTCGGCGCGCTCGGCGCGGCCACCGTCCCGATGCCCGTGCCCGGCGCGCCCGAGGTCGATCCGGAGCTGCTCGCCGCCCTGTCGATGGCCGTGACGGGGAAGGAACGCGTGCGCTTCGCGTACCGGACCAACGACGGCAGGACGGGCGGGCGGCTGGTCGACCCGCATCGGCTGGTCGCGGCCGGGCGGCGATGGTACCTGCTCGGGCACGACCACGACCGCGACGACTGGCGGATCTTCCGCATCGACCGCATCGCCGATCTGCTGCGGACGGGCGCCAGGATCACGCCGCGCGAGCCGCCGGCCGACGCCGCCGCCTACGTGGCGGACCGGCTCTACTCCACCGCCACCACGTACGAGGCCGTCGTCACACTGCACGGCCCGAGCACGGAGGTCGTCAGGGCGCTCGGCGAGGTCGTCGGAGAAGACGAGCGGACCTGCCGGCTGCGCATGCACGCCGACACCCTGGACTGGCTCGCCTTCCGGCTGCTCTCGCTGGGCTGCGAGTTCGAGGTGCACGAACCGGCCGAACTGGCCGCGCACCTGCGGGAACTGGCCGCCCGCCTCACCCGGGCCGCCGGCTAGACCGCGCGGGCTGATCCGGCCAGGAACTCCAGCACCAGCGGGCTCGCGACCTCGCGGAACTCCTCGAAGTACGCGTGCCGTGCCCCCTCCACCATCCGCAGCCGCGCATCCGGGATGCGGCCGGCCAGCAGCGGCGCGTTGGCCGCCGGGTTGAGCACGTCGTCGGTGCCGTGCACGATCAGCGTGGGGGCGGTGATGGAGGGCAGCGCGTCCCAGCTGTCGTGCCCGGCGCTGGCGGCCAGGTGGCGGCGCCGCGCGTACGCCGGCATGCGCGGGTCGCCGACGGTGCGATGCGGGCCGGGGTGCGTGGCCAGCCAGGCGGGTGTGTACATGAGCTCCAGCAGCGCCCGCTCGGCCGCCGCCCGGTCCGGCTGGGCCAGCGACCTGCGGACGTCGTTGCCCCGCTCGAACCCGTGGGCGCCGCCCGGCGAGCTGCACCCGAGCACCAGCGCCCCGACCCGCTCCGGATGGTCGGCCGCCAGCCACTGGGCCACCCGCCCGCCCATCGATGTGCCGTAGAGGTGCGCCCGTTCCACGTCCAGCTCGTCGAGCACGGCCAGCACGTCGGAGGCGAACCCGCGGGTCGTGTACGGCTCGTCGGGCTTGTCGCTGTGGCCGGTGCCCCGGTAGTCGAAGGTGATCGTGGTGTACGACGACTCGAAGTCGGCCCGCACCGGGTCCCACCAGCGGTGGTCGTTGGCCTGGCCCTGCAGCAGCACGAGGGGCGGCCCGGCGCCGCGGACCTGGTAGGACAGCTTGACGCCGGTGGCGTTCGCGTATGGCACGCCTTCGATGGTGCCCTACGCGCGCGGCCTGTGGGATGCCGCTGGGCGCAGGAGTAGCGGGGGCAGCGGGCCGCGAAGAGCCGCCGGTCACTTCGACGATGCCGGTTGACGGGGTCACGAGCCCGGCAGCTCCCGAGCACGCCGCCGCCCGCTCCTGACCGCGGCGGAAATCGACCAGGCCGATCGGGGAATGTCCGGCCGCCTGGCGGGGTTATATGACGCGTGGCCGGTGTGATCAGTGTCCCCGGGCCTCACCTATTGCCTTCGCGGACTACCGTTCGGCTGGAGCCGCGTTGTGCCTTTCGCCGAGAGGCGACCTGCACACCGGTGCGCACTCGTGGGGCGCCCGCCCTCTCCGGAGGGCGGGCGCTTCGCGCGTTTCAGGCCCTCCCGTAGTAGGGGTCGGTGACGCCGCCCGGGGAGGCCAGCGCCTCGGTGTCGAGCCGGGTCAGCTTGGCGCCCGCCAGGTAGGCGCTGTCGAGGAACTCCAGCACCGCCGCCACCGGCTCTTCCATGCCCCGCACGTCGTCGTAGCGGAGCACGGCCAGGTGGCTGCCCCTGGCCGGCAGCCATTCGGCCTGCGCGGGCCGCAGCGGCTCGCGCTCCAGCCCTTCGGGTTCGGGCGCGGTGTAGGAGTAGAACGCCGGCCATGGACGTTCTTTGTCGCCGAACCAGAAGCCCGAGCTGATGACCTCCCAGCTGTAGGCCTCGCGGGTCACCGGGTCGGCGTCGGGCGAGACCCGGACCACGCGCCCGGTGAACCGGGTGACGGCGATGTCGAACGTGTGCCAGAAGTGGTGCACCGGGCTCGTCTTGCCGGCGAAGCCGGCGGCGAACCGGTCGAGGAGCTGCACCACCTGCGACAGGATCCGCCAGTAGCGGTTGATCAGCACGGGGTCGTAGCGGGCGTGCAGGCTGTCCTCGGGGAACGGCGTGTCGTCCCCCATGTCGAACGGCACCGCCCAGATCTCGGGCCGGATGCCCAGCCCGGCCAGAGCCTCGAACAGCCGGTCGTGGAACGACGCCACGGACCGTCCGATCAGGCCGAACTCCGCGCTGCGCCCGTCGAGCACGTCGATCACCAGGCGGTGGCGTACGAGGTCGAAGTCGATGCAGAACAGCGGCTGCTCGCCCAGGCCACCCATCGGCCGGGTGGTGAGCCCTCGCCCGGTCGGGTGGAAGGGCACCTGCCACCAGTGGTTGCGCCGGTTGCTCGACGCCAGCCGGATCTTGCCCACGATCTGCGCGAACCTGTGAAAGGTCTCCTTGGCCTCCGTCCACTCGGCGAGCGGCATGGCGGGAAACAGCTCCATGACGGCCCCCCTTCTGGTGGTGCTGCCCCGCCATCGTAACTACCGCGAGTGTTCGAACGGCTCTCCGGGGTCATGGGTGGAGGCCGGAGCTCACCCTGAGCTGACGTATTTCCTCGGCCGCAGCGCGTGTGCGCGCAGCGCCGCCAGCGCGGCCAGCTGGCCCTGGCGGCGCATCCGCACCGCCAGCTCGTCGCTGTAGGCCAGCTCCAGCGCCGTGAGCTGGGCGACCAGGTCGGTCACGGGCGCGGAGACGTCCTCCAGGCTCGTCGCGGGATGCCAGCCCTCACCGCCGACCACCTCCGCCACCCGCTCGCGCAGCTCGGCGGGCGACATCAGGGTGCCGTCGGCGAGCAGCATGAGCGCGGCCTCGCGGGCCGACACCTCGAACTCGTGCTCGCCCCTGGCCAGCAGCAGCTTGGTGACCGCCTTCCACATGGCCTTCGGGGACTTGAGCAGCCGCTTGCCGTAGTCGGTGATGACCAGCTTGGCGCCGTCGCGGCTGATCGCGCCCAGCTCGCGTTCGGCGAGCTCGCGCAGCCTGAGCGCCTCCGGTGACGGGGCCAGCCGCAGCGGCAGGCTGCCTTCCGAGGCGGCGGCCAGGGAGAGCAGCCGGTGCAGGGCGGGCAGGGGTTGCGGGGTGACGGGTGCGTGCAGGCGCACCTCGAACGGCTGGGCCAGCTCGCGCCTGGCCGGGCCGCGGCCCAGCACCCAGCGGTTGAGCCTCTCGCCGTGCACCCGGTTGAGCCAGCTGTCGCCGCCCAGCTCGGCCCGTGGCTCGGTGAGCCAGCGGCGGGTCAGCGCGGTGCGGTCGACGCTCGCGCGGGCGACGATGGCCAGCTCGAGCGCGGCGGAGCAGGCCAGGTGGGCGCCCAGCTCCTCCGGGCCCATGATCATGCTCCACTGGAGTTCTGGCACGTCGGGCGGGAGCACGCCCGTGGCCTCGAGCGCCTGCTGGTAGGCGCTCGCGCCGGCGTCCTCGCCCTCGCGGGCGTACGTGCGCAGGATCTTGGTCGTCGTGGGGGACGTGCACAGGTCGGCGTACCGCTCCAGCCCGCCGAGCCGCAGCAGTTGGCCGAGCGAACGTGCGAGGCGCTCGTGGTCGCCTCCGGGCTTGAGCGGCCCCACCTTGATCGGCAGGGTGTACCAGAGAAACTCGCAGACGTCGAGCTGGGTTACCGTCTCCAACGGCTCCCCACCCGTCAACCATTCGACGGCGGTCCTGGCCTCTTCGGCAAGGTCCGGCTGAGAGCGCTCCAACTCGGCGAGAAGGGCGGTGACATCCGGTGCACTCATGCCTCGAAGTTTGCCGTATCGACCCCGGACCTGACGATGTCCGAAGGCGGTGCGTATCGGGTCTTGCACTGCGACTGCCCTAAGAAACCACTATTGAGCCGACGGAAACGTGATCATATCCACTGCTTCTCGAACAGCATGCGGGCCTTCCACTCGACGTACGGGATCAGCTCACCCGACAGGACGGGGTGCAGCCACCAGAAGTTGATCAGTGCGAGCAGGGCGAAGGCGCCGACGACGGCGGCCGCGGTAGGACGGCGATAGTACCTGATTCCCGGCAGCCTCCTGCCCGCGCGCCCGATCAGCAGCCCCGCGCACAGCGTGATGGCCAGCACCATGAACGGCACCATCGGGATGGCGTAGAACAGGAACATGGTGCGGTTGCCGGCGATGGCGAAGTAGAACCACGGCAGCCAGCCCATGCCGTAGGCCAGCAGCACGGCGCCGGCCCGCCAGTCGCGGGAGGAGACGTACCACGCGATGAGGGCCACCAGCGCCGCCACCCCGCCGAACCAGATCACCGGCGTGCCCACGCCCAGCACGGCCTCCGAGCAGTCCTTGACGCCGCAGGCGTTCTGCCTGGCCTCGTAGTAGAAGGCCACGGGACGCAGCAGCAGCGGCCACTGCCACGGCTCGGACATGTAGGGGTGTGAGGTCTCCAGCCCGCTGTGGAAGGTGAAGACCTGCCATTGGTACTGGACCCACGACCGCATCGAGTCGAAGACGAAGTAGAGCGGCCCTGACGAGGTGGCCTGGTCCCAGTTGCGGCCGTAGCCGGTGGCGTTGGCGAACCAGCCCGTCCAGGTGGCCATGTACGCCACGAACGGCACCGCCGCGAACGCCAGCGCCCCCTGCGGCACGTCCTTGTTGAACGCCCCCATGTACGGGCTGCGCAGCCCCACGGCCCTGCGCGCCCCGAAGTCCCACATCAGGGACATGATCGCGAACGCCACCGCGAACGCCAGGCCCGACCACTTGACCGACATCGCGAAGGCCAGGCACACGCCGGCGGCGATCCGCCACCACCTGATGCCCAGCGACGGCCCCTGCGGCGACAGGGGCGAGCTCTCGTACCAGGCGACCAGCCGTTCCCGTGCCTGGTCGCGGTCGGTCACCAGGCAGGCGAACGCGGCCAGCACCCAGAACATCAGGAAGATGTCGAGCAGCGCCGTGCGGGAGAGCACGAAGTGCAGGCCGTCGAGGGCCAGCAGCAGCCCGGCGAAGCAGCCGAGCAGCGTCGAGCGGGTCATCCGCCGCGCCACCCTGGCCAGGACGAGGATCGACAGGGTGCCGATCAGCGCGGCGGCGAAGCGCCAGCCGAACGGGTTGAGCCCGAACAACCACTCGCCCGCGCCGATCATCCACTTGCCCAGCGGCGGGTGCACGACGTAGGAGGCGCACTTGTCCATGGTCTCGGCCGTGCACGACTGCCAGATGCCGCCGGTGTCGCCGGCGATGATGGCCTTGTCGGCGTCCTTGACCGTGACCCGCTCGACCCCCCAGGTGATCAGCGAGTAGCCGTCCTTCATGTAGTACGTCTCGTCGAACACCACGGCCTTGGGATGGCCGAGATCGAGGAAACGGAGGACCCCGCCGAACACGGTGACCAGCAGCGGGCCGAGCCACCCCCACATCACGCTTCCACGCATGGGAGGAAGCACCCGATCGCGTACGGACCGGGCGGCCTCGTGCTGGCCGTCGCCGGCCTCCGAGTCGTCAAAGGCCTGGTACGAGGAGTCGGTCACCGCCATTCGGCCATCGTACGGGCCCTCAGCGGAAAGCCATGCAGAAACACCGTCTAATAGGGATAGCCTGCCACAATGGCCAGGTGACTGGAGAGCGCGGCAGGCTGGTGCTGGCAGGAGCCCCCATAGGCCAGGCGGGCGACGTCTCGCCCCGCCTGCGCGAGGCGCTCGAAAATGCCGACGTGGTGGCCGCCGAGGACACCCGCCGGCTGCGCAGGCTCGCCGCGGAGCTGGGGGCGGACATCACCGGCCGGATCGTGTCCTACTACGACCAGAACGAAGCGGGCCGGGCCCAGGAACTCGTCGAGGTGCTGCGGGAGGGCCGCACGGTCGTCGTGATCACCGACGCGGGGATGCCGGGCGTGTCTGACCCGGGTTACCGCCTGACGAGGCTCGCGGTCGAGGCGGGCGTCACGGTCACCGCGCTGCCGGGCCCGAGTGCCGTCACCACCGCCCTGGCCGTGTCGGGGCTGCCGAGTGACCGGTTCTGCTTCGAGGGTTTCCCGCCGCGCAAGCCGGGCGAGCGCGCCCGCCGCCTGGCCGCGCTGGCGGGCGAGGAACGCACGATGGTCTTCTTCGAGGCGCCGCACCGGCTGGCGAGCTCCCTCACGGCCATGGCGGAGGCGTTCGGGCCCGGCCGCGAGGCGGCGGTCTGCCGCGAGCTGACCAAGACGTACGAGGAGGTGCGCCGGGGCGGCCTCGGCGAGCTGGCCGCCTGGGCGGAGGGCGGCGTCAAGGGCGAGATCACGGTCGTGGTCGCCGGCCACGTCGCGCGGGCGGAGGAGCACGACATGGACGCGCTCGTCGCGCAGGTCGACCGGATGGTCGCCGAGGGCACGCAGCGCAAGCTGGCCGTCGCCGAGGTGGCCAAGGGGGCGGGCATCCCCAAGCGCGAGCTTTACGAACTGGTGCACAGGAGATCAGCGACACCATAAGGTGCGCTTCGTGAGTAATTGGGGGGCTTCGCCGCGTCGACTGATCCCGCCCATGCAGGACGGCGTCCTGCTGGGGTGGGTCGGGCCCATCGTGGTGGCGATCTTCGGCGGCATCCTCAGGTTCGTCAGGCTCGGCGATCCCAAGTCCGTCGTCTTCGACGAGACGTACTACGTCAAGGACGCCTACTCGCTGCTGGCCCACGGCGTCGAGCGGACCATGCTCGGCGACGCCGACAACCCCATCGCCGACCGCCGGCTCATCGCCGGCAACCTGGACATCTTCAAGCAGTGCGCGCAGCCCTCCGACTGCGCGTCGTTCGTGGCCCATCCGCCGCTCGGCAAGTGGATGATCGGCGTGGGCGAGTGGTTGTTCGGAATGAACCCGTTCGGCTGGCGCTTCGCCGCCGCGCTGATCGGCACCCTGTCGATCCTGATCCTGGCCAGGGTGGCGCGGCGGATGACCCGCTCGACGCTGCTCGGCTGCCTGGGCGGTCTGCTGCTGGCCCTCGACGGGCTGCACCTGGTGTTGTCGCGCACGGGGCTGCTCGACATCTTCCTGATGTTCTGGGTGCTGGCCGGATTCGCCTGCCTGGTGGCCGACCGCGACCAGGCGCGGGAGCGGCTGGCCGCCTGGTACGAGAGCTCGCCCGTCGCCGGCATGGGGCCGCGGCTCGGGCTCAGGCCCTGGCGGATCGCCGCGGGCGTCTGCCTCGGCGCCGCGTGCGCGGTCAAGTGGTCGGGCATCTTCTTCCTGCTCGCGTTCGCCGTCATGAGCCTCATGTGGGACATGGGCGCCAGGCGGGCGCTGGGGGCGCGCGAGCCGGTCAGGGGTGCGCTGGCGTACGACCTGCCCGGCGGGTTCGGGGCGATGGCGCTCGCGTCCGCGGCGACGTTCACGGCGTCGTGGGCCGGGTGGTTCGTCAGCGCGGACGGCTGGGGACGCAACTGGGGGCAGGCCACCTCGTCGGGGCCGGCGTTCTTCGTGGCCGACTCGGTGCGGTCGTGGATGCAGTACCAGCTGGAGGTGCTCGGCTTCCACAGCGGCCTGGACACCTACCACCAGAACATGTCCGAGCCCTGGCAGTGGCCCGTGCTCCTGCGGCCCGTCACCTTCCACTACACCGGGGACCTGCCGCCGTCGGCGTGCGGGGCCGACAAGTGCTCGCAGGCCGTGATCGGGGCCGGCACCCCCGCCCTCTGGTACGGAGCCGCGCTCGCGCTGATCGCCCTCGTCGTGTGGTACTTCAACACGCGTGACTGGCGGGCCGGCGCCGTGCTGCTGGCCTACGCGGTCGGCTGGCTGCCGTGGTTCTACTACGCCATCGCCGACAACCGGACGATGTACCTGTTCTACATGATCCCCGTCGTGCCGTTCATGGTGCTGGCGCTCGTGCTGGTGGCGGGGCTGATCCTGGGCAAGGCCGCGGCCACGCCCGCGCGGAGGGCGTTCGGGGCCGCGGTCGTGGGCGCGTTCGCGCTCATCGCCCTGGTCAACTTCTGGTGGCTTTACCCCGTGCTGACCGCCGAGACCATCGCACACGCAGAGTGGTGGGCCCGGATGTTTCTGCGCTCCTGGGTGACCGTCGCACCGAAGTGACGCCCTTGCGCAGCGTGATCGCCGCCGCGATGCAGGCCAGCGGCACGGCCGGAAGCACGTAGCGGTAGTCGAACTCCGCCGTCGCGGCCGGGGCCAGCAGCAGCCCGAACGCGCCGAGCCACGGCAGCACGACCGGGCCGCCGAACTTGCGCCACCGGACCGCGACGCCGTACAGGCCGATCAGCAGGATCCCGCCGAGCATGATGCCGCGCAGGTAGAACACCTTCTGGTAGCCGCTCATGATGTCGGCCCACGGATGCACGATCCTCGTCTCGGGCGGGCCCTGCTCGTAGCTGAACGCGTCGGTGTCGGTGCGGCCGCCCGCGTACGACGACCACTTCGGCAGCCGCTTGGGCTGGCCGTTCTCGTCGATCTCGTAGTAGGGCTTGAACTGGTACATGTTGTACGTGGACTCGTCGGGGAAGCGCGGCCGGGCCCAGTGGAACGAACGGAAGAAGTCGCGCACGACCACCTGCAGATAGTCGCCGGGCTGCGACAGGATCGCCCGCGTGGCGAACTTGCTGGCGGCCTCGTTGGTGATCTCGCTGAACTTCTTGTTGGTGCCCCAGCGGTGCAGCACCTCGCCGGTGCCCGTGCCGTCGCCGTTGCCCTGCCCCCACAGATACCACTGGGCGTAGTCTTTGCGCTGGTTGACCGGGTCGTTGATGCAGAGCAGCAGCAGCTGTACCTCGGTGTACTTGTCGATGTCCATCTTGTTGCAGTCGGCGAAGATGGCCGTGCGCATGTACAGGATGAGGCCGTCGCTGTTGGTCATGGCGAATTTGCCGTACGCGGAGGCGAACCAGCCCATGTAGGCCAGCACCGGGATCGCGCAGGCCGTGATGACGGCCGTGATGGGCCGCCAGCCGGTGCGCTTGACCAGGAGATAGAGCACCACCAGGGCCAGGATGGGCAGGCCGATCGAGCGGGTCAGCCACGTCAGCGCCAGCAGCAGGCCGATCACGGTGCCCGCCTGCCACGTCAGCCGCCGCTTCCACAACACCATCGTGATGACGCCGACCACGAGCAGCATGAACATGGTGTCGGACATCACCAGCTGCTCCAGCTGGATCTGGTAGGCGTCGAACAACACCGGCGCGGCGGCCAGCGTCGCCCCCCACTTCGGCAGCCTGAACTTGATGCGCAGCAGCGCGTAGATCAGGCAGGCCGTGGCCAGGCCCATCAGGTGCTGCGTCAAGACCACCAGGGTGAAACTGTGGAAAGGCTTCAGCAGCATCAGCCAGAAGCTGTAACCGTCGGGCCTGATCGGGTGGGGCCTCGGGTGCAGGGCCACCGAGACGTACTCGTAGGAGTCGTTGAACCACATGGCCGGGCCGTAGCCGAGCATGGTGATGAGCCGCAGCACGGCGCCGACGCCGAAGGCCGCGGCGAACACCTGATGCCGGCGCACCATGGACAGCGCACGGGCTGCCGGGCCAGGAGCGGAGTGGTCCACAGGGGTAATCTCCGCGACGCTCACCATGCTGTAAAGAATGCCAGTCGTTTGTGGGTCTTGACCCGACCACACTCGGGCACAGGGCATGATGGTTGACTGGAATAGCCTTAACTGAAGGGTAGACACGTGGAACTGACGGTGGTCATGCCCTGCCTCAACGAGGCGGAGACCGTGGAAGTCTGTGTGCGCAAGGCACTGGCGTGCATGGAGGAGCACGGCATCGAGGGCGAAGTCCTGATCGCCGACAACGGCAGCACGGACGGCTCGCAACAGCTGGCCCGTGATGCCGGTGCCCGCGTTGTCCACGTCGATGAGAAGGGCTACGGCAACGCCCTCATGGGCGGGATCCGGGCGGCGCGCGGCAAGTTCGTGATCATGGGTGACGCTGACGATTCCTACGACTTCACCTCGTTGCTGCCGTTCGTCGAGCAGTTGCGCGACGGCGCCGACCTGGTGATGGGCAACCGCTTCAAGGGCGGCATCGCCCCTGGAGCCATGCCTGCGCTCCACCGCTATCTCGGCAACCCGGTGTTGTCGTTCATCGGCAGGCTGTTCTTCCCGTCGGCGATCGGCGACTTCCACTGCGGGCTGCGCGGCTTCAGGCGCGAGTCCATCCTGCGGCTGCACCTGCAGACCGGCGGCATGGAGTTCGCCTCGGAGATGGTGGTCCGCTCCACGCTGTCCGGCCTCGACGTGCGCGAGGTGCCCACGACACTCTCGCCCGACGGCCGCTCACGCCCGCCGCACCTGCGCTCGTGGCGCGACGGCTGGCGTCACCTGCGTTTCCTGCTCCTCTACAGCCCCAAGTGGCTGTTCTTCTACCCCGGCGTGCTGATGATGATCATCGGCCTGGTCGCGAGCACCGCGCTGACGTTCGGCCCGGTCGAGATCGGCGAGCTGGCCTTCGACGTCGACACGCTGGTCGGCACGTCCGCGCTGATGGTGATCGGCTTCCAGGCCGCGCTGTTCGCGCTGTTCACGAAGGTCTACGCGGCCGAGGAGGGCTTCCTGCCGGAGTCGCCGCGCATCCGCAGGATCATCGACATCGTGACCCTGGAGAAGGGGCTCGTGGTGGGCGGCCTGCTGGCGCTGGCCGGCCTGGTCGGGCTGGTGATGTCGCTGGTGCACTGGCAGGTGCGCAGCTTCGGCGAGCTCAACCCGCGCGAGTCGCTGCGGCTCGTCGTGCCGTCGGCGACGGCGCTCGTCATGAGCTTCCAGACGATCTTCGCCTCGCTGTTCATCAGCATCCTCGGCATCCGCCGCACGCGCGAGAGCTCCATCGACGTGGCCGCCAAGGCCGCCGAGGAGGCCGCGGAGGCGATCTCCCTCGAGAAGTCAGAGCGATAAACACCTTCTACGCGCTGCCGGGGCCGTCCACCCGCCGACGCGGGTTCCCGTCTGTCCAGGGAAACGCCCTCTGACCGGTGTGTGGATAAGTATCTTTTACGCGCTGCCAGGGTCGGCCACCCGCCGACGCGGGTTCCCGTCTGTCCAGGGAAACGCCCTCTGACCGGTCAGTGGCGCGCCGCCGTTACGGAGCGCCCTGCCGGCCCGGTCCGTGGTCAAGGCGTGGACCACGGAACACGGGCAAGGGTAGAGGCCGTTTCCTGGAGGGCCCTCAGCCGGAGTGCGGCGGGTGGCGGACCACGGTGACCGTAACAAATGATCTTCAGAGACCCCGTAGGCTTAGGGCCATGTCCCAGCACATCTTGACCGCCGTCGCGTGGCCGTACGCTAACGGCCCTCGCCACATCGGGCACGTCTCAGGTTTCGGCGTGCCGTCCGACATCTTCAGCCGCTACCAGCGGATGGCGGGCAACAAGGTGCTGATGGTCTCCGGCACCGACGAGCACGGCACGCCGATCCAGGTGCAGGCCGACAAGGAGGGCGTCAGCGCCAAGGAGCTGGCCGACCGCTACAACCGCGTCATCGCCGAAGACCTGACCGGGCTCGGGCTCGCCTACGACCTGTTCACCAGGACGACGACGAAAAACCACTACGCCGTCACGCAGGAGATCTTCAAGGGTCTCTATGACAACGGCTACATTTTCCCCCAGACCACGATGGGCGCCATCTCGCCGTCCACGGGCCGCACGCTGCCCGACCGCTACATCGAGGGCACCTGCCCCATCTGCGGCTACGACGGCGCGCGCGGCGACCAGTGCGACAACTGCGGCAACCAGCTCGACCCGATCCAGCTGATCAACCCGGTGAGCCGCATCAACGGCGAGACGCCGGTGTTCACCGAGACCGAGCACTTCATGCTCGACCTGCCCGCCTTCGCCGAGGTGCTCGGCTCCTACCTGCAGTCCAAGCAGGGCGAGTGGCGGCCCAACGTGCTGAAGTTCGCGCTCAACCTGCTCGGCGACCTGCAGCCGCGGGCGATCAGCCGCGACCTCGACTGGGGGGTGCCGATCCCGCTCGACGGCTGGCGCGACCAGCCCAACAAGCGGCTCTACGTGTGGTTCGACGCCGTCATCGGCTACCTGTCGGCCTCGATCGAGTGGGCCAGGCGCTCAGGAGACCCCGACGCGTGGCGCCAGTGGTGGCAGAATCCCGACGCCCGCGGCTACTACTTCATGGGCAAGGACAACATCGTCTTCCACGCTGAGATCTGGCCGGCGATGTTGTTCGGCTACAGCGGGCGGGGCGACCGCGGCGGCACGCCCGGCTCGCTGGGTGCGCTCGACGTGCCGTCCGAGGTGGTCTCCAGCGAGTTCCTGACGATGGAGGGCCGCAAGTTCTCCTCCTCCCGCCAGGTCGTCATCTACGTGCGCGACTTCCTCGAGCGCTACGACGCCGACGCCCTGCGCTACTACATCGCGGTGGCCGGCCCGGAAAACCAGGACACCGACTTCACCTGGCAGGAGTTCGTCAACCGCAACAACGGTGAGCTGGTCGCGGCCTGGGGCAATCTGGTCAACCGGTCGATCTCGATGGCGGCGAAGAACTTCGGTGCCGTGCCCGAGGCCGGCGACCTGACCGACGCCGACCGGGCGCTGCTGGAGCGTTCGCGCAACGCGTTCGGCCCGGTGGGCGAGGAGCTCGGCAGGTCGAGGTTCAAGAACGCGATCAGCGAGGCGCTCGACGTGGTCCGCGAGGCCAACAAATACCTGGCCGAGCAGGAGCCGTGGAAGCTCAAGGGCGACCCCGAGCGGCAGAAGTCGATCCTGCATGTGGCGCTCCAGGTGGTCGACGACGCCAAGACGATGCTCACGCCGTTCCTGCCCAGCTCGTCCAACAAGGTCCACGCCATGCTGGGCGGCGAGGGCGTGTGGTCGGGCATGCCGGAGATCCACGAGGTCGACGAGGACGGCGGCGACCCCTACCCGGTGATCACCGGCGACTACGACGGGGCGGCCCGCTGGGAGCACCAGCCCATCAAGCCGGGCACGCCGCTCGCGCCGCCGGTGCCGCTGTTCAAGAAGCTCGACCCGAAGGTCGTCGACGAGGAGCTGGCCCGCCTGGCCGACTGAGACGCTCCGGCGGGCCGGGCGTCGCCGCACGGGGGCTACGGTGGATGCCGTGACCAAGCTTCCCGCCGCGCCAGAGCCGCTTTCCTCGCCCGTGTTCGACAGCCACTGCCACCTCGACATCATGGTGGGCGACAGGCAGGCGTCGTCGGGCGATCCGGTGGCGCAGGCCGCCCAGGCGGCTTCGGCCGGCGTGCGCGGCATCCTGGAGGACGCCAGGGCGGTCGGCGTGACCCGGCTCGTCACGATCGGCTACGACCTGGCCTCCTCCCGGTGGAACGCGCGGGTGGCGGCCGAGCAGGAAGGCGTCTACGCCGGCGTGGCCGTCCACCCCAACGAGGCCCACGAGGCCACGTCCGAGGTGCTGGCCGAGATCGAGGCGCTGGCGCGGCGGCCGGAGGTGCGCGCGGTGGGGGAGACGGGGCTCGACTACTACCGCGACTGGTCGAGCAGGGACGACCAGCACACGAGCTTCCGTGCCCACATCGAGATCGCCAAGCGCACCGGCAAGGCGCTGGTCATCCATGACCGCGAGGCGCACGACGACGTGCTGAAGGTGCTGGCCGAGGAGGGGGCGCCGGAGAAGGTGGTGTTCCACAGCTTCTCCGGCGACGCCGAGATGGCGAAAAAGTGCGCCGAAGCGGGATATTTCATGTCGTTCTCCGGCCCGGTGACGTACAAGAACGCCGCCTACCTGCGCGAGGCCGCCGAGGTCGCGCCCGAGCAGCTCATGCTGGTCGAGACCGACGCCCCCTACCTGCCGCCCGTCCCGCACCGCGGCAAGCCCAACGCCCCCTACCTCATCCCGCTCACCCTTCGCTGCCTCGCGGAGGTCAAGGGCGCCCATCCGGACCGGTTGTGCGAGGCGATCAGCGCCAACGGAGTCACGGTCTTCGGCGAGTGGTGACCATCGTTTGGTGAACCGGCGGATCCGAGGGCACGACCACCGCTAGCGTTCGGGCGTTTCCCGCCCGTAACCGGAGGTGGTCCGTGCGAGGTAAGAGGCGCGCGCCGCGCCCGCCGATCCCGTGGCGCTCCCCGTGGACGCCCGTCGTGTGCCTGGCAGGCGCGGTGGCGCTCGGCACGCTCGTGGCGGTGTCGCTGCTGGTCAAAGAGGTCGTCGTCATCGTGGACGGCGAACAGGCCACCGTCCGCGGCTTCGCGGGGACCGTGGAGGAGGTGCTCACCGACGCCGGGATCTCGATGGGCACGGGCGACGTCGTACGCCCGGCCGCGCGAGAACGCGTCGCCGACGGCGCCGTCATAGAGGTGCGCCGCGCCCGCCCGCTCACGGTGACCGTGGACGGCCGCACGAGCACGCATCTCGTCACCGCCACGAACGTCGCGGACGCCCTGACCGAGCTGGACATCGAGGCGGCGCGCGGCACGCTCTCCGCCTCGCCCGGCCACACGGTGCCGCTGTCGGGGATGGCGCTCACCGTCCACACCAGGCGCGAGGTGCACATCGTCGCGGGCAACCGGCGGCTCACCTCGCGGACGACCGCCAGGACCATACGGCAGGTGCTCAAGCAGCAGCACATCGCGCCGCGCGACGGCTACCACGTGAGCCCGCCGCTGGGCAGCTTTCCCGAGGACGGCACGGTCATCACGCTCACCCCGCAGCACATCGAGCCGGTCGAACCCGCCGTGACGCGGCTCGACTGGCCCGCCCTGGCCGAGTGCGTCGCCCACGGCGACCCGCTCGCCTACAACCCCGACGGGCCCCACTACGGGATGTACCAGTTCAGCATGCGCATGTGGGAGGCCGTGGACGGCATCGGGCTGCCGAGCAACTGGCCCGCCGACGAGCAGACCTACCGGGCCCAGATCCTCTACCAGCGCGAGGGCGGCTGGGAGAGCCAGTGGCCGGCCTGCGGCGACCGCCTGTTCCACTGACCGGTCACCGCCTGTCGCGCTGCCTCGTGACCCGCTAACCGGCCACCGACACCCCGAAGTCGGCCCCCTTGGGCGGCTGCAGCGGCCGCGGCGTCTCCGCGTTGCGGCCCGTCACCGCCACCCGCCCGTACGGCTGCGCGTCCGGCTGCCCCACGAAGAGCTTGTTGCCACTGAAGGCCACCGACCAGCCGAACAGCCCGTCGCGGGTCGGCAGGATACGTTCCTCGGAGGGGTCCTGCCACGACACCACCCGGACGCCGCCGCCGAAGGGCGCGCCGACGGCCAGCCTGCCGTCCTCGGACGTGGCCAGCGAGAAGCCGAACGCCTGCTCGCCCGCCTGCGTCACCGTGCGCACCGGCTTCCTGTTCTCGTCGAGAAGCTGCACGTTCCCCGGGCCCGGCGAGCTCACCGCGTACCCGGCGCCATCGGCGTAGGCCACCGCGTAGCCGTACCTGTCGCCCGAGGCGTTGGTCGGCGAGTCGAGTTTCACCGTCGTCAGCCGGGTCGCCAGGACATCGTCGATGAAGACGACCGAGCCAGAGTCGATCTTGCCGTCCTCGACCTGGCGGCCCAGGCCGTCGTCGTTCTCGTACGGGACGCCGACGAGCAGCCCGTTCTCCGGCCCGTACGCCATCGACCAGCCGAACTGGTCGCCCACCTCGCTGTTGCCCCGCACGTCCACGGATTCCTGGCTGATCCTGCGCAGCTCGCCCGTGCCCTTGCGCACGTAGACGGCTCCCACGTCGAGCAGCCGGTTCTCGTCCTCGTACGGCGCGCCGATCGCCACGAGGTCGCCACGCGCGGCCAGCGACCAGCCGAAGTGCGCGAACCGTTGCGGCCGGGCCGCCGTCAGCCGTTGCGGGGGCGAGGAGCCGGCGCCGTAGACGACGTACGCGGCCCCGGCGTCCTCGGCGCCGTCGACGTCCGTGTACGGGGCGCCGATCACGAGGTCGGCGCAGGCGTCACCGTCGACCTTGGCCAGCCGCACCGACCAGCCGAACGCGTCGCCCCTGGCCAGGCCGGGAACGGTGACGGGAACGACCCTGCCGCCCGACAGCACGTGCACCGACCCCTTCTGCCCGTCGCCGAACGGGTCGCCCACCGCGACGTCGGCCACGCCGTCACCGTCGAAGTCGGACTCTCCCGCGCACGCGGCCCCTGATGCGGACACGAGCGGCGTCACCGCGGCGAGCAGGAGCGCGACGAGGGCGGACCGGATCATCACAGCGTGACCTCGATCTGCTTGCCGTCCTCCAGCATGGTCGCCGTCACCTTCACGGGTTTGCGGTAGTTGGGCAGGTCGAACACGAACGCGCTGTCCACCCGCCCGCCGGGCAGGATGGCCGGGGGAAGGGTGACGGCGGCCGGATCATGCTCGGCGCCCCGGTCGTCGACCATGGAGACGACCGGCTGGACCAGCGGTTTCCGTTCGCCACCAGGATTGATCATCGTCCAGCGGATGACGCAGAACTGGCCCCTGGACGTCGTCGTCTCCTCGTACGTCTTGAGCCCGCACTCCGGGGCGGAGGCGACGACGGCGACGGGGTCGTCGAAGTCCGGGCCCAGCGCGAACCTGCGGCCCACGTCATTGGGGCGCGCGCCGGTCGGTGAGGCGGCGCCCGCGTCGCCGGGGGTGGTGCCGGTACGGCCCGAGGTCACGATCAGCACGCCGGCCGTCACGACGATGGCGAGCACGGCGGCCGCGGCGGCGATGAGCCAGCGGGTGCCGGACGTCCTCGAGCCGCCGAGCGTGGCCGGCTCGCCGGCGGGCCTGGGCGTGCCCTGCTCCCCGGGCCAGGTGTCCGTACGGGTCGCGGGCGCCGCGCCCGGCCGCGCCCGCTCCCCGGCAGGAGCCGCGCCCGATCGCGCCGCCGGCGTCCCGGTCCCGCCGGGCGAGCTCTCGCGAGGGCTTTCCGGACCGGGCTGTGGCCTGCCGGGCGGGACGCCGGAGTCACGCGGATCGCCCTGCGGGGACGAATCCAGGTCAGGAGGGATGCCCGGGCCGCCGATCACCGTCTCCAGGCGCGTGGTGTCGCCCGGCGAGGGAGCCGTGAACGCGGCCGTGACGTCCGGATCGTCACCCTGCGGCGGCCGCCAGTCGTTCAGCAGCTCGGTCGCCACCAGCGTGGGCGGGTTGATCGACGGCGTGGGCGTGTTCCCTCCCACCAGCGCGATCAGCAGATCCTGCGCCGTCGGGCGCTGCGCGGGGTCCATCGAGGTGGCCAGCCGGACGAGGTCGTCCAGCGGCGCGGGCAGCGTACCCAGGTCGGGCGGGGTGTTCAGGACACGGTGGGCCAGCGTGATGGGGTCGCCCCGGCCGAACGGGTGCCGCCCGTTGGCCGCGTACGCCACCAGGCAGCCCCAGGCGAAGATGTCGGCCGCCGGGCTGACCGGCTCGCCGCGCACCTGCTCGGGCGCCCACCAGCCCGGGCTCCCCAGGAGCTCGCCGGAGAGCGTGAACCCGCTCTCCCGGTCGAGCGCCCTGGCGATCCCGAAGTCGATCACCCGGGGCCCGGACAGCGAGAGGATCACGTTCGCCGGTTTGAGGTCCCTGTGCACGAGTTCGGCGACGTGGATGGCCGCCAGCGCCGCCGCGACCCCGAGCGCGACGCCGTGCAGCGGACCCGGGTCCAGCGAGCCGTGCTTGGAGATCTGGTCGGACAGGGGGGTGCCCGCGATGTACTCGGTCACCATGTAGGGCCTGCCGTCCCCGGTGTTGCCGTTGTCCAGCACCTGGGCCGTGCAGAACGACGCCACCCGCCGGGCGCTGTCGACCTCCGCGTGGAACCTGGCCGCGAATCCCTCCTGGTTGGCGAACTCCGCCTTCACGACCTTGAGCGCCACGAACCGCCCCGTCGGCGCCCGCGCGAGGAACACGGTCCCCATGCCACCCTCGCCTAACCGCCCGAGCAGGCGGTAGGGCCCGACCTCCCGCAAGTCCGTCGGGCGTAGGGGCGCGGCGCCCGTTGGCTCCATGAGGTGCGTCCCTTCCTGTTCCACGCCATCCTCTCCTTTGGTCTCCCCGTACGCCATCGCAGGTTCTTCGATGCGGGAGACTGATGGGATGATGAGGCTGTTGGGCCCTGCAGAAATACGTATTTTGGCGAACAAGCTAGATCTTCGTCCGACAAAAAAGCTAGGGCAGAACTTCGTGATCGACGGGGGCACCGTCCGCCGCATCGTACGCGTGGCCGATCTGTCCCCGGACGACGTCGTCATCGAGGTGGGCCCCGGTCTCGGCTCGCTCACCCTGGAACTCCTGGCGTCCGCCGCGCACGTCGTGGCCGTCGAGATCGATCCGGTGCTCGCCCACCAGCTTCCCCTCACCGTCGCCGACCGCGGCGCCTCCGAGCAGCTCACGGTGATCAACGCGGATGCCATGAAGATCTCCGAGAACGATCTGCTGGGCTTCACCCCCACGGCCCTGGTGGCCAACCTCCCCTACAACGTGGCCGTCCCGGTGGTGCTCCACCTCCTGGAGGTCCTGCCGTCGCTGCGCAGGGGCCTGGTCATGGTGCAGTCGGAGGTGGCCGATCGCCTGGCCGCCGGTCCCGGCTCCAAGGTGTACGGCGTTCCGTCGGTCAAGGCCGCCTGGTACGCGGACGTGCGCAGGGCGGGCCCCGTCGGCCGGTCGGTCTTCTGGCCCGCGCCCAACGTGGATTCCGGGCTGGTCTCCCTGGTCCGCCGCGACCCGCCCGCGACGACGGCGTCGAGGGAAGAGGTGTTCGCGGTCATCGACGCGGCCTTCGCGCAACGCCGCAAGACCCTGCGCGCGGCCCTGGCCTCGTGGGCGGGCAGCCCGGCCCGGGCGGAGAGGGCGCTCAGAGCCGCCGGGGTGGACCCTTCGGCGCGCGGCGAGCAACTCGACATCCACGCCTTCGTCCGCATAGCCGAATCCGCCTCCTGATCGTCGCAGCCACCGAACGCGCCGAGCACCTCCGTGTTCCCGAACTGTGGGTTGGGGCGCGCCAGGCTGGTTGAATCGCAGGGTGGAGACAGGAACCCAGGGCCTGAATGATCTCGCTGATGTGGCTGAAGAAGCCTCGGCCGGCTCGACAGGCTCGTCGGCGCGGTGTGTCGTGATGATGTGCGGGATCGCGGGATCAGGCAAGTCGACCTATGCGCAGGCGTTGGAGCGACGCGGCTATGTCAGGCTGTCGATCGATGAAGTGATCTGGACCCGGTTCGGGCGCGATGCCGCCGAGTTCGATTCGGCGGAGTACGAAAGCCACAAGGCGGCTGCCGAGGAAGCGTTGAGGAAGCGGCTCGTAGACCTGATGGAAGCCGGCCAACCGGTGGTCCTGGACTACAGCTTCTGGCGCCGGACGGCTCGTGACGACTACAAGGCCCTGATCGAGAGTCATGGGTGCCGGTGGAAACTGGTCTATCTCAAGGCAAGCCCGGAGACGCTGCGCCGGCGGCTGGCCGTACGCAACAAGCTGCACGGGGCCAACTCCGTGACCGTGTCCGAGGATCTTCTCAACAGGTACGTGGCCGGATTCGAGGAGCCCGTCGACGAAGGGGAGCTCACGATCCTGCAGGACTGATGCGAGGGGTGTACGACATCGTCCGTGAATGAGCCGGCACGAGGCGACGTTCTTCGTGCCGTGGGGTGCGAGCCTGTGGGCAGGGCCTTTCCACAGGCCGCCTGCTGTCGCGGCTCCTCATCCACAGAACGCCGCTCGGCCCCACGTCCCCTCACCCCGCCGGATCATCCTGGCCTCCCGAACTCACGTACGGACCTGGGAGGCTCACATGCTCCGACGCATCGCTCTCATCTGGCTCGCCCTCGGCGGAGGCCTCTGCACCACGCTCGTCGCCGTCCCCGATCCCGCCCTGGCACAGCTGAAACGCACGCAGACCAGAGGCGAGACAGCCGCCGCCGCGGCCCTCAGCCAGTTGGGCGTCTCCTTCTCCTGGGGAGGAGGCTCAGTCAAGGGCCCCACCATCGGCATCGGGCGAGGAGCCGCCACGACCGGCTTCGACTGCAGCGGCCTGACCCTTTACGCCTGGTCCAGAGCCGGGGTGCGGCTGAGCCACTACACCGGTGCCCAGTTCCGCCAGGGCCGCAGGATCCCGCTCAGTGCTCGCCGCCGAGGTGACCTGCTGTTCTTCGGCGGTGGCACGGGCGACCCCACCCACGTGGCTCTGTTCCTCGGCGGCGGCGTCATGATCCATGCTCCCAAGACGGGCGACGTGGTGCGCAAGGTCGACTTCCTCCGCTCGCCCTACTTCCGCTCCGCGTTCCGCGGCGCCGTACGCCCGGGCTGACCGCTGTCCGCGCCGCCCTCCGCGGGCCACGGCCGGGCTCGCCCCTCACCGTCCCGAGCAGACATCGACCACCTGCTCGAGCAGGCCGGAGAGCAACTCCTGGTCCTCCCGCCTGGACGGCTCATATTCCGTGAGTCCCAGGCCTGCCACCTCATACCGTTCGGCGATGGCGCCGACCAGAGCAAGGAGCTGATCGGGATGCAGTCCACCAGGCGCCGGGCTACCGACGCTCGCGAAGACCTGCGGATCGAGCACGTCAAAATCGATGTGCACATAAACGGCCGCCGCGCCACGCGAATCCCCGTCGGTCGCACCGGCCGCCGTGCCGCGCGAAGAGCCGACCGCTGCGTCGAGCGGGGTGCCGTGGCAGGCCGCGACCGCGTCCACGAGGGCCGCGGCATCCGCCTCCAGGACATGCCGGATCCCTCGCGTTTGGACGAATTCCGCCTCCGCGCGGTCGAGATCGCGTCCGCCGGCCAGCACGATCCGCTCCGGCGGCACCGTCACCTCCGGCACCAACCCTTCGGGCCCCTCTCCGGTGAGCGCGCGCAGCACCATCCCGTGATAAGCCCCGGAAGGCGACGACTCAGGCGTGTTGAGATCCCCATGAGCGTCGAACCAGACGACGACCAGCCGATCCCCAAACCGCTTCCGCGCCGCCGCCACAGGTTCCAACTCGACCCCGCAGTCGCCGCCCGCGGTGACCACCAGCCCAGCACGCACCGGCGCGACTGCCTCCCGCACCCTGGCGGCGGTGCCGACGAGATCGTCATCGGCGTCCACCAGCACCCGGTGATCGGCGTCCACCATGTCGGCGAGCAACCGCGCGCCCTCCCGCAGCCGCTGCGCCGTGGGAGCTCCCGACCCCCGCCACTGCGGCACCTCGATCACCGTCACCTCAGCCAACGCACACACCCTCCTCGCTCGCGGTCGACCCTCCGCACCCGACCGCAAACCCGGCCAGTCCGGCGACCTGGTCGAGCCGTCGAGATGCGGTGATCTCGCCTGGGCGGGGTAGCGTCGGCGTGCGTGTTCTCGGCGCCGAACCGCAGTGGAGCGACCGGCGGCAAGACATCACGATTTGTAACCGATTGGGATCGGGGCATAAGCCCATGACCTTGACTCTATGTGTTGCAGGGCCGTTGCCAGCGGCGCGATCTTTCGAGAACCGCATGTCAGGGCGGCGTGCCCCGATAACATCGAGTGTCCTTGACCCCGGCAAGTGATGAAAGTGGCAGAAGATCGATGAGTTCGGTGACCGTACGTGTGCCTGCGAAGGTCAACGTGCAACTTTCTGTCGGCCCGCTCAGGGAGGACGGCTTCCACGACCTGGTCAACGTCTTTCACGCCGTATCGATCTTCGATGAGGTGACGGCCAAGGAGTCCGAGGCGATCACCGTGTCGGTGTCGGGGAAGTGGTCCGATCAGGTGCCGGTCGACGACGGCAACCTGGCGATCAGGGCTGCCCGCGCGCTCGCCAAACACGCAGGCCGCGGCTACGGCGCCGACCTGCTCATCCAGAAGGACATCCCGGTCGCCGGCGGGATGGCGGGTGGCAGCGCCGACGCGGCGGGCGCGCTGGTGGCCTGCAATGAGCTGTGGGGGCTCGGGCTGCCCTTCGAAGACCTCATGGAGATCGCCGCCGACCTCGGCAGCGACGTGCCGTTCTCCCTGCTCGGGGGCACAGCGGTCGGCACGGGCCGCGGCGAGCAGCTGAGCGAGTTGCCCACCGGGGGGTTGTTCCACTGGGTGTTCGCGCTGGCGGACGGTGGTCTCTCCACCGCCAGCGTCTACGCGGAGTGCGACCGCCTCAGGGAGGCCGCGGCCGCCGAGGTGCCCTGGCCCCAGATCGACGACTCGCTGATGGAGGCTCTGGGCACCGGCGACGCCTACGCTCTGGGCGCCCACCTGAGCAACGACCTCCAGGAGGCCGCGTTCAGCCTCCGCCCGGAGCTCGCGCCGACCCTCGAAGCAGGACGCCAGCACGGCGCGCTGGGGGCGATCGTCTCCGGCTCCGGCCCGACGTGTGCGTTCCTGGCCATCGACGCCCTGCACGCCCGCGATCTGGCCCGCGGGCTGACCACGACAGGCGCCGCTCACACCGCCGTCCCCGCCCACGGCCCCGTCGCCGGCGCCACCCTCCTCTGACCGCCCAGTTCCTCCTCTGAGGAACCGCCCTTCCGTCCTCTTCTCTGCGCGGTGGTCGCTCGTTCGAGGGCCGTCATCCCTCAGCGGTGCCGCCATGTCCGGCTGAGCGCCGTCATCCCTGTACGGTGACCGTCGCACTCCCGTCTCGCCGCCGACCCGCCCGGGGTCGACCGCTCTTGCTGTCGGTCGGCCCGCCACGAGCCGATACCCTGGGATCGCCATGAATCTGGTCAACCTTGAGTCGGTCTCACATGCTTACGGGCCCAAGCCACTCCTCAGCGACGTCTCCCTGGGCGTAGAAGCGGGGGAGCGCATCGGGGTTGTCGGGCGCAACGGGGGCGGTAAGACGACCCTGCTGTCCGTCATCGCCGGGGCAGTGCGGCCGGACACCGGCCGGGTCACCCACAACCGCGGGCTCCGCGTGGGCTTCCTGTCGCAGCGCGACGAGCTCGACCCCGACGCCTCCGTGAAGGAGATCGTGCTCGGCGGGCTGGCGGAGCACGAGTGGGCCGGCGATCAGCGGGTTCGCGAGATCCTGGCCAACCTGATCGGCGACCTCGACCTGGATGCCAGGGCCGCCGATCTGTCCGGTGGCGAGCGCAGGCGTACGGCGCTGGCGCAGTTGCTGATCGACGACCATGACCTGGTCATGCTCGACGAGCCCACCAACCACCTCGACATCGAGGCGATCGCCTGGCTGGCCGGGCATCTGGCGGGCCGGAAGAGCGCGCTGGTGGTCGTGACGCACGACCGGTGGTTCCTCGACGCGGTGTCCACTCGCACGTGGGAAGTCGTGGACGGACGGGTCGAACGGTATGAGGGCGGATATGCCGCTTACGTGCTGGCCAAGGCGGAGCGGGCACGGATCGCCCAGGCCGCCGAGGAGCGCCGCCAGAACCTCATGCGCAAGGAGATCGCGTGGCTGCGGCGCGGTCCGCCCGCCCGTACGTCGAAGCCGAAGTTCCGCATCGAGGCCGCCCAGGCACTGATCGCGAACGAGCCGCCGGCGCGGGAGACCGTGGAGTTGATGCGGTTCGCCGCGGCCCGCCTCGGCAAGACGGTCTACGACCTCGACGACGTCACCCTGCACGCGGGCGGGCCGGGCAGCGGGCCGCTGGTGCTCGATCGGCTGACGTGGCAGTTCGGCCCAGGAGACCGGATCGGCTTGATCGGCGTCAACGGGTCCGGCAAGTCGTCGGTGTTGCGGCTGCTCGCCGGCACGGTCAAGCCCGACGAAGGCCGGGTGGTCAGGGGCAAGACGGTACGCCTGGCGCACCTGTCACAGGAGCTGGCCGAGCTCGACCCGCAGCGGCGGGTGCTGGAGTCGGTGGAGGAAATTCGCAAATACCTCCAGGTCGGCAAGAAGGAATGGTCGGCGTCCCAGCTGCTCGAACGTCTGGGGTTCAAGGGCGAGGCGCAGTGGAAGGTCATCGGCTCCCTTTCCGGTGGTGAGCGGCGACGGCTGCAGCTGCTCCGGCTCCTCATGGACGACCCCAACGTGCTGCTGCTCGACGAGCCCACCAACGATCTCGACATCGAGACGCTCAACGAGCTCGAAGACCTGCTGGACGGCTGGCCTGGCACGCTGATCCTGGTGAGCCACGACCGCTACTTCCTTGAGCGGGTGACCGATCGCTGCGTCGCGCTGCTGGGTGACGGGAAGCTGTCGCTGCTGCCCGGCGGGGTCGACGAATATCTCGAACGCCGCGCCGCCGGCACGGCCCTGACGGCCCGCGTGGCCGGCACCGCCACGACCACCACCACCACCACCACGACCGCGGGTCCCGGCGCCGCCGGTGCGGCCGGCTCCCCTGCGTCGGCGGCGGACCCGGCCCCTGCCGCTCAGAGTGGGCTCTCGGCCAAGGAGGAGCGCGAGCTCCGCAAGGAGCTCAACCGTCTCGAACGCCAGCTCGACAAGCTGAGCGACCAGGAGTCCAGGCTGCACGCTGCGATGGCCGATGCGGCCACCGACTATGCCCGGCTGGGCACCCTCGACGCCGAGTTGCGCGAGATCACCGCCCAGAAGGACACCATCGAAGCCGAGTGGCTGGAGACCGCCGACCGCCTCGGCGACTGACCTCACCACCTGGCGTTCCGTTGCCGCCGCAGCGAAGCGGACGGTGAAGGGACGCTCGTAACGGCGAGTGCGCCGTTGGCCCTCACGACCGGCGCGTGACAGAGGGCCGCCGACGTCGGCGAGGCGGGTAAGTCGGCTTGCCGTAAAAGAAGTAAGAGCGCGCGCCGACCCGGGGCGGCTCGACCCGCCACAGCGGGAGAGCGGGGCGGCCGGGGTGGGTGATGACGTGCCGCTGAGGGAGAGCCGGGTGAGTGATGGCATGCCACCGAGAGGGAGCGGTTCACGGCGGAGAGTCGAACGGGGTGAGGAGGGTGCGGAGGTGGGAGGCGAGGGCGCGCTGGTCGGTGGGGCCGAGGCCGGACAGGAGGTCGTGTTCGCGGCGGAGCAGGTCGGAGAAGGCGGCGTCGACGCGGGCGAGGCCGGTCTCGGTGAGGGAGACGAGCACGCCGCGCCGGTCTTCGGGGTCGGGGCGACGCCGTACGTGCCCGGCCTGTGCGAGGCGGTCGATGCGGTTGGTCATGGTGCCGGAGGTCACGAGTGTGGCCCGCAGCAGGGCGCCTGGGCTGAGTTCGTACGGTTTGCCGGCCCGCCGCAGCGCTGTCAGCACGTCGAACTCCCACGGCTCCAGGTCGTGTTCGGCGAACGCCGCCCGTCGAGCCCGGTCGAGATGCTTGGCCAGTCGTGACACCCTGGAGAGCACCTGGAGCGGTTCGACGTCGAGGTCGGGGCGCTCCGTCCGCCAAGCCGCGACGAGGCGGTCGACCTCGTCTCTAGCATCCTCGGTCATGACACAAGAGTGTACTGTCTTGACATCGAGATATCTCTCTCGATATCAATTATCTTCATGTCAAGAGATATGTGGGACCCTGTAACGTACGCCGTCTATGCGGACGAGCGGTCGAGGCCCTTCATCGAGCTGATCTCCAGGGTAGGGGCGGTCGATCCCGACTATGTCGTGGACGCCGGCTGCGGCAGCGGCGAGCTCACCGCCCAGCTGGGCGCTCGCTGGCCCCGCGCGACCGTGGAGGGTTTCGACTCCTCGCCCGCGATGATCTCCAAGGCGCGGCGGCTGGAGGCGAAGGCCAGGTTCGCGGTCGCCGACGTGGCCATGTGGCGGCCCGACCGGCCGGTGGACGTGATCGTCTCCAACGCCGTGCTGCAGTGGGTGCCCGAGCACCACTCGGTGCTGGAGCACTGGGTCGAGGAGCTGGCGCCGGGCGGCTGGCTGGCCTTCCAGGTGCCGGGCAACTTCGATGCGCCCAGCCATGTCGCGATCCGCGAGCTGTGCGCTTCGCGCGCCTGGTCCGACCGGCTCGGCGACGTCCTCAGGGTGAAGCCGGTCGACGAGCCCCTCGACTACCTCGACCTGCTCAATCAGGGCGGCGCTCAGGTCGACGCCTGGGAGACGACCTACATCCACGTGCTCCATGGCGAGAATCCGGTGCTCGACTGGGTGTCGGGCACCGCCCTGCGGCCGATTTTCGACCGCCTCGCCCCGGACGAGCAGCGGCGGTTCAAGCGCGACCTCGCCCCGGCGCTCGCCGACGCCTATCCGGCCAGGAATTACGGTACGCCGTTTCCGTTCAGAAGACTCTTCGTCGTGCTGCAGAAATGAGGGAGGGACGATGATGATCAGAGCACTGCATCACGTTCAGCTCGCCGCGCCCGCGGGGAGCGAGCCGCTGCTGCGAGAGTTCTACGCGGGCGTGCTCGGCCTGGAGGAGGTGCCCAAGCCGCCCGAGCTGGCCAGACGCGGCGGCGCGTGGTTCAGGGGCGAGGGCGTGGAGGTGCACCTCGGCATAGAGGACGGTTTCAGGCCCGCGCGTAAGGCCCACCCCGCGTTCCTGGTCGACGACATCGACGCCTACGCCGCGAAGATCCCCGGAGCCGTGCCGGACGACCTCTTTCCCGGCTTCCGCCGCATCTACGTCTCCGACCCGGTGGGCAACAGAATCGAGCTCCTGCAATCCGCCTGATGTTCACCTAAGGGTGGCATTATTGTCCTAAATCGGACTTTTGCGAGGTGTAGTGGGAATCGAGATCGAGGACAAGTTCGATGTCACCGCAGAGTACGAAATTCCGGACCTGAGCGGTCTAGCCGAGGTCGTCGGCCCCAAGACTTACCAGCTCGTGGCGCTCTACTATGACACGCCCGATCTACGGCTGGCCTCCCGGGGCGTCACCCTCAGACGACGACGAGGCGGCGCCGATTCCGGCTGGCACCTGAAGTTGCCCAAGGCCAAGGGCGCGCGCCAGGAGATCACCCGTCCCCTCACCCGCAGCACCAAGATCGTTCCAGCGGAGCTGGCCGAGCTCGTCCGCGCCTTCACCCGCGGCGCCGAGCTCCAACCGGTCGCCCAGCTCGACACGCGCAGGAGCGTCACGGTCCTGTTCGACGGCGACGCCAGGCTCGTCGAGGTCGCCGACGACCGCGTGAAGGGCACCGTCTTCGGCGTGGAGCCCATGGTCGTGCGGTGGCGCGAGGTCGAGGCCGAGCTGCTCGAAGGCGGCGACAAGGCGCTGCTGGCCAAGGTCGGCAAGCGGCTCAGGAAGGCGGGCGCGACCCCGTCGGCCTCCTCCAGCAAGCTCGCCAAACTCCTCGAACCCGCCCCGCTCCCCGAAGCCCCCACCGAGCCGGGCACGGCCGGCGAGATCGTCGTCGCCTACCTGGCCGGCCAGGTGGCCGCCCTCCTGTCGCAGGACCCCCGCGTACGCAGGGCGGAGGACGACGCGGTGCACCAGATGAGGGTGGCGGCCCGCAGGATGCGCAGCGCGCTCAAGGCGTTCAAGACCGTCGTGACCGGCACCGACCGGCTCCAGGACGAGCTGCGCTGGCTCGGCGCCGTCCTCGGCGAGGCCCGCGACCTGGAGGTCATCAGGGCCAGGTTCGGCAAGGCGCTGGACGGGCTGGCCCCCGAGCTGGTCACGGGCCCCATCAGGACCCGGCTCGGCGCGGATCTGCGCGAACGCGAGCAGGAGGCGTACGAGCGGATCAAGGACGCGCTCAGCGGCGAGCGCTACTACACCCTCCTCGACTCGCTCGATGCCCTCGTCTCCGCCCCGAAGCTGGGCAAGGCCGCGGCCAAGCCCGCGCAGGAGCGGCTCAGCACCATCGCGGCGGCCAACTGGGACCGCGTGACCAAGGCGTACGACACCGCCCAGGCGATCGACGACCCCGAACGCCGGGAGATCGCCATGCACGACGTGCGCAAGGCGGCCAAACGTGCTCGGTACACCGCGGAAGCGCTCCGGCCCACGCTGGGCAGAACCATGGCCAAGCTTGCCGAACTCGCCGAGGGCATCCAGGAGATCCTGGGGACGCACCAGGACGGCGTGGTCGCGCAGGAGACCCTGGAGAAGGAGGCCGGGAAGGCCCGCCAGGCAGGCGAGGACACCTTCACGTACGGGCTGCTCGTCGGGCTCGAGCGCGGCACGGCCGAGCGGGCACACGCCGAGTTCCCCAAGGTCTGGGCAGAGACCGTCGAAGCGGTTAACAGGGTTCTATGACGACCTGTCGAGCTCGGCCCTGCTCGGAGGCCCGCAGGGCGACACCGCCACCTGAGCTTCGGGTACGGCCCGCGCTTCTGCATCGGCGCCAGCCTGGCCAGGGTGGAGCTGGTGGCCGTGTTCAGCAGGTTGTTCCAGCGGTTCCCCGCCCTGCGGACGACGGTGCCCGTCGACGAGCTGCCGCGCAACGAGGGCAGGATCACCGAAGGGCCGGCCCGGCTGCCCGTCACCTGGTGAGCGCTCTCACGCCGGGTAACGCTCGACGCTGACGACGTGCCCGCCGGCCCGGTGCAGCACGGCGAATGCGCCCTTGCGCAGGTGCACGCTCTTGCCGCTGAGCGCCTCGATGAGCCCGGGCAGCACCTTCCCGTGGCTGCACACCGCCGCGGGCGCCGTGAGGTCGCCGACCAGGGCGGGGGTCCTGCGCGGGTCCTGGTCCTCCTCGCTGAGCAGCGGCTCGATCCGGATCGTTGCTCCATGCGGCATCGCGTCCCGGTACGGCTCCACGGTCTGGACGCACCGGACGCTGGGGGAGCTCAGGAGCAGTTCGGGCCGGTAGGCGGGCAGCGCGGTGGCCAGGCTCGCCGCCTGGGCACGACCGGCGTCGTCGAGCGGGCGTTCCGCGTCCTCGCCCGGCCACTCGCTCCTGGAGCCGGCCGAGCCGTGCCGGACGAGGACGAGAGGCGTGGTCTCCAGGGGCGCGGCGGCCAGCGCCCGCAGCAGCCCCGCGTCCCACTCGTACGTCAGCAGCCGCCTGGCCTCGTCCACCGGCAGCCAGCGCAGCTCGTCCACCTCGTCGCCGGGCACGAACCCGTCGTCGGCGACCACCCTGCCCACCCAGTAGTCCACCCGCTTGAGCCGCTCGGATCTGAGGTAGTAGATGGGCGGCAGCGCGCGGCCGAGCACGACCGTCATGCCGGTCTCCTCGCGCACCTCGCGCAGGGCGGCGGCGATCACGTGCTCGCCGGACTTCAGCTTGCCCTTGGGGAAGGTCCAGTCGTCGTAGGCGGGACGGTGGATGACGGCCACGTCGGGGCTGCTCTCCTCGCCCCGCCAGACCACGGCCCCGGCCGCGCGGAGCAGGTCAGTCGTCAACGGTCCTCCAGCGGCGGGTGCCTATGAGGTGGCTCTGCAGGTCCTCGCCCGGGTGGCGGACCCATGCGCCGTCGGAGCCGAGCCACCACGTGTTGGTCGTCTCGGCCATGACCCGGTCCATCAGCTCGACGAGGTACGTCTTGTGCTGCTGGGATGTCACCTTGACCAGGGCTTCGACGCGGCGGTCCAGGTTTCTGCGCATCAGGTCGGCGCTGCCGATCCAGACCTCGGGCCGGCGTCCCAGGCCGAACTCGTACACGCGGGAGTGCTCCAAGAAGCGCCCCAAAACCGACCTTACGCGGATATTTTCGGACAAGTTTGGAATCCCTGGCCGGAGCGTGCAGATGCCCCGCACCCAGAGATCCACCGGCACGCCGGCCCTGGACGCCCGGTAGAGCGCGTCGATGATCGGCTCGTCCACCAGCGAGTTCGTCTTGATCCTGATCCTGGCCGGGCGCCCGGCCTGCTGGTGGGCGATCTCCCGCTCGATCCTGGCCAGCAGCCCGCTGCGCATGGAGTGGGGGGCGACCAGCAGCCGCCGGTAGGCGGAGTGGTTGGAGTAGCCGGTCAGGTGGATGAACAGGTCGGTGACGTCCTCGCCGACCAGCGGGTCCGCGGTGAGCAGGCCGAAGTCCTCGTACTGGCGGGCGGTCTTGGGGTTGTAGTTGCCGGTGCCGATGTGGCAGTAGCGGCGCAGCTCGCCCGAGACCTCCTGGCGGATCACCAGTGCCAGCTTGCAGTGCGTCTTCAGCCCGACGACGCCGTAGACGACGTGGCAGCCGGCGCGTTCGAGCTTGCGGGCCCAGGAGATGTTGGCGTGCTCGTCGAAGCGGGCCTTGATCTCCACGACGACCACGACCTGCTTGCCCGCTTCCGCCGCGTCGATCAGCGCGTCCACGATGGGCGACTCGCCGCTGGTGCGGTAGAGGGTCTGCTTGATGGCCAGGACGCGGGGGTCGGCCGCGGCGACCTCGATGAAACGTTGCACGCTGGTGGCGAACGAGTCGTACGGGTGGTGCAGCAGCACGTCGCGCTCGCGCAGGATCGAGAAGACGTCGTCCTCGGCGTTGATCACCTCGGCGGGCACGAACGGCCGGTAGCCGAGCTCGCCGCGGTCGAGGTCGGCGATGGCGTGCAGGCCGCTCAGGTCGAGCGGCCCCGGCAGCCGGTAGATCTCGTGGGGCGCCAGCTCCAGCTCCTCCACGAGCGGCGCCAGCACCTCGGGCGTGATCGTGTCCTCGACCTCGAGCCGCACCGGCGGGCCGAAGCGCCGCTTGAGCAGCTCCTTCTCCAGGGCCTGCATGAGGTTCTCCGTGACGTCCTCGTCCACGTCGAGATCCTCGTTCCTGGTCACGCGGAAGACGTGGTGCTGAAGGATCTCCATGCCCTTGAAGAGCTGGCCGAGATGCGCCGCGATGACGTCCTCCAGCGGCACGAACCGGTCCTTGGACGCGGGGACGAACCGCGGCAACTGCGAAGGGACCTTGACCCGCGCGAACACGGTGTGATCGGTCGACGGGTTGCGCACCAGGACCGCCAGATTCAGGCTGAGCCCTGAAATATAGGGAAATGGATGGGCGGGGTCGACGGCCAGCGGCGTCAACACCGGCCTGATCCGCTCCCTGAAGAGCTTGCGCAGCTCCGTGCGCTCCTCCCGGCCCAGGTCGTCCCATCTGACGATCTCGATGCCCTCGCCCGCCAGTTGCGGGAGGATGTGGTGGTGGAAGGCCGCCGCATGCCGTCTGGCCAGCTCGTCGGCCACCGTGCCGATCCTGGCCAGCTCCTCACGGGGCTTGAGCCCGCTCTTGGTCCGCAGCAGCAGGCCGGTGGCCATCCGCCGTTTCAGCCCGGCCACCCGTACGCGGAAGAACTCATCGAGGTTGCTCGCGAAGATCGCCAGGAAGCGCACCCGTTCCAGCAGCGGCACCGAGGCGTCCTCGGCCAGTTCGAGCACGCGCTCGTTGAACTGGAGCCAGCTCTCCTCGCGGTTGAGAAATCGTTCCTGGGGGAGGGGCAGGTCGGTGGCGGGGTGAAACGCTTCCGCGGACATATGTCGTATATTGCCCCGATTGGTTGAACAGAACGTTAACGTCGTCGCAACGGCTCACTCTTGTCGGTCAGCCCTGCTCAACACCATCGTCACCCGTGATGACCTGCGCGTTCAAGAGGTCACTCCGGGTGATCCACCTGACCTAGACGCGCCGCGCGCTCCGCCAGGCGGGCCTCTCGCTGGCGGATCTTCTCCTCCCGCTCGCGGGCCTTCACGGCCTCCTTCAGCAGCCGCTCGCGCTCCTTCAACTCGCGCACCCTGGCCTTCTCGGCCTCTTTGAGCTCGCGCTGGCGGAGCTTCTCGGCCTCTTTGAGCTCCTTCTCGCGCGCCTTCTCCAGCTCGCGCAGCTCCTTTTCGCTGGCGCGCGCCTTGACCGGCGGCGTGAGCTGGCGGGTCGTGAGGCTGATGACCGGGCTGGGGTTGAGCCCCGTAAGACCGTTCCACGCCAGGTTGACCAGATGGGCGGCCACCTCCTCGCGCCCCGGCTTGCGTACGTCGAGCCACCACTGCCCGGTCAGCGCCACCATGCCGACCAGCATCTGCGCGTACATCGGCGCGAGCTTGGGCTCGTAGCCGCGGCCGGCGAACTCGTCGGCGAGGACGTCCTCCACCTGGCTGGCGATCTCGCTGATGAGGCTCGCGAACGTGCCCGTGCCCGATGCGGCGTGGGAGTCGCGCACCAGAATGCGGAAGCCCTCGCTGCTCTCCTCGATGTACTGCAGCAGGGCCAGTGCGGCCCGCTCCAGCTTGATGAGGGAGTGGGAGGCGGCGAGGGCTTCAGTGATCATGCCGAGCAGCTTCTGCATCTCGCGGTCGACCACGACCGCGTAGACGCCTTCCTTGCCGCCGAAATGTTCGTAGACCACGGGTTTGGACACCTGTGCGGTGGCGGCGATCTCTTCGATAGAGGTCCCGTCGAACCCCTTCTCCGCGAAGAGCGTGCGGCTGATGCGGACCAGCTGCTCTCTCCGCTCGCTACCGGACATGCGCCTGCGGGATCGGGGTTCCGTCACGGTCTCCATAATGACGGCCACGGCAGTGTGGCCGCCCTTCGGCTGTTCGGCGTCAGGCAATGCGTTTCGCCGCCAGCCGCTCCGGAGTAGGCCAGCGAACGTCGTATGCCCAGCCCAGCCGCTCGAAGATGCGGATGAGGCCGGCGCTCAGGTCGATCTGGCCCTTGAGCGCGCCGTGCCTGGCGCAGGTCGGGTCTGAGTGGTGCAGGTTGTGCCACGACTCGCCGAAGGACGGGATGGCCAGCCACCACACGTTGCGCGACTTGTCACGCACCTGGAAGTCCTCGTCGCCGAAGACGTGGCAGATGGAGTTGATGGACCAGGTCACGTGGTGCAGCAGGCCGATGCGGACGAGCGAGCCCCAGAACAGCGCGGTCAGCGCGCCCTGCCAGGACCAGGTGATGAGCAGGCCGAGCAGGCCGGGCAGGAGGATCGAGACGAGGGCCAGCGGGCCGAACCACTTGTGCAGCTTGATGACGTCGGGGTCCTTGCACAGGTCGGGGGCGTACTTCTCCCTGTTCACACGCTCGCTCTCGAACAGCCAGCCCATGTGGGCGTAGAGCAGGCCCTTGCTCATGTTCTTGAAGCCGGGGCCGAAGCGCCACGGCGAGTGCGGGTCGCCCTCCTTGTCGGAGAACTTGTGGTGCTTGCGGTGGGTGGCCACCCAGTCGAGCACCGACATCTCCAGCGACAGGCTGCCGGCGACGCCCATCGCGATCTTGAGTGGCCGCTTGGCCTTGAACGATCCGTGCGTGAAGTAGCGGTGCAGGCCGACGGTGACGCCGAGCCCCGAGACGATGTAGAAGACGAGGGCGATGATGACGTCCGTCCATCCGAGGCCCCAGCCCCACGCCAGCGGTACGGCCGCCGCGATCGCGACGAGGGGCAGCCCGACGACGAGGGCGAAGGTGACGAGTTCGGTTTTCGACCGTGGTTCTGGTTCGAAGTCCGGCTTCGGGGCAGGGGTGGAACGTTCGGTGGTAACGGTCATGGGCGACCTCCAAGTGCCTGTATGGGGACGATTGTCCGGCTACGCCACCGTAACCTACGCCAGCGTAAGTTAGGAAGACCTAAGCCGGGAATATGGCGAAGGTGACGATCCGCCGGGCAAGGTGGGTGGGGTTCATGCCTTGCGACTTTTTGGCTGGTCTGTTAAGGGTGGGGCGTATCCGTATCGTCGCTCTCACCTGGGCGGATCACCCGCCACGCGGAGCCGGGGCGTAATTACGGGCGCGCGCGCACGTGCGGGCTCGGTATCGTAGGGATGTGTCGGACACCACGTGTCCGATCTGTCCCGGATCGTCTAATCGGCAGGACAAGTGGTTTTGGTCCACTTTGTAGGGGTTCGAGTCCTCTTCCGGGAGCTTAGAGGTGATCCCCCCGCTGAGCGTCCCGGCTGAGGCCAGGTATCCTCACGGTGTCGGGAGGGTGTCGGTGCGGTAGCCGCACCGTACAACCCTGATCCGTCCAGCCACAGGGAGCCTCAGTCCGTGAGTGTGCCGCGCCCGGCAGCCGTCATCGTCCTCGCCGCGGGCGAGGGCACCCGGATGAAAAGTCAGACCCCGAAAGTCCTGCACGAGTTGTGCGGCCGCGCGCTGCTCGACCACATGCTCGGCGCCGCCCGCGATCTCGGCCCCGAGCGGCTCATCGTGGTGATCGGCCACGCGCTCGAACGCATGCGCGACCATCTGGCGGCCACCAGCCCCGACGCGCGCGCCGTCGTCCAGAGCGAGCAGCGTGGCACCGGCCACGCCGTGCGCACCGTCCTCGAAGAGGTCGGCACGATCTCCGGCACGGTCCTGGTCACCTACGGCGACGTGCCGCTGCTGCGCCCCCAGACCCTCGCCACGCTGCTCGAACGGCACGACGCCGACGGCAACGCGGTCACCGTGCTGACGGCCGAGGTGCCCGACCCGACCGGCTACGGGCGGATCATCCGCGACGATTCCGGCGCCGTGCTGGAGATCGTCGAGGAGAAGGACGCCGACGCCGGGCAGCGCGCCATCAAGGAGATGAACTCCGGCATCTACGCCTTCGACGGCGAGCTGCTGGCCGACGCCGTCAAGCGGGTGTCCGCCGACAACGCCCAGGGTGAGGAATACCTCACCGACGTGCTGGCCATCCTGCGCGGCGACGGCCACCGGGTCGGCGCGTGTGTGGCCGGCGACTTCGTCGAGGTCGAGGGCGTCAACGACCGCGTCCAGCTGGCTGCCGCCCGCCAGGTGCTCAACCGGCGGCTGCTGGAGGCCCACATGCGCGCCGGCGTCACGATCATCGACCCGGCCGGCACCTGGGTCGACGTGAGCGTACGCATCGCGCCCGACGCGGTGATCCACCCGGGCACCCAGCTCCACGGCGACACCGTCATCGAGGCGGGCGCCGAGATCGGCCCCGCCACCACGCTCACCAGCACCCGGGTCGGGGCGGGCGCGACCGTCCGCAACGCGGTCTGCGACCACGCCGACATCGGGCCGGAGGCCAACGTCGGCCCCTACGCCTACCTCCGCCCTGGCACGGTGATCGGCCGCAAATCGAAGGCCGGCACCTTCGTCGAGATGAAGAACACCAAGGTCGGCGAGCGCTCCAAGGTGCCCCACCTGTCCTACGCCGGTGACGCCACGATCGGCGACGACGTCAACATCGGCGCCTCCACCGTCTTCGTCAACTACGACGGGGTCGAAAAGCACCACACCACCGTGCGCGACGGCGCGTTCGTCGGCTGCGACACCATGCTCGTCGCCCCCGTGACCATCGGCGACGGCGCCTACACGGCGGCGGGCTCGGTGATCGCCGACGACGTCCCGCCCGGCTCGATCGGCGTGGCACGAGCGCGGCAGCGCAACATCGAGAAATGGGTCCTGCGCAGGCGCGCGGGCACCAAGTCGGCCGCGGCCGCCCAGCGGGCGCTGGCCGAGCAGGATCAGGAGAAAGAAGCATGACCGAGCTTGCCGAGGTCATCGAGCAGCACAGCACCGTGGTCGTGAGAGCGACGAAGGGGGTCTCATGACCAGCATCAAGCAGCCGGGCGAGAAGAATCTCATGCTCTTCTCCGGCCGGGCCTACCCCGAACTGGCCGAAGAGGTGGCCGAGCACGTCGGCGTCTCGCTCACACCCACCAAGCTCATCGACTTCGCCAACGGCGAGATCTACGCCCGCTACCTCGAGTCCGTACGCGGCTGTGACGCCTTCGTCATCCAGAGCCACACCGGGCCCATCAATCAGTGGATCATGGAACAGCTCATCATGGTCGACGCGCTGAAGCGGGCCTCAGCCAAGCGCATCACCGTGGTCATGCCGTTCTTCGGCTACGCCCGCCAGGACAAGAAGGGCCGCGGCCGCGAGCCCATCACGGCCAGGCTGATGGCCGACCTGTTCAAGACCGCCGGCGCCGACCGCCTCATGTCGATCGACCTGCACACCTCGCAGATCCAGGGCTTCTTCGACGGCCCGGTCGACCACCTGTTCGCCATGCCGGTGCTGGAAAACTACCTGAAGAACAAACTCGACCTGGCCAACACCACCATCGTCTCGCCCGACACCGGCCGGGTCCGCCTGTCGGAGCGCTGGGCCGACACGCTCGGCACGCCGCTGGCGTTCATCCACAAGCGGCGCGACCTCGACGTGGCCAACTCGGTCAAGGTCAACGAAGTCGTCGGCACCGTACGCGGCCGCACCTGTGTGCTGATCGACGACATGATCGACACCGCGGGCACGATCTGCAAGGCCGCCGACGCCCTCTACGAGCAGGGCGCCACCAACGTCATCGCCGCCGCCACCCATGCGGTCTTCTCCGAGCCGGCGGTCGACCGGCTGAAGAACTCCCGCATCAGCGAGGTGATCGTCACCAACACCCTGCCGCTGTCGGCGGCCAACAGGTTCGACAAGCTGACCGTCCTGACGATCGCGCCGCTCATCGCCCGCGCCATCACCGAGATCTTCCAGGACGGCTCCGTCACGAGCCTGTTCGAGGGCGACACGTGATCGCGCGAGGTGAATGAAGGCTGGTCGGCCGGAGGCCGGCCAGCCGGTAGACTACGAGGGTTGCGCTCGTAACGCCTTCCGCTAGGGCGGGTGAGGGGGAGCGCTCACCGATCCGACGTTGATGCATCCCTAGGAGATGTCGTGTCTGAAGTACGTATCGCCGCCGAGCAACGCACCGCGTTCGGCAAGGGCGCCGCCCGCAAGATCCGTCGCGCGGACAAGGTGCCCGCCGTTCTCTACGGGCACGGCACCGACCCCCAGCACCTGACCCTGCCCGGCCACGAGGTGCTGCTCGCGCTCCGCACCGCCAACGTGCTGATCCGCCTCGAGGGTGAGGGCATCGACGAGCTCGCGCTGCCCAAGGGCGTGCAGCGCGACCCGATCAAGGGCTTCGTCGAGCACGTCGACCTGCTCCTGGTCAAGAGGGGCGAGAAGGTCACCGTCGAGATCCCGGTCACCACGGTCGGCGACGTCCACCCCGACGGCCTGCTCGACCAGCAGCTCGTCTCCATCGCCGTCGAGGCCGAGGCCACCCACATCCCGACCGGTGTCGAGGTCAGCGTCGAGGGCCTGGAGGTGGGCAGTGTGATCACCGCCTCCGACCTTCCGCTCCCGGAGGGCACCACGCTGTCCGCCGACGCCGACACCGTGGTCCTCCACGTCATCAACAAGCCGGTCGAGGCTCCGGAGGAGGGCGCCGAGGCCGAGGGCGAGGTCGCCGAGGCTCCCGAGAGCGCCGAGGCCTCCGCCGAATAACGGTCATCCGGGCAACGGGGCGGCTTCGCGCGAGCCGCTCCGTTGCGCTATGAGGGGATCACATGGATCGCTGGCTGATCGCCGGGCTGGGCAATCCAGGGCCCGAATACGCGGGCAACCGGCACAACGCGGGCTTCATGGTGCTCGACGAGCTGGCCTCCAGGGCCGGCGGGCGGTTCAAGGCGCACAAGAGCCGGGCCGAGGTCTGCGAGACCCGCGAGGCCATCCTCGCCAAGCCCCTGACCTACATGAACCTCTCCGGCGGGCCCGTCAAGGCGCTCTCCGACTTCTACAAGATCGGCGTCGACCGGCTGATCGTCGTCCACGACGAGCTCGACGTCCCCTACGGCGCGCTGCGGGCGAAGCTCGGCGGCGGCGACAACGGCCACAACGGCCTCAAGTCGATCACCAAGGTCCTCGGCACCCGCGACTACCTGCGGGTGCGATTCGGCATCGGCCGCCCGCCCGGCCGCATGGACCCCGCCTCCTACGTGCTCAGAGACTTCGCCACCGCCGATCGCAAAGACCTCCCCTTCCTCGTCGACCGGGCGGCCGACGTGGTGGAGTCATTGATGGCCCGAGGTCTCGAGGCCACCCAGAACGACTTTCATCGGGCGGATCTGCACATTTCCGGCCCACCTCGCTGATCGCCGCATAGGGTCGTTCGCCGGTTCCCCCGCCTCCCCGCCGCTACGATCTGTGACTGTCCGTACGGGAATGGTCACCGGGGAGATGCGAGTGCGCGGTGAAGGGCTCATGGCCGTCGCCGGAAACGGTCACGCCGTCTCCTGGGGGGTCGGGCCGCGCGTGCCCTCCTGGGTGCGCTCCTACCAGCTGCGCGCCGTGCTGGCCGACCTGTGCGGGGCGGGCGCCGCGGCCACGATCGCCTTCACGATCAGGTTCGGCGGGCTCACCCCCTACGTGCTGCCGTACCTCCTGGTCAGCCTGGCCCTGCCGGTGGTGTGGTGCTGCGCGGTGGCGCTCAACAGGGCCTACGAGCCGCGCATGCTGGGCGTCGGCTCCGAGGAGTTCCGCAGGATCCTGCAGGCGGGCGTGGCGCTGACCGCGGGCACCGCCATCGGCTCCTACGTGACCAAGACCGACGTCGCCCGCGGCTACGTCGTGCTGGCGCTGCCCCTGGTCACCCTCTTCACACTGGTGCTCCGCTACGGCCTGCGGCGCTCGTTGCACCGGCGCAGGGCGGCGGGCGAGTGCATGCGCCGGGTGGTCGCGGTCGGCCACCCGGTCGCGATCGCCGAACTGGTGCGGCTCTTCCGCAGGGAACGCCACCACGGCATGGACGTCGTGGCGGCCTGCCTGCCCGGCGGACGGGCCGGCGACAACGTGGGCGAGGTGCCGGTCGCCGGCGACTTCAGCGACGTGCCGATCGCGGTCGGCCAGTACACCGCCGACACCGTGGCCGTGCTCGCCTGCCCCGAGATGGACGGCCAGGCACTGCGGCGGCTGGCCTGGCGGCTGGAGCGCACCCACACCGAGCTCGTGGTGGCCCCCGCGCTGATGGACGTCGCCGGCCCGCGCACCACGATCAGGCCCGTCGCCGGGCTGCCGCTGCTGCACGTGGAGCATCCCGAGCTCACCGGGGCCAGGCAACTGGTCAAGAACATCTTCGACCGGCTGGTCGCGGTCGCGCTGCTCGTGCTGCTGGCGCCCGTGCTGGTGGTGCTGGCGATCGCCGTCCGCGTGACGAGCCCGGGACCCGCGCTGTTCCGGCAGACCCGGGTCGGCAAGGGCGGGAAGTTGTTCACCATCGTGAAGTTCCGCACCATGCGGCGCGGCGCGGAACGGCAGAAGATCACCCTGGTCAGCGACCGCGACGGGCTGCTGTTCAAGATGCGCAACGATCCGCGGGTCACGCCGCTCGGCGCGCTGATGCGCCGCCACTCGCTCGACGAGCTGCCCCAGCTCATCAACGTCGTACGCGGTCACATGTCGCTCGTCGGCCCACGCCCGCCGCTGCCCGAGGAGGTGGCGCGCTACGGTGACGACGTGCGCAGAAGACTCCTCGTACGCCCTGGGCTGACCGGGCTGTGGCAGGTCAACGGTAGATCTGACCTATCGTGGGAGGAATCCGTCCGTCTAGACCTGCGTTACGTCGAGAACTGGTCCCTCACTCTGGACCTCCAGATCCTGTGGAAGACTTGGTCGGCCGTCGCCCGCGGGCAAGGAGCTTATTGATGACGATTCGCGATGATCACGCCCTCGCCGCTGACCTGGCCACCGAGGCCGGCGAGCTGCTGCTGAGGGTCCGCGAGCGCACCGGGTTCGACGACCCCGCCGCGCTGCGGGCCGAGGGCGATCGCGCCGCCCACGTCCTGCTGATGGAGTCGCTGTCCAGGTTGCGGCCGAGCGACTGCGTGCTGTCGGAGGAGGCCACCCGCGAGGAGCGCCTCGACCCGCGCCGCCTCACGGCCGACCGGGTGTGGATCGTGGATCCCCTGGACGGCACCCGCGAATTCTCGGAGCGGCGAGCAGGCCCCGGAGGCGGTAGCTTGCGTGACCACGAGGGGGCCGTGGGGAGCGCGACCATGGACACTGAGCGGCGAGCAGGCCCCGGAGGCGGTAGCTTGCGTGACCACGAGGGGGCCGTGGGGAGCGCGACCATGGACACTGAGCGGCGAGCAGGCCCCGGAGGCGGTAGCTTGCGTGACCACGAAGGGGCCGTGGGGAGCGCGACCATGGACACAGAGGAGGGCCGGTCCGATTGGGCCGTGCACGTGGCGTTGTGGGAGCGCGGCAGGCTGACCGCGGGCGCCGTGGCGCTGCCCGCCCAGGGCCGTACGCTGACGACCGCCGACCCGCCCAAGCGTCCCGCCCACGTGAAGGGGCGTTTCCGTATCGCGGTCAGCCGCACCCGGCCGCCCGAGTTCGTCCAGAAGCTGGCCTACCTGGTCGGCGCCGATCTCGTGCCGATCGGGTCGGCGGGGGCGAAGATCTCGGCGGTGCTCACGGGCGAGGTCGAGGCGTACGTACACGCCGGGGGCCAGTACGAGTGGGATTCCGCCGCGCCGGTCGCCGTCGCCCTGGCCGCAGGGGTTCACGCGAGCCGCATCGACGGCTCCGAGCTGATCTACAACCAAGCCGACCCGTCCCTACCCGATATCCTGGTTTCCCTACCCGAGCTGGCGGCATCTCTGCTGGCCGGGATCCGGGACCTGCACCGCTGACCTCCGGAGGAAGCTTCCATGCTCCAGCGCGACTACACGACGTCGCAGCTCGACGTGCTCGAGGCAGAGGCCATTCACATCATGCGTGAGGTGGCCGCCGAGTTCGAGCGCCCCTGTCTGCTCTTCTCCGGAGGCAAGGACTCGATCGTCATGCTCCGCATCGCGGAGAAGGCGTTCTGGCCCGCGCCCATCCCGTTCCCGCTCATGCACGTCGACACCGGCCACAACTTCGGCGAGGTCATCGAGTTCCGTGACCGCCGCACCGCCGAGCTCGGCGCGCGCCTGATCGTGGCCAGCGTGCAGGAGTCGATCGACCAGGGCAGGGTCGTCGAGCAGACGGGCCGGCGCGCTTCGCGAAACCGCCTGCAGACCACCACGCTGCTCGACGCGATCGAGGCGCACGAGTTCGACGCCGTGTTCGGCGGAGCCAGGCGCGACGAGGAGAAGGCCAGGGCCAAGGAGCGCGTGTTCTCCTTCCGCGACGACTTCGGCCAGTGGGACCCGAAGAACCAGCGCCCCGAGCTGTGGAACCTCTACAACGCCCGCATCCGCAAGGGCGAGCACATCCGCGTCTTCCCGCTGTCCAACTGGACCGAGCTCGACGTCTGGGACTACATCAGGCGCGAGGGCATCGAGATCCCCTCCATCTATTTCGCCCACACCCGCAAGGTGTTCGAGCGCGACGGCATGCTGCTGCCCGACGCCGACGTCGTCCAGCGCGGCGACGACGAGCCGCTGTTCGAGGGGGTGGTGCGCTACCGCACCGTGGGCGACATGACCTGCACGGGCGCCGTGCAGTCCACGGCCACCACGGTCGAGGAGATCATCGAGGAGATCGCGGCCACCCGGATCACCGAGCGCGGCGCCACCAGGGCCGATGACCGGTCGTCCGAGGCCGCCATGGAGGACAGAAAGAGAGAGGGCTACTTCTGATGGACATCCTTCGCTTTGCCACTGCGGGGAGCGTCGACGACGGCAAGTCCACCCTCATCGGACGGTTGCTCTACGACTCCAAGGCGATCTTCGAGGACCAGCTCGAGGCCGTCGAGCGCACCTCGCGCGACCGCGGCACCGAATACACCGACCTGTCGCTGCTGACCGACGGGCTGCGGGCCGAGCGCGAGCAGGGCATCACGATCGACGTGGCCTACCGCTATTTCGCGACGCCGCGCCGCAAGTTCATCATCGCCGACACGCCCGGGCACATCCAGTACACCCGCAACATGGTCACCGGCGCCTCCACGGCCGACCTGGCGATCATCCTCATCGACGCCCGCAAGGGGGTGCTGGAGCAGTCGCGGCGCCACGCGTTCCTGGCCTCGCTGCTGCGCGTGCCGCACCTGGTGCTCGCCGTCAACAAGATGGACCTGGTCGACTACTCGCAGGAGCGGTTCGAGGAGATCAGGGAGGAGTTCACCTCGTTCGCGTCCAAGCTGAACGTCGGCGACCTCACCTTCATCCCGATCTCCGCGCTCAACGGCGACAACGTGGTCTCCCGCTCGGAGAACATGCCCTGGTATCTCGGCACGTCGCTGCTGCACCACCTGGAGAACGTGCACATCGCCTCCGACCGCAACCTGACCGATGTGCGCTTCCCCGTCCAGTACGTGATCCGCCCGCAGCGGGCCACCGACCACGCCTTCCACGACTACCGCGGCTACGCCGGCCAGGTGGCGGGCGGCGTGCTCAAGCCGGGCGACGAGGTGATGCACCTGCCCTCCGGCCTCACCACGCGGATCGCGTCGATCGACACGTTCGACGGTCCGGTGGAGGAGGCGTTCTCGCCCATGTCGGTGACGCTGCGCTTCGAGGACGACCTCGACATCTCGCGCGGCGACATGATCGCCAGGCCCAACAACCAGCCGCACGTCGCGCAGGAGCTGGAGGCGATGATCTGCTGGATGGCCGACGGCATCAAGCTGACGCCCCGCACCAAGCTGACGATCAAGCACACCACCCGTGCGGCGCGCGCCCTGGTGCGCGACCTGCACTACCGGCTCGACGTCAACACGCTGCACCGGGACGAAGAGGCCACGTCGCTCGGCCTCAACGAGATCGGGCGGGTGTCGCTGCGGGTCACCCAGCCGCTGTTCGTGGACGACTACTCCCGCAACCGGATGACCGGCGGCTTCATCCTCGTCGACGAGGCCACGAACGGCACGGTCGCCGCCGGCATGGTCATGGACGCGCACTGAGGTAGATCTTTTGGCGAATCCGTGACCATCTGATTACGCTCCGCGCTAGGGTCTTCGCGTTCCGTGTTGGCGACGCGAAGGCCCTTTTCCGTGACCGACCACCCACCCGCCCGGGTCATCTACCTGGGAGGCCTCGGCCGTAGCGGCACCACGCTGCTGGAAAGGCTGCTGGGCGAGCTGCCTGGTGTGGTGGCGCTGGGAGAGGTGGTGCACCTCTGGGAGAGGGGCGTCCTCGCGCAGGAGCTCTGCGGGTGCGGTGCGGCCTTCCCGGCCTGCGCTTTCTGGCGTGCGGTCGGTGAGCGGGCGTTCGGTGGCTGGACCACGTCGGTGGCCGGAAGGGTCCTGACGTTGCGGCGCCGGGTCGACCGCACCCGCAGGATCCCGCGCATCGCGCATCCCGACCTGGCCGAATACGCGCGGGCGTACCAAACGCTCTACGCCGCCGCGGGCGCGCCGGTCGTGATCGACTCCAGCAAGCACGCGTCCCTGGCGTGCTGCCTGGTCGCCGCGGGCGCGGACGTGTCGATCGTCCACGTGGTCCGAGACCCGCGCGCCGTCGCCCACTCCTGGGGCAGGACCGTCGAGCGCCCCGAGGACGGGCGTCCCATGACCCGCTGGGGCCCCGCCAGAGCGGCCGTCCACTGGACGGCCCAGAACGCCGCGCTCGAACTGCTCGCCGGGCGCGGGGCGCGGGTGATCCGCGTCCGCTACGAAGACCTCGTGGCCGCGCCCGTGGCCACGCTCACCCGGCTGGCCCACGGCCTCGGCCTGGCCGCGGCGGAGCTGCCGTTCATCGACGGCTCGACCGCCTGGCTCGGCCCCTCCCACACGGCTTCCGGCAACCCGATGCGCTTCCACGTGGGGCGGGTGGAGCTACGGCGGGACGACGCCTGGGTGTCGGGGCTGGCGGGCCGCGACCGGCGCGCCGTCGACCTTCTCACCTGGCCGCTCAGAGCCCGGTACGGCTATCGGAGCGCGGCATGACCCCATCCGTCGGCGTGGTGATCCCGACCCGCGGCAATCGTCCCGCCCAGCTGCGCGAGGCCGTGGAGGCGGTCCTCGCCCAAGACCATCCCGGCGGGCTCCGCGTGGTCGTGGTGGCCGACCCCTCCGACGCCGAGCCGGCCGCCGCGGCCCGCGACGTCGCCGAGCAGGTGGCCGACGTGGCCTCTCCACGGCTGCGGGTCCTGCCCAACGTGCTCACCCCCGGGCTCCCCGGGGCGCGGAACACCGGGATCGCGGCGTGCGACACCGACCTCGTCGCGTTCTGCGACGACGACGACGTGTGGCTGCCCGGCAAGCTCGCCGCGCAGGTGCGGGCGCTGCGCGACGGCGGCGAGTTCGCCAGCTGCGGCATCGAGGTCGAATACGCCGGCCGCCGGGTGACCCGCCTCGCCGGCGCTTCGACGGTGACGGCCGGCGACCTGGTCCGTTCGCGGATGGTGATGGTGCACTCGTCGACGTTCCTGTTCGAGCGCGGCTCGTTGTGGGTGGACGAGACCGCCCCCGCCGGGCAGAACGAAGACTGGGACCTCGCCCTGCGCGCCGCCAGGCGCCGGCCGATCGTGCAGGTCGACCGTCCGCTGGTCCGGGTGCGATGGGGCGGATCCCACTACGCCACGCGCTGGGCCGACCGCATCGCCGGGCTCGACTGGATGCTCGCCCGCCACCCCGAGCTCACCGGGGACCCCCGCGGCGCGGCGCGGGTCTACGGCCAGCTCGCCTTCAGCCACGCCGCGCTCGGGCACCGCCGCGAGGCCGCTCGCTGGGCGCTGCGCGCGTTCGCGGCCCGGCTGGGCGAGCCGCGCGCGCCGATCGCGCTCGCCGTGGCGGCCGGTCTCGTCTCCGCGCCCACCGTCCTCACCGCGCTCCACCACAGGGGGCACGGCATTTGACTCCGCCCACCCCGCTGCACGCCACCGTCCCGGGCGGCCCGTCCCAAGGGGACCCCGACCCGGCCGGGCCTTCAGCCTCCTCCGGGCGGGCGCTTCCTGTTCCCGTGACACGGCTCTGTGCGGGGCCGGTGCCGTCCGTGGTGCCCGGAGCCCAGGTCCTCGGCCCGGGAGTGCGGCGGGCGGCGCGGGTGCGAGTGGGCGGGGTCGAGGTGGACGCGCTCACCGAGGACGACGTGGTCGCATGGGTGGCAGGCGAGCTGGAGGCGGGAAGGGGCGGCCGGATCGTCACCCCGAACGTCGACATCTGCAGAGCCGCCGTCGCCGATCCCGCGCTGAACGACCTGGTGTGCTCGGCGGAGCTCGTCGTGGCCGACGGCATGCCGCTGGTGTGGGCGGCCAGGCTGCAGGGCACCCCGCTGCCCCAGCGCGTCACGGGAGCCGACCTCATCTGGTCGCTCAGCCGGTGCGCCGCCCGTCACGGCTGGCCCGTCTACCTGCTCGGCGGCCCGCCCGGCGACGCACGCAGGGCCGCGACCGAGCTCACCGGCCGCTTTCCGCGACTGCGGGTATGCGGTGCCCATGGTCCGCCCTACGGCTTCGACGCGACCCCCGAGGGCAGGGAGAGCGTCCTGCGGAGGGTGGTCGCCGCACGGCCGCGGCTCGTGTTCGCCGGGCTGGGATTCCCGAGACAGGACCGGCTCATCGCCGACCTGCGGCACGAGCTGCCAGGGACGTGGTTTCTCGGGTGCGGGGCGGCGATCGGATTCGCCGCGGGGACGGTCGCCAGGGCTCCGGAGTGGATGCGGCGGGCCGGGCTGGAATGGGCGTTCCGGCTGGCCGTCGAGCCCGGCCGGCTGGCGCGCCGCTACCTGGTCGACGACCTGCCGTTCGCGGCCCGGTTGCTGGGCGGCTCGCTCATCGCACGGGTCAGGTCCGGCGCCCGGTAGCTCCCATTAGGTCGCGGTGAGGGCTCGTACGCGGGCGACATCCTCGGGGGTGAGGCCGCGGGCCGCGTCGCGCAGGGCCTGGCGGGAGTCCATGGGCCGGTACGCCGTGCGTGACAGGCCTGACCAGGCGAACCCCTTCCCAGGCGATGAAGGGCCGGTGCAGGCCCGCAGGATGCGGCGTTCGGCGGCGGGCGTCCAGGGCAGGCCTGCGTGGTCGTACAGGTCGCGGAAGCGGGGGAGCGGGTCGGCGGCCAGGGATTCGTACGACGTGATGAGGATGCCCGGCGTGCGGGCCAGGATCGAGCGGGTCGCCCGCCACAGCGCGGCGGCCTTGGCGACGCGGTCCTGCGAGCCGGCCAGGTCGCGCAGCTCCAGCAGGCCGGGGTGGTCGCGCACGAGCAGCGGCTGCTCCAGCAGCTCCTGGAAGTGGACGGTCCATCCCAGCCGCTGCCAGCTCGCCACGAACGACACCGGATCGCGCACCAGCGCGATCACCCGGCACCCCAGGCTGCGGGCGAACCATCCGGCGCTCAGCACGGCGAACGGGTCGTCCAGCAGCGCCCGCCGGCCGGCCAGCCGGCCGAGCGTGAACGCGGTGCCGTAACGGACGAGGCGGGCCAGGTCGTACGGCGAGTGGTTGGCCCGCAGCTCGGACAGCCAGCGGTAGCGCAGGGCGACCGTGTCGCGGAAGGCGGGCAGCCAGGTGGCGGCGTTGTCGTCGCAGATGTACTGGAACCGGTGGGTCACCTCGGCCCTGAGCACTCCCGGGCAGCGTCCTGGGGGGTGTTGCGGGTTGAGCGGCTCGTTGACGTAGACGAGTTCGCCGCCGGCGGCGAGCATCTTGCCGGTCCAGCTCGTGCCGCTTCTCGGCAGGCCGGTCACCAGCACGGGGACCCGGGTCACGCGGCCGCCCACGTGCGCAGGCGCAGCGCCGTCAGGGTGTGGCGCCCGAACGGGTGCAGGCCGTAGCGGCGGTGGAGCTGCCACAGGGGGAGCAGGTTCTTCACCAGGACGCCGCCCGACCAGCCGATGACCGCTCCGAGCGCTCCGTGCGAGGGGATCAGGGCCAGGTCGAGGGTCACCGTGCAGGCGATCGCGGCCAGCAGGTTGAGCAGGCTCGCGCCGGTGTGCCCGGCGGCGGTCAGCACCACGTCGACCATCCCGCAGGCCGTGGCCACCATCATCGTCCCCGCCAGCACGAGCGCCACCGGCGCCGCCTGGCCGTAGGAAGGGCCGAACAGGTGCAGCAGCCAGGGCGCCAGCGCCGCGTACCCCAGCCAGACCGGCCAGGTCATCAGCACCAGCCAGACCGTGGCGGTCTGGTAGAGCTCCCCTGCGCGCGCCTGCTCGCCCTCGGCGAGCGCCCTCACCAGCCGAGCCTGTACGGCCTGCGCCAGCCCCTGGTTGGCGAGCTGCCCGACCACCTTGAACCGGGTGGCGGCCGTGTAGACGGCGGCCTGCGCGGGCCCGCCGAGCGCGGCGACGATCACGATGTCCATCCGCTGGAACACGGCCTGGATCGCCCCCGCGACCGAGCGGGGCGCGGTGTGGCGCCACAGGTCCCGGCCCGTGCCCGAGAGGTACGGCATGCGCGGCGCCCGTCCCCGCAACGTGGTGGCGGCCAGGACCGGCAGCAGCGCGTACGGCGCCGCCCACGCGACCGGCAACCACCACACCGCCCCGGCCAGCGCCACGGCGGTCACCAGGGCGAGCTGGCACCCCGGCACCAGCACGCCGTCCAGCACCACGGTGGGCCGCATGGCCCCGAACCCCCTGGTGGCGGCCAGCAGGACGTCGCCCGCCACGATGAGCGGGATCGCCGCGGCGGGCAGGCCGAGGTGCGGGTACAGCAGCGCGCCCGCGGCGCAGGCCGCCACCACGCTGGGGAGGAGCGCCGCCCGGATATATCCCGTGATGCCGCGATACTCATAGGTTCGGGCGCGGGCGATGAAGTAGATCAGCCCGTTCCCGGCGTCCAGCTTGGCGATCCCGGCCGCCATCAGGGCCAGCGCGGTCACCGTGAAGAACGCCCCCGCCTCCGCCGCCGTGAACGCCCTCGTCACCACCACGACCAGGGCGAACTGCGCGAGCGCGCTGAACACCGCCCCCGTGACCCCGGCGACCCCACGCCGCCCCACCGAGCCGACCACTGGGCTGGTCACTGACGCCACGACGGCTCACCGCCCAGCCACCGCGCCAGCCGGGCGTCGTACGGGGCGAAGTGCTCCCGCAGCGCCCGCGCCAGATCGGGCGCCACCCGGCGCGGCAACGCCCGGCCGTTGTGCCGCTCGAACTCCGGACAGCCCAGCCGGGGCACCTCCAGGAAGTCCAGCACCCGCTCATAGACGGCCTTCGGCCGGGCGAAGAACAGGTGGCTGTCGAGCACCAGGATGCGCTCGCGCCCGAACAACGGCTCCAGCCGGTCGAGCTGGTCGGCGTAGCGGCCCCTGGCGAGGTAGGCCTGGTGGCGATGGGCGTGGTGGAGCGCGAAGGGCTCGTTCCGCAGCAGCTCCTCCGCCCCGGCCAGGCGCCGTTCCTCCAGCTCCACCGCGCGCTCGAAGTGCGACTCCGTCTCGAACCCCCTGGCCAGCTCGTGGGCGTGCGCGGAACAGGCCCGCTCCACCGGGTCGCGCACCAGCACGATGAGCTTCACGCCGGGCAGGTCGGCCGCGATGCGCTCCCCGGCCAGCGGATGGAACAGGTAGTAGGGGGATGACTCGAACGCCAGCGCCCGCGCGCCGTACCGGCGGCTGAGCAGTGCCGCGCCGGCCCGCAGCGGGAAATGCCCCTGATACCAGGACATTCCCCGCTCATAGCCGACGTCGAAGTAGTGCACCCCCTTGTGCAACACCGGCTTGAGCAGCAGCGGGTGTTGTTCCAGGGCACGGTAGAGCGAGGTGGTGCCGCACCGCTGTGCCCCCGCGATCAGGAACGACGGCACCATCCGAGCGCCCGACGTGAACCTGCCCGTGTTCCTGGACAACGACAACACCGGCGCCTTGAAGGCCTTCACGTGAGCAGCTCCTCGTGGTCGACGACCGGGCAGAGCCAGGTTTCGGGCGGCCCGAGCGGGGCGTGGCCGTCGGCCGCGTGCCTGTCGGCCAGCGCGATCAGGTAACGCAGGGCGGTCTGCCTCGCCACCGCCGCCGACACCCCCAGGGGCGCGAGCACGCGTACGGACTGTGCCAGGCAGGCCCGCGCCGCGACCGGCGGGCTCATCCTGCGCAGGGCCCGCTGGAAGAAGTGGTGCACGGCGTCGAGCCCGTAGGGCACGCCGACCTCGTAGCGCTCCCAGTCCCACACGAGCAGCCGCCCGTCGGGGGAGGGGCACATGTTCCAGGGCGCGAGGTCACCGTGCCAGGCCGGCGACGGCCCTCCGGTGGCCGCGATCTCCTTGATCGCGGCGACCCGCAGCGGCTCGCTCACCCGGCCGCGCCTGACCGGCAGCGGGGCGAGCGCCAGCACCGTGAGCCCTTTCCAGCCGCCGTGGTGCAGCACCCTGGGCGCGACCACCGTGTCCAGCGACATCCCGGCCAGCCGGCGCAGGGCGGCCGCCTCGGCGGCGACCAAATCGCGGGCACGCGGGCTGTCACCGATCTTCACGAACGCCAGCCGCCGCGCTCCCGAGCGCACCTCCAGAACGGGCTTGCGGTTGGCCCGCCGCGCGGGACGTACGTGCAGGACCGTCTCGACCGGCCGGGCGAAGACCTCGCTCAGGTGCGCCGCGATGGAGCCCTCGACCGGCACCACGACCCGCGACCCCACATGCCACCAGCGGCGCGGCGCGAGCCGGCGCGGCAGGGCCGTGTGCGGCAGCACGGTGTACGGGCGGGGCGCGCCAGGTCCGGGATACAGCAGCCGCACGGTCTCCGCGAGATAGCCGAGGCGGACGGCGGCGTCGGTCATGCGTTCCTCCACAGGATGGCGAACGAGATGAGGTACAGGCTGAGCGGCGTGACCAGCCCGTCGTAGACGAACATGTAGAGCAGCACGAGCCCCATCACGAGCACCCCGGCCAGCCCGATGGGGCTGCGGTCACGCCAGTGCCGCCGGATGGCGCCCGCGAAGAACGCCACGTAGAGCGCCGCCCCGGTGAACCCCTGCGTCATGATCAGCAGCCAGAGCTGCCCGTCGCTGCCCAGCGGCGGGTGCCCGCAGCCCGTGCACCACTGGGTCTTGCCCGTGGTGATCGTGCGGTGGTTGCCGGTCGCGTTGCGTGTGTTGCCGTAGCCGATGACCGGCGAGTGGGTGGCGGCGGCGAGCGTCGCGGTGACGGTGAAGGCCCTGATGTCGTTGGAGTGTGGGCTGTCCAGCCGCTGCGCGAACAGTGGGGCGAGCGGGCTGAGCGCGAACGCCAGCGCCGCCACGGCCACGCCTGAGCAGAGCGCGACCCGCGTGCGCCCGCCCACCCGGACGATCAGGTAGAGCACGGCCAGGCCGAGACCGATCCACAGGCCGCGGTTGAGGGAGTACACGATGGGGACGGCGGCCAGAGCGATCAGCACGACGGCGAGAGCCCTGCGCCGCCGCCCGCCGTACACCCACCAGCCGACCACGAACCAGACCAGCAGCACCGACACGTTGCTGCCCCACGCGTTGGCCCATTCGAAGGGCGCCTCGGGCCTGGGCATGGCGTAGCCGAGCACCTTCTGCGTCTGGCCGGCGGTGGGGTGGATGAGGTTCTGGACGAACGGGTTCTCGCCGATCCAGCCGGGCAGGAGCAGCTCCACCGGCGAGGTGAAGGAGAACGACGGGAACAGCACGCCGAGCAGCCCGCCCGCGACCGTGGTGACGAAGAGCGCGCCCATCATCCGCACCAGGCGCAGTTGCGGCAGCTCGCGCTCGGTCAGGTTGCCGAGGTAGAGCACCACGATGAGGATCGCCGTGTAGAGCGCCAGCCGCATGCCGTAGCCGATGATCCTGCCGGGCCCGAGCTCGCCGTAGGTGCCGGGCGGCATCTCCGCCAGCATCAGCCCGCTCACCAGATAGCCGGCCAGCAGCAGCAGCCACAGCCCGAACCCGCGCGGCACCCTGATCGGCCTGCGCCGCCAGAGGATCACCGTCATGGGAGCCGCCACGACGATCACCGCCAGGCCGCCGAACCCGAGCGCCCACCAGACCGGATAGCCGACCAGCAGCGCGGCGATGGGCCACGCGGGGCCCTTCACGCTGGTTTGCCCCTCCGCCTGGGCCGGTGCAGCGCCTGCATGCGCGTGCTCTCCGCCGGCACGCTCACTTGCAGCTCGCCGGTCGCGACGAGCTTGCCGAGCGAGGTGTGGGGGCGCGCCTCGATGAAGGGGACGAACGACGGCACCGCGTCGGTGGCGGCCACCGCGCCGATGACGGGCACGTCGTGCCGGGCGAGGCGGCGTACGGTGGACGCGACCTCGGTGGAGGTGACCCGGCGGAGCCCGACGAGCAGCAGGGCCGCGTCCGCCCTGGACAGGTCGCGCACGTCGGAGCCGTCGAGCACCGTCAGCGGCGCGCCGACCGCGAGCGGCTCGGCGGGCGAGGAGACGTAGAGGTGCGCGGGCAGCGCCTTGACCAGGAGCCGGTTGCCGGGGCACGCGGCGACCACGGCGCCTGCCAGATCGTGGGGCAGCTCGTGCTCGCCCGGTCTCGACAGATCGGCGAGAACGGGCAGGCCGGTCAGGCGCTCGATGTCGGCGGCTGTGCGCAGCCGCGTGTCGAGCCGGTCGCGGGCGTGGGCGGCGGCCGTACCGGCGAGCAGCCCGGCCATGAGCCCGGTGCCGAGGTGGAGCGGCAGGACGGGGCCGCTGGGCTCGGCCGGGGGCTCGGCCTTGCTGATGATCGCGCCGGGGGTCACCGCGACGGTCCGCAGCTCGTCGTATTTCAGCGCGAGGTTGGCGGCCTGCCGGTTGAGGACGTTCTGGCGCTGGGCGGCGATCGCGTGCTCGGCGCTGCCGCGGGGTAGCGTGTGCAGCTGTTTGATCGCCAGCTCGATCGCGGAGTTGACGTGCTTGTACTTGGCGAGGACCGTGCGCTGCTGCTCGGCCATCGCGGTCAGCGCGTTGTGGCGGCGGTGGGCGAGGTAGGCCTCGGCGTAGGCGCGGGACTGGGCTGCCGCGGCGGCGGGCTCGGCGGCGGTCACCGCGATCCACAACACGGCGGAGTTGGGCGGCACCGAGACCTCGACCTCCTCGAGCTCGGCGCCTTGCAGCGCCATGGCGGCCCGCGCGGCGACCACGGTGGACTGGGCGACCTGGGCCTCGGTGTCGAGGTTGAGCGCCTCGCGCTGGCGGTTGGTCACCTGGTTGCCCGGCTCCTGCGTGCCGACGGGCATGACGAGCACCTGCGTGGTCGCGGTGTAGGAGGCCGGCGTGATCCACAGCAGCGCGAGCCCCGCGGCGCCGCCGGCGACGACGCAGCCGACGAGGATGGCCCAGCGCCGGCGCAGCGGCGCGAGATGCTCACCCAGCTGGGCGCCGGTGCGGGGGACCTGGGGGTCCGGCGGCAGGCTCATGAGAGGCTCTCCTGGATCATGTGCGCGTCGTCATCGAACAGCGACTCTGCGTCACCGGCCGGGTGTGCGCCCACTATAGGGCCGCCCGCCTTTACCTCGGCTGAATACACAAGATTTTCTCCGGTACGGCCACAAAGAAGCCCCTCCATATATCGAAATACCTGGATAAGTCGGGCGAATTGTGGCCGTGGTGACGTGGGGAGACTTCCACACTGGCTGAAGTTCGCGGAATGTCATGGCAAGGTTCAGGTTTGACAGGCAGGGTCGTTCGACAAGGGGGGTTGGAAGGCTTTGCGGCTACGGGGCATTTCTCATAACGCGACGAACACGGCATTCACCGGCGTGATCCTGGCCGTGGCCACGACGATGGCCGCCTGCTCCACCGTTGCCGACTCCGACTCCGACGCCGGGGCGCCGGTCGCGGTCGAGAAGCCGGCGCGTGACGTCGCGGGCCCGCCCGCGTGCACGGCGACCAGCAAGCTCATCCCGTCGTGCGGCGCCTGGTGGGGCATCGCGCCCGAGATCTTCACCGGCGCCCCGGTGGAGGAGGCGCTGCGCGGCGCGGAGTCGCGCATGGACGCCGGCGCCGACGTGCTGCACGTCTACCACCGGGGCAGCGAGTTGTTCCCGACCGACGCCGAGATCAGGCTGGCCCGCGACCCGGCCAGGCCGAGGCTGCTGCTGATCAACTGGAAGCCGTCGTTCGACCACACCTGGGCCGAGATCGCCGACGGGGCGCTCGACGCCAGGATCGACCGGCTGGCCGGCCACCTCCGGCGCACCTTCCCCGAGCGGTTCTTCCTCACCCTGCACCACGAGCCGGAGAACGACGTCGACGCCTCGTCGGGCTCGGGCATGCAGGCCACCGACTACGCGGCGATGTTCCGGCACATCGTGCTGCGGCTGCGGGAGCGGGGCGTGAAGAACGCCGTCATGGTGATGACGTACATGGGGGCGCCCAACTGGGCGGCCAAGCCCTGGTTCGAGGACCTCTATCCGGGTGACGACGTGGTCGACTGGGTGGCGATGGACCCCTATGCCGACCATCGGGTCGACGACTTCGAGGGCCTGGTCAACAAGACCCGCAAGGAATATCCCGACTGGCCGGGCTTCTACCGCTGGATGCAGGCCCGCTTCCCTGGCAAGCCGGTCATGGTGGCCGAGTGGGGGGCGTTCTCGCGGCCGCTCGACCGGTCGTTCAAGCGGGCCTTCTTCGAGTCCGTACGCCGCCAGATCAAGCGTTATCCCCAGATCAAGGCGCTGATCTACTTCGACTCGCCGCAGGCGCCGCGTGGTGACACCAGCTTCGACTCCGACGAGGCGGCCGACCGCGCGTTCACCGCGCTCGCCCGCGACCCCTACTTCCGTGCCACCCCGGTGCCGCGGCCCTAGCGGGTGCCGACCTTCTCGCCCCGCGGCTGGGGAGTCTCGGTTCTGGCGCGCAGGCGCCAGCCCACGACGGTGACCACGGTGGCGGCGGCGAGGGCGCAGACGGTGACGAGGTCGTCCACGTCGAGCAGCTTGAGCGCGGAGGCGAGCAGGACGATCGCCAGCATCGCCCGGATGAGGCCGCCGGGCGCGCGCGAGGAGATCCTGGCGCCGAGATAGACGCCCGGGATCGAGCCGATGAGCAGCGACAGCGTGAGGTCCGCCTGGAAGTCCCCGAACAGCAGGTGGCCGAGCGCCGCGGAGACGACCAGCGGCACGGCCTGCACGAGGTCTGTGCCGACGAGTTGGTTGGCCTTGAGCGCCGGATAGAGCACGAGCAGGGCCACGATCATCAGCGATCCCGAGCCGACGGACGAGACGCCGACGACCAGCCCGCCTATCGTACCGACCAGTAGGGTCGGAAATGGACGCACGACGATCTCATGCGTGCTCGACGATCCACCCCGCCCGCCGAGCCACGACTTGACCGCCATGCCCGCCACGGCCAGCAACAGCGCCACACCGAGCGCGTATTTGACCGCGTCGGTGACCGCGAACGCGCGGGCCAGGAACACCCCGCAGAACGCGGCAGGCACCGAGCCCGCGCACAACCAGGCCACCAGGCGCAGGTTGACCGTGCCGGTGCGCAGATGCACCACGCCGCCGACCGGCTTCATCACGGCCGAGGCGACCAGGTCGCTGGAGACGGCGGCCAGGGGCGGGACGTTGAAGAACAACATCATCATGGGCGTCATCAGGGCCCCGCCGCCCATGCCGGTCAGGCCCACCACGATCGCGACGAGGAACGACCCGCCGATCAGCGCCAGATCTGTGCTCATCGGTCGCTCACCGGCTCCTCATTCGCTGCGCGGAGTGCCTCGTTCCTCGGCCCTCCACTCCGCTCACTGCGTCGGGTTCGCTCCCTGCTCATGGGTCGCTCACCGGCTCCTCATTCGCTGCGCGGAGTGCCTCGTTCCTCGGCCCTCCACTCCGCTCACTGCGTCGGGTTCGCTCCCTGCTCACCGGACCCAGCCTCCGGACCTCAGCGTCTCCAGGACCTGGGAGACGGCCGCCTCGATCGTGATGTGCGTGGTGTCGATCGTCAGGTCGGCGTCGTCCGGCTCTTCGTACGGGTCGGAGATGCCGGTGAACTCGGGGATGAGCCCGGCGCGGGCCTTGGCGTACAGGCCCTTGCGGTCGCGGCGCTCGCACTCCTCCAGCGGCGTGGCGACGTGTACGAGCAGGAAGTCGGCTCCTACGGACTCGACCGTCTCGCGCACCTCCGCGCGGGTCGCCGCGTAGGGGGCGATGGGCGCGCAGATGGCCAGACCGCCGTGCCGGGCGGCCTCGGCGGCGACGAAGCCGATGCGGCGGATGTTGAGGTCGCGGTCGGCCTTCGAGAAGGTCAGGCCTTTGGACAGCAGGTGGCGCACCACGTCGCCGTCGAGGTAGGTCACAGTGCGGGTGCCGAGCTCCAGCAGCGCGTCGCGCAGGCCGCGGGCGATGGTGGACTTGCCGGAGCCGGACAGCCCGGTGAAGAAGACCACGAGGCCGCGCCGGTGCGGCGGGCCGGGGATGTGCACGGGGTCGGGGCCCGCCAGGTGCTCGGTCGCGCCGTAGGCGGTGGCGACGTGCCCGCGCAGCTCCAGATCGATCTCCGGCTCGTCGCGTGGCGCCAGGGGGACGGAGACGACGAGCGTGCCCTCGGTCAGCTGGTCTCTCGCGCGCAGCGCGGCGCGTACGACGGCGGGTCCCGCCTCGCCGTACGCGAGGGGGAGCAGCAGGATCACCGCGTCGAGCTCTTTCGCGGTGGCGACGATCTCGGAGAGGTCGTCGAGTGGCCCGCGCATGGTGACGGCGAGCGTGGGCCGCCCGCCGAGCTCGGCCCGCACGTCGGACGGCGTGCGCCGCAGGCGTGCGAACGGCCCGTGCTCGGGCGTGCCGAGGCCGTGGACGGGCCCGGAGGTCAGCCCGTCGGGCTCGTGGGCGCTCACCGTCAGCCTGGCCAGCGGCAAGCCTTCGGGATCGAGCAGGGTGACCTCGTCGCCGGGCGAGACGTCAGCGGGCAGGTGGAGGGTGACGGGAGCGGGCCACGACGTGCCGTCGGCGAGCGTGCCGCGCTCACGCACGGCGTGCAGGTCGTCGTGGCCGAGGAACCCGGTCAGCGGCTCGAACGCGCCGGAGAGCAGCAGCTCGAGATCGGCCAGCTCGCGCGGGTCGGGGGTCCACTCCACGTATTCGTCATCCCAACTAATCCGATTGAATTGGTAGGAAAGAATCCTAGCGGGTGGAAACAGTGTGGCACTAGATGAGCCGGGCGAAGTGGTGCTGGGGTTTCCTGATCACCATGGTGATCTCGTCGTGGGAGGCGGGATAGCGGTCGTTGGTCAGCCTGGAGATCGCCGTGATGGCCGCGGCGCCGATGCGGCGGGAGCGCGCGGGGCCGCTGATGGTGCGCACCTCGTCGGTGATCATGAGGCCGCGGCTGAGACAGAACGCGTGCAGGCCGTCGCTCGACGTCAGCGGCTCGTAGACGGTCGGCAGCGGCCCCGGCCATCCCGGCGGGACGAGCGAGCGCCACAGCAGGCCGCGCAGCCACGACGGCGTCATCCGGTCGAGCAGGCCGTAGGCGGACCCGCGGTCGCGCATGCGCAGCAGCACCAGGCCGCCGGGGCGCAGTGACTGCAGCAGGCGGTCGAAGACCAACTCGGCGTGCCTGACCCGCTCCAGCAGGAACGACACCTGCACCACGTCGTAGGACCTGGGCGGCATGGGCACGCAGCGCAGGTCGCCCAGTGACCATGCGGCCAGGTCTCCCCGCTCCTCGAGGATCCGCCTGATGACGGGGTGGTCCTCGTCGGCTCCCGTGGCCTTGGTCTCGATGTGCTCCAGCACCAGCGGCCCGTCCTGCGCGCAGCCGGCGACCAGCACGTCGAGCCGCCTGTGCGGCTGCATCGCGCAGTGCTCGCGGACCCGCTGACCGAAAAGGTCGCCTCGCTGGGCGACGGTTCGCACCTCAGACATGTCACCTACAGTAATCAACCAATCGTTATGTGTGACGTATTTCCCTGCTAGCGTCCTGGCCCGTGAGCGATGAGGTGCCCGAGCCGGGGATCTACGTGGGCAACGCGGGCGTCGACGGCGCCGGCGACGCCGGCTGGCTCCTCGGCCATTTCAAGCCCCCGGGCGATCCGCGCCACAGCGACGAGGTCGAGATCAAGTGGGGCGTGCACCCGCCGGGCGACCGGCGGGCGGCGTGGGCCGTCGGCGAGACGCGCACCGCCCTGCTCGTCCTGATCAGCGGGCGTTTCGTGGTCGAGTTCCGCGGCCGCGACGTGGTGCTGACCGAGCCCGGCGACTACGTCGTCTGGGGCAAGGGCGTCGACCATTCGTGGCGGGCGGAGGCGGCGTCGACCGTGCTCACCGTGCGCTGGCCCTCGGTGCCCGGTTACAAGCTCGGGTGAGCCGGCGCGGCGAGTACCCTGGTGAGGAACCCCCGCGACCTGTCCCGGCCGGGGGTAGTCGTGTTGCCGCAAATGGGGCTGTGGGCGTATCTGATGAGTCTTTCCGGACTGCTTGACCTTGTTCGCGCTGAGCCGAAACTGACCGCCGCTCTCGAGGAGGGCGGCGACGTCGCGCTGGTCGCGCCGTCCGCGCTGCGTCCGTTCGGCGTGGCCGCGCTGGCGGGGCACGACCAGCGCACCGTGCTCGCCGTCACCGCGACCGGGCGTGAGGCCGAAGACCTGGCCGCGGCGCTGACCAGCCTGATCGATCCCGCGGAGCTCGGCTCGGTGGCGGTGTTCCCGGCATGGGAGACCCTGCCGCACGAGCGGCTCTCACCCCGCAGCGACACCGTCGGCCAGCGGCTCGCGGTGCTCAGGCGGCTGGCCCACCCGGTCAAGGACGACACCGCCGCCGGACCCCTCAGCGTGATCGTCGCCCCGATCAGGGCGCTGCTGCAGCCGATCGTGAAAGGGCTCGGCGACCTGGAGCCGATCAGGCTGCGCGCGGGCGACGACGCCGACCTCGACGACGTGGTCACCAGTCTCGTCGACAACGGCTACCACCGGGTCGACATGGTGGAGAAGCGGGGCGAGGTGGCCGTGCGCGGCGGGCTGCTCGACGTCTTCCCGCCGACCGAGGAACATCCGCTGCGGCTGGAGTTCTGGGGCGACACGGTCGAGGAGATCCGCTGGTTCAAGGTGGCCGACCAGCGCTCGCTCGAGGCGGCCGAGGACGGGTATCGTGCCGAAGGCGCGCCTATCGAACTCTGGGCGCCACCGTGCCGCGAGCTGCTGCTTACGGGCGAAGCCCGTGCGAGGGCCCGCGCGCTGGCCGACGAGCACCCTGCGCTGGCCGAGGTGCTCGACCAGCTCGCCGACGGCACGCCGGTGGAGGGCATGGAGGCGTTCGCGCCCGTGCTGGCCGGGGAGATGGACCTCCTGCTCGACCACCTGCCGGCCAGGTCGGCGGTGTTCGTGTGCGACCCCGAGCGCATCAGGAGCAGGGCGGAGGAGCTCGTACGCACCTCGCAGGAGTTCCTGGAGGCCTCGTGGATCAACGCGGCGGCCGGCGGCGAGGCGCCCATCGACCTGGGGGCGGCGGCGTTCCGCTCGCTGGAGGAGATCCGCACCCACGCCGACGTGCTGGGGCAGCCCTGGTGGACGATGGCGCCGTTCGGCGCCGGCGTCGAGCTGGACGCGCACGACTCCGAGGCCTACCGCGGCGACACGACCAGGGCGCTGGCCGACATCAAGGGCTGGCTGGCCGACGGCAAGGCGGTCGTGCTGCTCAGCGAGGGCCACGGCCCCGCCGAGCGCATGGTGGAGTTGCTCAAGGGCGTCGACGTGCCCGCGCGGCTGCGGGAGTTCATCGACCAGCCCCCCGAGCCCAAGGTCGTGCACGTCACGACGGGCCTGATCGAGCACGGCTTCATCACGCCGGGCCTGGCCGTGCTCACCCATCTCGACCTGGTCGGGCAGAAGGCGTCCACCAAGGACATGCGGCGGCTGCCGTCGCGGCGCCGCAACATGGTCGATCCGCTGCAGCTCAAGGTCGGCGACCACGTGGTGCACGAGCAGCACGGCGTGGGCCGCTACGTCGAGATGGTGCAGCGCACGGTCCAGGGAGCCACCCGCGAATATCTGGTCATCGAATATGCCAAGGGCGACCGCCTCTACGTGCCCACCGACCAGCTCGACGAGGTCACCCGCTATGTCGGCGGCGAGGCTCCCACGCTCAACCGCATGGGCGGCGCCGACTGGGCCAAGGCCAAGTCGCGGGCGAAGAAGGCGGTCAAGGAGATCGCCGGCGAGCTGATCAGGCTCTATTCCGCCCGCATGGCCTCGCCGGGGCACGCCTTCGGGTCGGACACGCCGTGGCAGCGGGAGATGGAGGACGCCTTCCCCTACGCCGAGACCGGCGACCAGCTGGAGGCCATCGACGAGGTCAAGCGCGACATGGAGCGCGGCGTCCCGATGGACCGGCTGATCTGCGGCGACGTCGGCTACGGCAAGACCGAGATCGCGGTGCGGGCGGTGTTCAAGGCGGTGCAGGACGGCAAGCAGGTCGCGGTGCTGGTGCCGACGACGCTGCTGGTGCAGCAGCACATGTCGACGTTCGCCGAGCGGTTCTCCAGCTTCCCCGTCGCGATCAGGGCCGTCTCGCGCTTCCAGACCGACGGTGAGGTCAAGGGCACCCTCGAAGGGCTCAGGTCCGGCGCGGTCGACGTGGTGATCGGCACGCACCGGCTGCTCAGCCCCGAGGTCAGGTTCAAGGACCTCGGGCTCATCATCATCGACGAGGAGCAGCGGTTCGGCGTCGAGCACAAGGAGGCGATGAAACACCTCCGCACGCAGGTCGACGTGCTGGCCATGTCGGCCACGCCGATCCCGCGTACGCTGGAGATGGGGCTGACCGGCATCCGCGAGATGTCGACGATCCTCACGCCGCCGGAGGAGCGGCACCCGATCCTCACGTTCGTGGGGCCGTACGAAGAGAAGCAGATCGGGGCGGCGATCAGGCGCGAGCTGATGCGCGACGGCCAGATCTTCTTCGTGCACAACCGGGTCGCCTCGATCAATCGGGTCGCCGCGCGGCTGCGCGAGCTGGTGCCCGAGGCGCGCGTCGCGGTGGCCCACGGGCAGATGAACGAGCACCAGCTCGAGAAGATCATGGTCGGCTTCTGGGAGCGCGAATACGACCTGCTCGTCTCCACCACGATCGTGGAGTCCGGGCTCGACGTGCCCAACGCCAACACGCTCATCGTCGACAGGGCCGACAACTACGGCCTGTCGCAGCTCCACCAGCTCAGAGGGCGGGTCGGGCGAGGCAGGGAGCGCGGCTACGCCTACTTCCTCTATCCCCCGGAGAAGCCGCTGACCGAGACCGCGCACGAGCGGCTCGCCACGATCTCGCAGCACACCGAGATGGGCGCGGGCATGTACGTCGCGATGAAGGACCTCGAGATCCGCGGCGCCGGCAACGTGCTCGGCGCCGAGCAGTCCGGGTTCATCGCGGGCGTCGGGTTCGACCTCTACGTACGCCTGATGGCCGAGGCCGTGCAGGAGCAGAAGGCCAAGCTGTCGGGCGCCGAGGCGCCGGAGGAGCAGCACGACGTCAAGGTCGAGCTGCCGATCAACGCCCACATCCCGCACGACTACGTCACCTCCGAGCGGCTGCGCCTGGAGGCGTACAAACGGATCGCGGCCATCGCCTCGCCCGCCGACATCGACGAGGTGCGCGACGAGCTCACCGACCGCTACGGCCGGCCGCCGATGGAGGTCGAGAACCTCCTGGAGGTGGCCAGATTCCGCATCAAGGCGCGCTCGGCCGGGCTGACGGACGTCACGCTGCAGGGCCAGAACATCAAGTTCGGCCCGGTGCGGCTGCGGGAGTCGCAGCAGGTCCGGCTCGACCGGCTCTACAAGAAGGCGATATACAAGCAGGCGGCGGAGACTCTGCTGGTCCCGGTTCCCAAGACCAAGCCGCTGGGAGGGCAGCCGCTGCGCGATCTCGACCTGCTCAAATGGTGTGGCGATCTGGTCGAGGCGATGTTCCTCGAGCCCGCACGGGTAAGCTAGCGGCGATTTACGGTCGGAAAGGGACGTACGTGAAGTCGATACGAGTGGCTGTGGCCGCCGCGGCGGCGGGCATGGCATTGACCGCCTGCTCCTCGCCCATGCAGGCCGGCGCCGCTGCCGTGGTGGGCAACGAGCGCATCTCCGCGAGCCAGCTGAACGAGGAGACAAGGGCCTACGTCGCCGCCCTGCGGAACGCCAAGCTGCCCCCGCAGCTGGAGGCCGCGCTGGCCGGCAGGAGCCTGGAAGAGGTGCTGGAGCAGGAGAGCGGCGCGCCGGCCAACCGGCGCGTGCTGCAGCGCATGGTCGAGGTCAGCGCGTACAGCCAGCTCATGGCGCGCCACAACGTGCAGGTGAGCCAGGCGGAGATCGACAAGATCATTCAGAGCCCGCTCGGGCCCGACGGCACGCAATATCCGTCCGCGGAGCTCCAGTTGCTGATCGGCCAGGGTGCCGTCGCGCCCCAGAACGCCCGCGAATACGGCCGGGCGCTGGCCGGCCTGATCAAGCTGCGGCAGCAGTTCGGCGGCCAGGGCGGGGAGGATCGGTTCAAGAAGGAACTGAGCACGGTGAAGGTCACCTTCAGCCCTCGCTTCGACACGCTCAACCCCAGGTTCGGCAAGGTCGCCGAGCAGCAGCCGCAGCAGCAGGGCTAGCCCCGTGCCGCTGATCGTCGTCACCACCTCGCCCAGGGTCGCGCCGGGCCTGCTGAGCCACCAGGCCTGGCAGGCGTTGCGCTCGGGTCCGGTGCTGACCGGCAACGCCGCGCATCCCCAGCTCCCCTACCTGGCCGAGGCCGGCGTCGAGGTCGAGGTCGTCGAGCCCGACGCGCGGGAGCTGGCCGTCAGGGCGGTCGCCGAGACGGTGGTGTGGCTGGCCGAGGACGACGAGGCCTTCATGCGGGCGGTGGGCAACGCCGCCATCGGGCTCGACGAGCCGCCGCTCATCGAGGTGGTGCCGGGGTCCTACGACCTGCCGGGGGCGCGGGTGCTCGACCTGGTCGCGGTGATGGACCGGCTGCGCACCGAGTGCCCGTGGGACCGTAAGCAGACGCACGAGTCGCTGGTGCCGTACCTCCTCGAAGAGGCCTACGAGGTGCTGGAGACGATCGAGCAGGGCGACTATCCCGCGCTCCGTGAGGAGCTCGGCGACCTGCTGCTGCAGGTGGTCTTCCACGCGCGGGTGGCCGAGGGCTTCGACATGGACGACGTCGCCGAGGGCATCGTCGGCAAGCTCGTACGCCGCCACCCCCACGTGTTCGGCTCGGTGCGGGCGGAGAGCGCCGACGAGGTGAACGACAACTGGGAGACGATCAAGGCGGCGGAGCGGGCGGCCAAGGGCAGCGAGTCGGCGCTCGACGGCGTGCCCATGGGCCAGCCGGCGTTGTCGCTCGCCGCCCAGCTCCTGCGCAGGGCCGAGCGCGCGGGGGTGCCGGAGTCGCTGTCGGCGGCCGTCGGCCAGGGAGTGGCCAGGGAGCTGTTCGACCTCGTGCGCAGGGCCGCGGAGGCCGGGCTCGACGCCGAGGCCGAGCTGCGGGCCGCCGCCCGCACCTACCGGGACCGGGTACGCACGTGGGAGTCGTCCAGCTGAGCGGGCGTACCGATAGGCTCTGATGGCATATTGCCTTTCGATTTAGGAGCGCATGCCGTGGCTACCATCGAGGTCGTATACGCCCGCGAGATCCTCGACTCCCGGGGCAACCCGACGGTCGAGGTCGAGGTCGTGCTCGACGACGGCAGCAGTGGCCGTGCGGCAGTGCCGAGCGGGGCGTCCACCGGCCAGTTCGAGGCGGTCGAGCTGCGTGACGGCGGCAAACGTTACGGCGGCAAGGGCGTCGAGAAGGCCGTGCTCGCCGTGACCGACGAGATCTTCGAGGAGATCAACGGGGTCGAGGCCGAGGACCAGCGCATCATCGACCAGATCATGATCGACCTGGACCGCACGCCCAACAAGGCCAAGCTGGGCGCCAACGCCATCCTGGGCGTGTCGCTGGCCGTCGCCAAGGCCGCCGCCGACAGCGCCGACCTGCCGCTCTTCCGCTATGTCGGCGGCCCCAACGCCCACGTGCTGCCCGTCCCGATGATGAACATCCTCAACGGCGGAGCCCACGCCGACACCAACGTCGACATCCAGGAGTTCATGATCGCGCCGATCGGCGCGGAGACGTTCCGCGAGGCGGTGCGCGTGGGCACCGAGGTCTACCACGCGCTCAAGGGCGTGCTCAAGGAGAAGGGCTACGCCACGGGGCTGGGCGACGAGGGCGGCTTCGCGCCCAACCTGCCGTCCAACCGCGACGCGCTCGACCTGATCCTGGTCGCGATCGAGCGGGCCGGCTACGTGCCGGGCGAGGACGTCGCGCTGGCGCTCGACGTGGCCGCCTCCGAGTTCCACAAGGACGGCGTCTACACGATCGACGGCAAGGGCCTGTCGGCGCAGGAGCTCATCGAGTTCTACGCCGATCTTGTCGCCAACTACCCGCTCGTCTCGATCGAGGACCCGCTCGACGAGGAGGACTGGGCGGGCTGGAAGGCCATCACCGACGCGCTCGGCGACAAGGTGCAGCTCGTCGGCGACGACCTGTTCGTCACCAACCCGGAGCGGCTGGAGCGCGGCATCAAGGAGGGCACGGCCAACGCGCTGCTGGTCAAGGTCAACCAGATCGGCACGCTGTCGGAGACGCTCGACGCGGTCGACCTGGCCCACCGCAGCGGCTACCGCTGCATGATGAGCCACCGTTCAGGCGAGACGGAGGACACGACGATCGCCGACCTCGCGGTGGCGGTCAACTGCGGCCAGATCAAGACCGGCGCACCTGCCCGTTCCGACCGGGTCGCGAAATACAACCAGCTGCTGCGCATCGAGGAGCTTCTGGACGACGCCGCCCGTTACGCGGGTCGCGCGGCTTTCCCGCGTTTCCGGCGCTAGTTTCGAGCGGGGAAGCACCGAAGCCCGGGCGGCGGCTCCTCACGGCGACAGAGCCGCCTCCCGAGGTGAGGCGACGAGCAGGGGGTGCAGCACATGGCGAAGAGACCGCAGCTGACCGGGCGGGCGGCCATCCTGGCCGTCGTGGTGTGCGCGATCGCGATGAGCCTGGCCTACCCGGTCCGCGAATACATCAGCCTGCGCCGTAGCATCTCGGAGCTGCGCGAGGAGAAGGCCAGGGTCGAGGCGGAGAAGCAGGCCCTGCTGGCCCGCGACCGGCAGAGCAACGATCCCAACTGGATCAAGAAGACCGCCAAGGAGCGGCTGCACTACTGCGGCCCTGGCGAGAAGTGTTATGTCGTGATGGCGCCCCACCGGGGCAAGGAGCAGGCGGAAGTGAAGCAGCCCGCCGCGGTGCCGCCGTGGTACCAAACGCTCTGGGAGTCCGTCGAGGCCGCCGACAAGGGCACCGGGCGCCGGGCGGTCACCGGGAAGGAGAGTGTTGGACGGTAAGGACGCCGAGGTCGTGCACCGGCAGCTCGGGCGGCCGCCCAGAGGGCTGCGCGAGGTGGCGCACCGCTGCCCGTGCGGCAACCCCGACGTGGTGGAGACCGCGCCGCGGTTGCCCGACGGCTCGCCGTTCCCGACTCTCTACTACCTGACCTGCCCGAAGGCGGTCTCGGCCATCGGCACGCTGGAGGGCTCCGGCCTGATGCGCGAGATGCAGGCGAGGCTGGCCACCGAGCCCGAATTGGCGCGCGCCTACCAGGCCGCGCACGACGACTACGTCGCCAGGCGCGACCAGGCCGCGCGTGAGCAGGGTCTGGAGCCGTTGCCGCGCGACATGCAGAGCACGGGCGGCATGCCGCTGCGGGTCAAGTGCCTGCACGCGCTCGTCGCTCACGAGCTGGCGGTGCCCGGCGGCAATCCGATCGGCAGGGAGGCGCTCGACGCCCTCCCCGAATGGTGGAGTGACGGACCATGCGTGTAGCCGCCGTCGACTGCGGCACCAATTCCGTACGCCTGCTCATCGCCGACACCGGCGACGACGTGCTGGACGACGTCGAGCGGCGGATGGAGATCGTCCGCCTGGGGCAGGGCGTCGACCGCACCGGCAGGCTGGCCCCCGACGCGCTGGAGCGTACGTTCAAGGCGATGCGCGCCTACCGCGAGCTGATCGACAGGCACGGCGCGACCGCGACCCGGGTGGTGGCCACGAGCGCCACCAGAGACGCGGACAACCGGCAGGAGTTCGTGGCCGGCGTGCACGAGATCTTCGGGGTGGAGCCGGAGGTCGTGACGGGCGACGAGGAGGCCGAGCTGTCGTTCACGGGCGCGACCAGGGGCCTGGTCAGGTTGTCGCCCGAGACCGAGGTGCCGCAGGGGCCGCTGCCCCCTTACCTGGTGGTCGACATCGGCGGCGGGTCCACGGAGTTCGTGGTCGGCTCCGAGCACGCCGAGGCGGCGCTGTCGGTGGACATCGGCTGCGTACGCCTCACCGAGCGGCATCTGCGTGCCGGCGACCCGCCCGCGGCGCCCGCTCTGGAGGCCGTGGTGGCCGACATCGAGGCGGCGCTCGACCGGGTCGAGTCGGCGGTGCCGGTGCGCCGGGCGCACACGCTCGTGGGCCTGGCGGGCTCGGTGACGACGGTGGCGGGCATGGCGCTCGATCTGCCCGCCTACGACCCGGCCCGCATCCACCATGCGCGGATCTCCGCCGAGCAGGTGCACGACGTGACGCGGCGGTTGCTCGCGATGACGCATGGTGATCGTGCCGCGGTTCCGGTCATGCATCCGGGGCGCGTGGATGTCATTGGCGCGGGGGCGCTTATTCTCGACCGGATCGTACGCCGTTTCGCATTTCCGCAGGTCGTTGTTAGCGAGCATGACATCCTTGACGGTATTGCGTGGTCTATATCCGGATAGCTGAAGAAATCCGGACATTTCTGGTCTATGCCTCATGTTGAGGGCGCGATCAGTATTGTGCTTGAGTAAAGGTGCATACGGGGGCTTTGCCATATCGCTGTGCACGGAAGGTGCCGGCGTGGCGACCGTTCCCGAGCGCGCCTCTTCCCTCAAGGAATGGAGCACTCTCACATGATGTCTGTTGGGTTAGCACGTAAGGCGGCGGCGATCGGTGCGTCGGCCGCGGTGCTGGCCGCCTTGGCCGCGGGTCTGGTCTCCAGCCCCGCGCAGGCGGCGACCGCAGCCACGGCCGCCGCTGCCAAGGCGAAGGCGGGTTCCAAGGTCACGGTCGCCCGGCCCAAGGCCTCCACCCGCAATTACGAAGGTTCCTGCCCGGTCAAGATCAAGTTCTCGGCCCAGGTCAAGGTTCCTGTCAAGGGCAAGACGAAGCTGGCCTACCGATGGCTGCACGGCGACGGGTCCAAGAGCAAGGTCAAGACGGTCACGCTCAAGGGCAAGGGCACCAAGACGGTCACCGTCCGGCAGTCCATCACCTTCAAGGACGACGTCAAGAAGGGCTGGGAGGCCGTCCAGGTCCTCGGCCCGAAGAAGGTCACCTCGAAGAAGGGCTACTTCTCCGTCTCCTGTGAGAAGGAGGAGAAGCTGAAGGAGGTGCGCACGCACCTCGACCGGTCGGTGTCGGCGCGTGCCTGGGTCCACCCCAGCAGGTACGTCGGCTCCTGCACCCCCGGTGACAGGATCGGCGTCGCCGGCGTCATCAAGACCGACCGCCCGACGTGGGTGCGTTACCGCTGGGTCCTCAACGGTGACGTCGTCGACTACGGCAAGGTCAAGGTCCACGACGCGCGCAAGGTCGGCTTCAGCTTCGCTCCGCGTCACAGCCAGCGTGGCTGGGCGCAGCTGCAGGTGCTCCGTCCGGACGCCACCTCCTCCAACCGCGCCTACTACAAGGTCTGGTGCAAGGACAAGCCTCCGGTGCACGTGCCCGACCACCACGCCAAGGTGAGCGCGTCCAGCTCGGTCTCGACCACGGCCGCGTGCTCGCTGAGCGCCTCCGGCACCATCCGCTCGACCGGCGCCGCCCGGGTGAAGTGGAGCTGGACGCTCAACGGTGCGACCGTGTCCAGCGGTGTGGCCACGTTCGGCCGTCACGGCGGCTCCGAGAGTGTCAGGTTCGTCTCGGACAAGCTGACGGGCAGGAACGCGAAGGGTGGCAACGTGACGCTGTCGATCACGGGCCCCGACAACAGCGACTCCTCCACGAGCAGCTACGCGCCCTGCGCGCCGGACGCGCCGCTTCCGGCCGCTTCGCCGTCGCCGGTGCCTTCGGCCCCGGCCACGGACATGCCGTCCAAGTGAGCGACTGAACGAAGAACCGGGTGGTGCCTCCTGGCGCCACCCGGTTTCTTGTTGCCGCTATTGCGCTTTGCACAGTAGTGTTCATGGCGTGGATAGCAGCCAGCTGCTCAAAGGCGTGCTCGACCTGGCCGTGCTGGCCGTGCTCAAAGAGCGCGACGGCTACGGCTACGACATCGTGCGCAGGCTCAGGGAGGCGGGTCTCCACGAGGTGGGCGACGCCTCGGTCTACGGGACGCTGCGCCGCCTGTTCAAGGCCGGTGCGCTGACCTCATATGTGATGGCGTCCGACGAGGGCCCGCACCGCAAGTATTACGGGCTCAACGAGGTCGGCCTGAGCATGTACGCCGCCTCGGCGAAGACCTGGTCCTCCTTCGCGAAGACCATGGCATCCCTGCTCAAGGAGGGCCAAGAATGACTCCGGAAGAATACGCGCAGGCCGTACGCGATGCTCTGGCCGATCACCCGGAGCGGGAGGAGCTGCTCGACGATCTCGACGACCATCTGGCCGAGATCGCGGCGGAGTCCGGTCTGCCGCTGGAAGACCGGCTGGGGCCGCCCGCCGCCTACGCCGAGGAGCTGGCCGCCGCCTACGGAGAGCGTCCCGAGCGCCGGCGTAGGCGCCGGCGAGGCCCGCGGGAGCAGGCGCTGAGGGCGCATGCCTTCCTCATGGGCTACACGCCCTACAGGAGCCTTGTGGGCTTTCTGCCGGAGCTGCGGCCGGGGTGGTGGGTGCTGCGCGGCTACGTGCTGGCCATGGTCCTGGTGTCGATGGCCGGCGACAGCACGCTCGCTCCGGCGAGCGCCGCCGACTGGGCCGTGGCGGTGGCCTGCGTCCTCGCCTCGGTGTGGTTCGGCAGGAGGCGCAGGGGCCGGCTGGTCGTGCTGCTCGCGGTGGCCGCCAACGCGGTGGCCGGGCTGGCGTTGTTCGCCGCGATCGTCGACGCGCCGCGCTCGCCCGCCCCGGAGTCGGTCTACATGGCCGAGCCCGCGTGGGTGCGCAACGCGTCGTCCGACGGCGTCTACAACATCAAGCCGTACGCCAAGGACGGCACCCCGCTGACCGACGTCTATCTCTACGACCAGGACGGCAACCCGCTCACCACCGACCCCGAGCAGTACGGCTACACGGTCGACCGGTCGTGCGGCGAGCCGATACTCAACCGCTACCCGCTGCCGCTGACCAGGCCGGACTTCTCCCGCGCCGGCTCGCCGTCGCCGTCGCCCTCCTGTGCGGAGCCGGCGCCGAGCGCAACCCCGACGGCCGCCGATCCGGAGCCGACGCCCACGGCGACGCCGAGTCCCAAGGCCACGCGCTGATCGGGCACCATCGATGTCATGAGCTTCGTACCTCCCGGCACCGGATGGCCGGGCGACCCGGCGACCCCTGACACCCCCGTCGCGCTCGACCCCGCGGACGTGCGCCGCCTGGCCGCCGCCAGCGACACCCTCGCGGAGCTCACGGCCAGGCAGTCCGTCTGCCGGGCCTGCCCCCGCCTGGTGGAGTGGCGCGAAGAGGTCGCCAGGGTGCGCCGGCGCGCGTTCGCGGACGAGACGTACTGGGGCCGTCCCGTCCCCGGCTGGGGTGACGAGCATCCGCGGATCCTGATCGCGGGCCTCGCGCCGGCCGCCCACGGCGGCAACAGGACCGGCCGGATCTTCACCGGCGACCGCAGCGGCGACTGGCTGTTCGCCTCGCTGTACCGCACCGGCCTGGCCGCGCAGGAGACGAGCACGCACGCGGGCGACGGGCAGCGGCTCATCGGCGCGCGGGTGGTGGCGCCGGTGCGCTGCGCGCCGCCGGCGAACAAGCCGACGCCGGCGGAGAAGAGCGCGTGCTTCCCGTGGATGGCGCGGGAGCTGGCGCTGGTCGCGCGGGACGTGCGGGTGGTGGTGGCGCTCGGCGGCTACGCCTGGCAGGCGGTGTGGCCGGCGCTCAAGGACGCGGGCTACGCGCTGCCGCGCAGCAGGCCGCCGTTCGGGCACGGCGCGGAGGTCGAGATCGCGTACGACGGCGCGCCCGTCACGCTGCTCGGCTGCTACCACCCGAGCCAGCAGAACACGTTCACCGGCCGCGTCACCGCCCAGATGCTGGACGAACTCTTCGCCCGTGCCAGGTCGCTGGCTGTGTGACGCGTCGCACCATGCCAGGAATGGATTCGTCGGACACCCTTGGCGTAGGCTTGTGAATGCTTTCACAAGCACTCCCCAAGGGATGTGGACAGGATGAACCAGCACATTCTCATCGTCGGCGGAGGATACGTCGGCCTCTACACAGCGCTCAGGCTGCAGCGCAAACTCCATCGTGAGCTGCGCAGCGGCGAGGCGCGCATCACGATCATCGATCCGCAGTCCTACATGACCTACCAGCCGTTCCTCCCCGAGGCGGCGGCCGGCAACCTTTCCCCCCGGCACATGGTCGCGCCGCTGCGCCGCGTGCTGCCGAAGGCGCACATCCTCAACGGCACGGTCACCAAGGTCGACCACGCCGAGCGCACCGCGACCTTCCAGCCCGCCGAGGGCGAGCCGCGGCAGGTGGCCTACGACGTGATCGTCATGGCCGCCGGGTCGATCTCCCGCACGCTGCCCATCCCCGGGCTGACCGACATCGGCATCGGGTTCAAGACCGTGGGCGAGGCCATCGCGCTGCGCAACCGCGTGCTGCACCTGCTCGATGTGGCCGAGTCGGCCGACGACCCCGAGGTGCGGCGCAGGGCGCTCACGTTCGTCGTGGTCGGCGCGGGCTTCGCGGGCGTGGAGGCGCTGGCCGAGCTGGAGGACATGGCCAAGCACTCGACGCGCTACTACCGCAACATCAAGCCGTCGGACCTGCGCTGGGTGCTCGTCGAGGCCACCGACCGGGTGCTGCCCGAGGTCGGCCCCGAGATGGGCAAGTGGACCCTGGAGCAGCTGCGCGAGCGCGGCATCGACGTCCGGCTCGAGACCCGCCTGGAGTCGTGCGAGGGCGGCCACGTGGTGCTCTCCGACGGCTCGGAGTTCGACGCCGAGACCCTCGTGTGGACGGCGGGCGTCAAGCCGAGCACGGTGGTCAACGACAGCGACCTGCCGCTCGACGAGCGCGGCCGGATCAAGGCCACGGCCATGCTGACCGTCGCGGGCACGGAAGGCGCGTTCGCGGCCGGCGACGCGGCCGGGGTGCCCGACGTGACCAACCCCGGTCAATACTGCGCGCCGAACGCCCAGCACGCCGTGCGCCAGGCCAAGGTGCTGGCCGACAACATCGTGCGGTATCTGCGCGGGCAGCACCTGGCGGAATATCGCCACAAGTACGTCGGATCGGTCGCGGGGCTGGGCCTGCACCAGGGCGTCGCGAACGTCTACGGCGTCAAGCTTCGCGGATTCCCTGCATGGTTCATGCACCGCACTTACCATCTGTCGCGGGTGCCGACGCTGAACCGCAAGGTCCGCGTCGTCGTCGACTGGACCCTGGCCCTGTTCTTCAAACGGGAGACGATCTCGCTGGGTGAGATGGAGCACCCGCGAGAGGGCTTCAGGGCCGCGGTGGCGACGACTCGCCGCTAGCCCGGGAACGGCAGCGCCCCGGTGAGCCTCGCCGGGGCGTGCGGCGCCCCTGGTCGCATGAGCGGAAGGGGGAACCACGGGTGGGGCTCTCAGCGGTGACCGTGCTCGGAGTGGACCGGCCCGGCGTGATCGCCGCAGTCACCGGTTCGCTCGCCGACTGCGGGGCGAACATCCAGGACTCGACCATGACGCTGCTCGGCGGCCACGTGGCGATGATGCTGCTCGTGTCGGGCGAGGTGGACGCGGCCGAGCTGAGCAAGCGCCTGTGCGCGCCCGACCTCGTGGTGACCGCCTCGGCGATCGAGGCACGCCGCCACTTCTGCGACGACGGCGGCGGCCTCGGCTACGTGCTGACCGTCCACGGCCCCGACAGGCCCGGCATCATCTCCGCCATCAGCGCCGTGCTCGCGGCCGACGGAGGCAACATCACCGGCATGAGCACCCGGCTCACCGGGCGGCTCTACGTGCTGATCGCCGACGTCGAGCTGCCGAAGGATGTGGACGTCGCGGCGCTCATGCGCAGGCTCGCCGCGGTCGGCGCCGGACTCGACTCCGAGATAACGTTTCGACCCGTCGAACCGGATCTGTTGTGACCCGGCCGGCGGACGGAAGGCTCCGCGAGGTGATCGACGCCCCGCACCCGCTGCTGTCCACCGCCGCCGAGCCGGTGGACCCGACCGACCCCGAGGTCGTGGCCGCCGCCGCCGATCTGCTGGCCACCCTGCGCCACGAGCCCTCCACGACCGGCCTGGCAGCCCCCCAGATCGGCCTGAGCTGGCGGCTGATCGCCTTTGACGCCGGGCGCCACCCCAGGAGTCGGTCGTGCGCCGGAGAGGTCGTCATGGCCAACCCACGGCTCGCGACGGCCGCCCGCTGGAACCGCCTGCGGGAGGGGTGCGTGTCCGTCCCCGGGCTCACCGCCGACGTACGTCGTGCGACGCGCATCACCGTACATGGGCATTTGCCAGGCACGGGCGAGCCGGTCACCATCGAGGCGGATGCCGTGGAAGCCCGTTGCATTCAGCACCAACTGGACCATCTGGACGGTCTACTCTTCTTGGACAGAGTGGTGGGAGCACTATCACTTCACCGCAGTCATCACAGTTGTGACGCCTGATACGAAGTTGTGCTCCTCGGAAGCATGGTCCGTTTCGTATGATTGCGGCGCCCCCGTAGCCCAATGGCAGAGGCAAACCCCTTAAAAGGGTTGACGTGCGGGTTCGAATCCCGCCGGGGGCACCTGCCATCTTTCGCCGCCTTTAGGGCTCTGACCTGGAGGTTTACCGCGATCGCCGGACGGGCCCCTTCGACCGTTTCCTGGTTGATATCGACTTGTTATGGAGTTGTCGCGTTCCGGGTGCTCCATCGCTGGTGGAGGCCCTGTCCTGGGGTGGGCGACCCGGTCTGTGGGCCGGGGTCCGCGTTTGCCTCCCCGGAAAACTATCCAGCCCTCCGCGGCCATATTGACAAACGGCCCTCCTTCTGCTTTCCGGGATCGCCGGAGTTTCTTAGTGTGAATGGTTGACTACGGAATACAACCGCTCACCCTTTTCTCGTTGGAAAAAACCATCACGCACCGGAAGGGCTCCGTCACGGACCCTCGCAGGAGGGCTCCCGCCGGCCGGGCCGGATGATCTCCCGAGCTCGTGGCCGACCTCGGGAACTCGGCGCCGGAGACGTTCGTTGTCAACGCTGCCGAAGTCCCGAACCAACATCGATCTGACGCGTCAGTTGACCAAGGTGCCGCCAGGCCCCGTAGGCTCGGCGTCACAGGAGGCAGCGATGGAGAGCAAGAACCCCGTATTCAGCAGGTCGCGGCAGCAGGCCGCGGGCTGGGGCGGGCCGACCCCGTCCCCCGACCAGTTGCAGAACATGTACGACGCCCCGTCGTACGCACCGCCGGCCAGGCCCGCACACCGGACCATGACCCTCGATGACGTCGTGGTGCGCGGGTTCCTCACGCTCGGGGTGCTCGTCCTGGCCGCGGCCGCGGCCTGGGTCCTCAACGTCCCGCCCATGGTCGCCATCGGCGCGGCCGTCATCGCGCTGATCATCGGGTTGGTCGCCTCGTTCACGATGAGCACCAACCCGGCGCTCATTCTGGCCTACGCGGTGTTCGAGGGCATCTTCCTCGGCAAGATCAGCGCCGTGTTCGAGGGCGCCATCAGCGGCATCGTGCTCCAAGCGGTGCTGGGCACGGCATTCGCGTTCGGCGCGGTGCTGACCGTCTATTCGTTGCGCATCGTCCGCGTCACGCCCAAGCTCGTGAAGTTCGGCATCGCCGCCGCCATCGCGGCCATCGGCCTGCTGCTCGTCAACCTGATCGTCGGCCTGTTCAACGACGGCGGGCTCGGCCTGCGCACCGACAGCCCGATCGGCTGGGCCTTCAGCATCGTCATGATCCTGATCGGCTGCTTCTTCCTGCTCCTCGACTTCGACGCGATCGAGCAGGGCGTCAAGCAGGGCGCCCCGGAGAAGTTCGCCTGGCAGTGCGTGTTCGGGCTGACGCTCAGCCTGGTGTGGATCTACCTCGAGGTGCTGCGCTTCGTCAGCTACTTCAGCAGCAGCGACTGATCGTCCATCCCCGCGTCATCCGGAGGGCTCCGCCGTTCAGGCGGGGCCCTCTCTGCATGCCTGTGTGCGACCGAAAATCTACCCGCCGTCACAAAATGATGCCTGACTCAGGGCTTGCCATTCGCACGCTGGTGTTGCAGTGTCAACGAAAGGAACCTTATCCGCGGAGGTGCCCATGTCCTTGAACCACTCACCGGAGACGCAGACGAAGCTGATCGCAAGGGTCCCGACCATAACGGGACGCGAACTCCCAGAGTGGTTCCAAGCCATCGACAACGGCCCGAGCTTCCTCAGATGCGACGAGCGGGCCAACTGGCTCGCCGACGAGCACGGGCTGACCCACGGCTACGCCGCCGCGATCGTTCACGAGCACGAGCGGCACCGCCGTAACCGCATGGGCTTTGTCTAAGCCCTACCACCCTCGCGCCCGTGTGCCGCACACGGGCGCGTCATCATGAGTGGATGGACGTCGACAAGGCACTGGCCTTTCTCCGCACCCATCATCACGCCATCCTCCTCACCAGGCACCGCGACGGGCGCCCGCAGATGTCGCCGGTCGTGGCCGGCGTTCAGGACGGCCACGTCATCATCAGCACCAGGGAGACGGCGAGCAAGGTGCACAACGCCCGCCGCGATCCCAGCGTCTCGCTGTGCGCCTTCACGGACCGCTTCTACGGCGAGTGGATCCAGGTGGACGGCACGGCCGAGATCATCTCGCTGCCGGAGGCCATGGACCACCTGGTCGCCTACTATCGCGACATCTCGGGCGAGCACCCCGACTGGGACGACTACCGCGCCGCCATGACCCGCGAACGCCGCGTCATCCTCCGCATCGCCCCCACCCACGCCGGCCCGGATCGCCACGGTTAGCCCCCGGCCCAGGGCCGGCCACGGCGACCGGGCGACGGGGGCTCGCGTCACGGCGGGCCACCGTCATCCGGTCAGCGGCCGTTTCCCTGGAGGGGGCCGGCCACGTGCGGCGGTTGGAGAGCCGCCGCCTGCCGTAAGGACCTGATCAGGACAGGCGCTCCAGGACCATCGCCATGCCCTGCCCGCCGCCCACGCACATGGTCTCGAGCCCGATGCTCTTGTCGTGGTGCTGCAGGCTGTTGATCAGCGTGGACGTGATCCGGGCCCCCGTCATCCCGAACGGATGCCCCACGGCGATGGCCCCGCCGTTGACGTTGAGCCGGTCGAGGTCGATGCCGAGGTCGCGGTACGACGGGATCACCTGCGCGGCGAACGCCTCGTTGATCTCCACCAGGTCGATGTCGTCGATCGCCATCCCGGCCCTGGACAGCGCCTGCTTCGAGGCCTCCACCGGCCCGAGGCCCATGATCTCCGGCGACAGCCCGGTGACCCCGGTGGACACGATCCTGGCCAGCGGCGTGATGCCGAGCTCGGCCGCCTTGACGTCGCTCATCACGACGACGGCGGCGGCCCCGTCGTTGAGCGGGCAGCAGTTGCCCGCCGTGACGGTGCCGTCAGGACGGAACACCGGCGCCAGGGTCGAGACCTTCTCGTAGGTGGTGCCGGGTCGCGGGCCGTCGTCCTTGCTCACCACGGTGCCGTCCGGCAGGGTCACGGGCGTGATGTCCTTCTGCCAGAACCCGTCGGCCAGCGCCTTCTCGGCGAGGTTCTGCGAGCGGACGCCGAACTCGTCCTGGTCCTGACGGGTGACCCCCTTGAGCTGGGCGAGGTTCTCGGCCGTCTGCCCCATCGCGATGTAGACGTCGGGCACCTCGCCGTCCTCGCGCGGGTCGTGCCACTCGCGCCCGCCCTCGGTGAAGGCTTTCGTACGGGCCAGCGCGTCGTTGAAGACCGGGCTCTGGGTGTCGGGCAGCGAGTCGGAGTTGCCCTTGGTGAAGCGCGAGACGGTCTCGACCCCGGCGGACACGAACACGTCGCCCTCGCCCGCCTTGATCGCATGGAAGGCCATCCTGGTGGTCTGCAGGGAGGAGGAGCAGTAGCGCGTCACGGTGGTGCCGGGCACGTTGTCGAGCCCGAGCATCACCGCCACCACCCGGGCCATGTTGAACCCCTGCTCGCCGCCGGGCAGCCCGCACCCGAGCATGATGTCGTCGATGGACGCGGGCTCGAGCTGGGGCACCTTGGCCAGCGCCGCCTGGATCATCTGCACGGTCAGGTCGTCGGGCCGGATCTCCTTGAGCGAACCCTTGAAGGCTCGTCCGATGGGCGAACGCGCGGTTGCGACGATGACTGCCTCGGGCATGGCCCCTCCTTTGTCGGCGCTAATAGTAGAACTATATTCCAGTTCTACGCGCAAGCCCCGAGCGGCCCCCGTTATCCGTACATTCCTGGCGCCGTGGCGGTGTGGTCGTTCACGGCGTGGATCGCCCCCTTCTCGTCGCGCCACAACCGCCACCCGTCCTGGCTGCCCGTGAACCAGGCCGGCGGCGCGGACGCGGGGGAGACGCGCTTGCCGGTGCCGAGGTCGTACTGGCAGACGGCGGCCGTCGAGTAGAAGCCCGGCGCCTGCCCGCGCAAGGTCAGCGGCTTGGGGTCGGTGACGCAGAACGACCACCCCCGCTGCTCCTCCACGGGCACCTGCTTGCCGGTGACGAGGTCGAAGGCCGAGCCCTTGGCGTTGTGCTGGAGGAAGCCGAGTTTGTCCATCTCGTCGGGGAAGGCCAGCCACCAGCCGGAGCCGGGCACGTCGGCCGCCGTGATCTGGCCGACCACCCGCCCGGTCTCGGAGTCGAGCCGGGCGAAGCCGCCATAGGCGCCCTGGCGGTCGACCGGGCGGACGACCGGGGCGTAGCCGGGGTTGCCGCTGGGATAGACGCGCACCACCGAGGGCCGCATCCAGTTGATCGTCCCGTCGCTGATCTCGATCGAGAACAGGCCGAACGTGGAGATCTTCTTGGTCTGCGGGTTGGTGTAGGGGGCGACGTAGCCGACGAGGTTGCCGCCCGTCGAGCCGAACGCCCACCCGCCCGACATGTCGATGCCGGGGCCGAGCGCCTGCTCGATCGGCTGCTGCCACTGGAGCTTGCCGGTCTTGAGCTCGTACGACTCGACCATGGGGTTGGCCGACAACCTGAGCAGCAGGACCCGGCGCCCGTCCGACCACTCGACCTCGGCGATGCCGGGCAGCTTCCACAGTTGTCTGCCCGTGGCCGGGTCGAGCACCACCATGCGCGCCCTGGCCAGGGCGGTGTGCTCGGACAGGCAGACGTAGGGGCCGCAGCGCTGCGGTCCGAACGTCGAGTGCACCGGCCTGGTCCACTTGCGCACCCCGGAGAAGGCGTCCCGGGCGACGAGGGTCGCGTTCCAGCCGCCCTTCTTGGCCGGGTCGAGCGCGACGACCACGCTCTGACCCTCGGGGGTCTCCACGACCGCGGGGGTGGAGACGCCCATGCCGGGCAGCCGGCCGGCCATCGTGGCCGGGTAGGCCCACAGGCGCTTGCCGTCGCGCAGGCCGATGGCGACGGTTTCGAGCGTGCCGTCGGACTTCAGCGACGTGGTCGCGACGACCCCGCCGCCCGCCGCCATCCGGCTGACGGCGTTGACATCGGTGTTGTGCCAGGTCGGGAAGCTCGTCGTGGCCGCGTCGCTGCCGGAGCATGCGGTCGCGGCGAGGATTCCCGCGAGGGCGATAGACGATTTCCACAGGGGCCGGAGCACAGGCAATTCACTCCAAAATGGACGAGGAGTGACGGCTCAGGCTCGGAGGGTGACCGCGGTCAGGCGTCGTTGAGCGGCTCGCCGAGCCGCCGGCGGAACAACGTCACCCACTTGCCGTGCAGGCCCGTCGCCCGCCCGTCGACCCGGGTCGCGGTGACCTCGGTGCCGGGCTCCTCCGCGGCCGTAGCCGCCGCAAGGTAAATCGGTTGCGGTGCTTCGCCACGTGCGGGTCTGGGCTCGGGCCACAGTCCCAACGCAGCGCACACCGACGGTAGCACCGCGTAAGCGGCCTGTGCGTAACCTTGGTCAGATGGATGGAATCGATCCGGTCCGAACATTTCTGTCGGATTTGTCGCGAACTCCGGCCCCAGGACGTCGGCGAACGCCACCGTACGGCCGCCCGCGTCCACCACCGCCACCGTCTGCGCCGCCGCGAGCTGCCGGCTCCACCGCCGCGTGACCCAGCGCAGCGGCTGCGCGATCGGCCGCACCGTGCCGAGGTCGGGGCACGTGCCCACGACCACCTCCGCGCCCGCGTCCCGCAGCCGCCGCACGGCCTTCGTCAGATGGCGTACGGCCACCGCGGGCGGCGTCTGCGTGATGATGTCGTTCGCCCCCACGAAGATCACCGCCACGTCGGGGCCCATGGCCAGGGCGGCGTCGACCTGCTCGCCCAGCTCGGCCGACGGGGTGCCCGACTTGCCGGCCACGAGCAGGCGCACCGGCCGCTCCGCCACCGCGGCCAGGCCGTTCGCCAGGATGACGCCGGGGGTGTGGCTGGGCTCGCTCACCCCGAGCCCCACGGAGGTGGAGTCGCCGAGCATGGCCAGGTTGAGCGGCACTCCGGGGAAGGCGCCGTACGTGCCGTCGGAGACCGGGCCGTCCAGGCCGTGCGGCTGCCCGATGACCCTGCGGGCGAGCAGCCCCTCGGCGATCAGCAGTCCGTATGCCGTGGCGCCCAGGGCGGTCAGCCCGCCACCTCCGAGAGCCGCCGCCGTCGCGATCTTCCGCGCCGCGCGCGCCACGCCAGCTGCCCACACCACGTACGTGACCTCCCTGGTCGAACTCGGCGGTAGCGTTTGCTTGAAAACTAGCTGAGGCCCCGCCACCCCCTTGGGACCTCGGCCACAAGCAAGCTGATCAAGCTTCGGCAAAGAAGGTGAACACCTCGGTGCGCGTTTACGATTCCCTGGTCGACCTGATGGGGAACACTCCGCTCGTCCGGCTGCACAAAGTCACCGCGGGGTTGCCCGCCCAGGTGGTCGCGAAGGTCGAATACTTCAATCCAGGCGGTTCGGTCAAGGACCGCATCGCGGCACGCATGATCGAGGCCGCCGAAGCGTCCGGCGAGCTGCGTCCCGGAGGCGTCATCGTTGAGCCGACGTCCGGCAACACCGGCGTGGGCCTGGCCATCGTGGCGCAGCAGAAGGGCTACCGGTGCCTGTTCGTGGTGCCCGACAAGGTGGCCCAGGACAAGATCTCCGTGCTGCGCGCCTACGGGGCCGAGGTCGTCGTCTGCCCGACCGCCGTCTCGCCCGACCACCCCGACTCCTACTACTCGGTCTCCGACCGGCTGGCCCGCGAGGTGCCCAACGCCTGGAAGCCGAACCAGTACACCAACGTCAACAACCCCGACTCCCACTACCACTCGACGGGCCCCGAGATCTGGGAGCAGACCGACGGCCGGGTCACCCACTTCGTGGCCGGCATCGGCACCGGGGGCACGATCAGCGGCACAGGCCGCTACCTCAAGGAGGTCTCCGGTGGCCGGGTGAAGATCATCGGAGCCGACCCCGAAGGGTCGGTCTACTCGGGCGGGTCCGGGCGCCCCTACCTCGTCGAGGGGGTCGGGGAGGACATCTGGCCGGCCACGTACGACACCAAGATCTGTGACGAGATCATCGCGGTCACCGACAAGGAGTCGTTCAACATGACCCGCAGGCTCGCCCGCGAGGAGGGGCTGCTGGTCGGCGGCTCCTGCGGGATGGCCGTGGTGGCGGCGCTGCGGGTGGCGGCCACCGCCGCGCCCGACGACGTGATCGTCGTGCTGCTGCCCGACGGCGGCCGCGGCTACCTGTCCAAGATCTTCAACGACGACTGGATGGCCGACTACGGCTTCCTGACCACCACGTCCGATGAGGGGCTGGTCGGCGACGTGCTGGCGCGCAAGGGGGCGGGACTGCCGGAGTTCGTGCACGCGCACCCGTACGAGTCGGTCAGCACGGTCATCGCGATCATGCGCGAATACTCGGTGTCGCAGCTTCCCGTGATGAAGGAGGAGCCGCCCGTCATGGCGGCCGAGGTGGTGGGCTCCATCGTCGAACGCGATCTCCTCGAAGCCCTGTATCACGGCAGGATCTCCTCCGACGACACGATCGCCGATCACATGTCGGCGCCGCTACCCACGATCGGCAGCGGTGAACCTGTGGCGCGTGCGGTCGAAGCGCTGGAGAAGGCCGATGCGGCCGTTGTGCTGGAAGATGGCAAACCCGCCGGCCTGATCACCAGGCACGACCTGCTCGCCTTCCTCGCCAACCACTGACCCTCCTTACTCAGGCCGCCGCCGGACGGCGGCCTGAGTAAGGGTCGTCAGGGCTTCCCGATCGACTCGATCACGGTGCTGATGCCCTCGTCGCCGCGCCCTTCTGCGTCGGCCCGGTCGAACAACGCGCGCACCGCCTTCGGCACCGTGGTCTCCACCCCGGCCTCCTCCAGCGTCTCCACGACGTGGCCCATGCCGACGGCCTGCATGTGCAGGGAGTTGTCCGCACCCGGATAGACCCCGGCCGCGACCTCGTCTGCGATGATCTTGGCGTAACCCATCGGGCCGTCGCCGCCCAGCTGCTGGAACGTCTCCCGCGCGAACGGCAGGAACTCCTCCGGCGACACTCCCGCCGTGCGCATCAGCGCCAGGGCGTGCATGAAGCTGGTCAGGCTGGACCAGAACATCAGCAGCTGGGCCTGGTAGTACACCATCGCCAGGCCCCGGTCGGCCCCCACGTAGGTGACCTCGCTCAGCGCCGCCAGCGTGGCCGCGTGCCGGTCGAGGACCTCCTTGGGGCCGCTGTAGAACGTGTACGCCCCCGGCTGCCCGATCCCGGGCGGCGGCACCATGATGCCCGCCGTGACCAGGGTGCCGCCGCGCCCCTCCACCCAGCGGGCCGCCGCGCGCAGCTCCTCGGGGGTGCCCGAGCTGAGGTTGACCACCACCTTGCCGTCCAGCCGGGCGTCGCCGAGGCTGTCGTACATCGCCTGGTAGTGAATCTGGCTGACCACCAGCAACTCGCCGTCGGCCGCCGTCGCCGCCCGCCTGGCGCCCTTCGCGACCAGCGGTTCGGCCCTGCTCGCCGTACGGTTCCACACCGCCACCCGGTGGCCCGCGGCCAGGAACGTCTCCGCCATCTTCGAGCCCATCGGGCCCAGTCCCACCACTGTCACATCACTCATGCCCGCCACCCTGCGGCACGGCGCTTCGGAATTCCTTCGGGCGCACTACGGGTTGCTGTTGACGTGGTGCGTTTCGCGGTGCTCGGCCCTCTGGAGGTCCGGGCGGAGGACGGGTCGCCCGTGCGGGTGGCCGAGTTCAAGGTGCGCGCGCTCCTCGCCGACCTGCTCGCCCACGGCGGCGGGCCGCTCACGCCCGACCGCCTCATCGACGACCTCTGGGGTGCGCGGCCCACCCGCAACCCGGCGGGCACCCTGCAGGCCCGCGTCTCCCAGCTGCGCCGCTCCCTCGGCGACCCCTCCCTGATCACGCTCGGGCCCGGCGGTTACGCGCTGGCCGCCCACGACTGCGACGCCGCCCGGTTCCGTGCCCTCCTTGCCCGCCGCTCCACCTGCCCGCGCACGCGGGCGGCGGAGCTGGAGGAGGCGCTGGCGTTGTGGCGCGGGCCCGCGTACGCCGAGTTCGCCGACGCGGGTTTCGCCAGGGCCGAGGCGGCGAGCCTGGAGGAGGCGCGGCTGGCGGCGCTCGAAGAGCAGGCGGAGCTGCACCTCGTTCTGGGCCTGCCCGCGGACCTCGCCGCCCTGGTGACCCGCCACCCGCTCCGGGAGCGGCTGGTCGCCGCGCACATGAAGGCCCTCTACCGGGGCGGGCGGCAGGGCGAGGCGCTGGCCGCGTACGACGCGCTGCGTGAGCGGCTGGCGGACGAGCTCGGCCTGGACCCGTCGCCTGACGTCGCCGCGCTGCACCAGGCGATCCTGCGCCACGACCCCGACCTGGCCGCCCCGGCCGCTGCTCACCAGGGCCCTGCCCCGACGTCTCGCAGGCGCCCTCATCCGGCCTCTCACCCGGCTCCGGACCCGGGCCGTCCTCCGGCCTCTCGTCCGCCTTCCGGCGCGGCTGCGCCGTTCGTGGGGCTGCCGGCGCCGCTCACGGACCTGGTCGGGCGGGACAGGGAGCTGGCGGAGGTGCGCCGGCTGCTGGCCGCCCACCGGCTGGTGACGCTCACGGGGACGGGAGGCGTCGGCAAGACGAGGCTCGCCCTGTCCGCCGCCGGCACCGCCACCGCCGGATCTCCTGACGGCGTGTGGTGGGGCGAGTTGGCGGGGGCGGCGGACGTCGCCGAGGCGGTGGGCGCCGTGCTCGGCCTCCGCGACGACGACGCCGTGCCGCTGGCTTCCCGGCTGGCCGGCGCGCTGGCGGGCAAACGTGCGCTGCTGGTGCTCGACAACTGCGAGCACCTGGTGGAGCAGGCGGCCGAGCTGGCGTCGGCCCTGCTGGTGTCCGCCCCCGGCCTGCGCGTGCTGGCCACCGGGCAGGAACCGCTGGGCGTGACGGGCGAACGCGTCCACGTGGTGCCGCCGCTGCCCCTCGCCGAGGCGGCACGGCTGTTCACCGTGCGGGCGGGCGTCGGGCCTGGCGAGGCCGTCGACACCGTCTGCCGGCGGCTCGACGGCATCCCGCTGGCCCTGGAACTGGCCGCCACCCGCGTACGCGCCTTCGGGGTGCAGGAGCTCGCGAACCGCCTGGACGACCGGTTCCGGCTGCTGAACGTCGGCCTGAGGGGCGCGCCCGCCCGGCAGCGCACGCTCAGGGCGATGATCGACTGGAGCTGGGAGCTGCTGACCGGCCAGGAGCGGGTGGTGCTGCGCCGGCTCGCCGTGCACGCCGACGGGTGCACGCTGGAAGCCGCCGAGGAGGTGTGCGCCGAGTCCGGGGTCGACGTGCTCGACACGCTGGCCAGGCTGGTCGACCGGTCGCTGGTGGTGCGCGCGCCGGGGCCTCGCTACCGGCTGCTCGAATCCGTGGCGGCGTACTGCGTGGAGCGGCTGCGGGAGGTGGGCGAGCACGAGCTGATCAGGGAGCGCCACGCCCGCCACTACACCGCCATGGCCGAGCGCGCCGACCTCGGAGGCTCCGGTCAGCGGGAGTGGCTGGCCAGGCTCGACGCCGACCACGCGAACCTGCGGCTGGCGACCGAAGGGCCGTACGCGCTGCGCCTGGTCAGCGCCCTGGCCTGGTACTGGGTCCTGCGCGGCCGCCTGCGCGAGGCCCGCCGCTCCCTGGCCGCCGCGATCGCGGGCGGGGGAGCGGCCACGGAGGTGGCGCGGGCGTCGGTCTGGCTGGCGGGGATCGAACGGCTGATCGGGAAACCTGCCTCGCCCGTACGGTACGCCGAGCTCGACCGGCCGGGCACGGCGCTGGCCGACTGGTTCCTCAGCCACGTCCACTGGGCCTACGGCGACCAGGGGGCGCACGAGGAGGCGGCGGACCGGGCGCTGGCGGCGTACGAGGAGCTGGGTGATCGGTGGGGTGTGGCGGCGGCGCTGTGCCTGCGCGCCAAGCTCGCCGTCGGCCGTGGCGACCTGGCGGCGATGGAGCGCGACGCGGAGCGAGGGCTGGCGCTGTTCGAGGAGTTGGGCGACGCGTGGGGGCAGATGGAGGCCATGGACGCGCTCGACCGGGCGGCCGAGATCCGCGGCGACTACGCCAGGGCCGCCGGCCTGCGGGAACAGGCGCTGCGGCTGGCGGAGGAGCTGGGGTTCGAGGTGTCGTTCAAGCTGGCGGGGCTCGGGCGGATCGCGCTGCTCGCGGGCGACTACGAGCGGGCCGACGACTACCACGAGCGCGCCAGGCGGCTCGCGGTCGAGCAGTCGTACAAGCCCGCCGAGGAGAACGCCGTGCTCGGCCTGGCCATGAGCGCCAGGCGGCGGGGCCGCTACGAGCAGGCGGAGTCCTACCTCAAGCCCGTGCTCGGCTGGCTCCGACAGGTGCGGGGGACACCCGGCGTCGCGTTCATCATGGCCGAACTGGGGTTCGCCGCGGAGCAGCGCGGCGACGCGGAGCCGGCGCTGGCCAGGCAGCGCGAAGGGTACGAAGCCGCGCGGGCGACGGGTGACCCCCGCGCGATCGCCCTGTCCCTCGAAGGGCTGGCCGGTGCCCTGTCCATCCAGCCGGGCGGGCACGGCCACGAGGCCGCCGGGCTGCTCGGGGCGGCGACCGCGATCAGGCAGGCCGTCGGCACGCCGCTGCCTTCCGGTGAGCGGTGGGACGTCGACAGGATCACCCGGCGCCTGCGGGCCGCCCTGGGCGACGAGGCGTTCGAGCAGTCCTTCGGCTCAGGGCAGCGCGAACTCGGCGATCACTTCCCAGGCCCCCTCGGGGGACGGGCCCGCGTAGAGCCTGCCGCCCAGGGCCTCGACCCGCTCGGCCATCCCGACCAGCCCGAACCCGCCGCCGAGGCGGGCGACCCGGGGATCCGAGGCCGCCCCGAAGTTGCGCACCCGCAACGTCACCACCTTCGCGTGCCGCCGTAAGTCGGCCTCCACCCAGGCGGCGCGGGATGCGTGCTTGCGCACGTTCGTGAGCGCCTCCTGCAGCACCCGGTGCAGGGTGGTCATCACCTCGGGAGGCAGCGTACGATCGTCGATCCCCTGGCCGATCTCGAACGCCACCTTCGGCCCGTCGGAGGAGAACTTCTCCGTCAGCATTCGCAGGTCGGCCAGCGTGACGCCGGGCTTGCGGGACGGGTCGTCCTCCGCGCGCAACACCGTCACCATGCGCCGCATCGAGGTCAGCGCCTCCGAACCGGCCGTGGCGATCGCGTCCAGCGCGGGCGTCACCGCCTCGGGGCTGGTCTGGGCGACCGTCCTTGCGGCCTGGGCCTGGACGACGATGCCCGTGATGTAGTGGGCGACCAGGTCGTGCAGCTCCCTGGCCAGCTCCAGGCGTTCGGCCCTGCGTACCGAATGGACCGCCTCCACGCGGCGCTCCTGCTGGAAACGGAGGTAGCCACCGACGCCGGCGGCCGTCGACCAGGCCGCGAACAGCAGGAACGAGAACACCAGCCCCGAGCTGTTGTAGTCGCGCCCGATGGACTCCGACATCAGGACGACCAGCCCCGCGCACGCCAGGGCCGCGGCCCGCCGCACCGGCTCCACGTGCCGCAGCGCGCCGATGAGCAGGATGAGCAGCGACCCGGTCTCCGCCATGCCGGGCACGCCCGCGAGCCCGGTGCCGCCGATCGTCAGCGAGGCGCAGAACGACGTGGCCAGCGTGACGCAGAAGCCGCGCAGGCGGTGGCGGCGCCGCAGCACCACGGCCGCCGTGCCCACCGCGCCACAGACGGGGACCAGCCACTGGAACCCTCCGATGGAATGGGCGAGCACCAGGTCGATCAGCAACATCATGCCGAGCCAGCCGAGCATCGCCAGCTCACTCAGCCGGCGGACCCAGTACACGATGCGCTTGGAATCCCCCACGCCCCGAGCCTAAGCCGCAAGTCGGACAGGTCGTATCAGCCGTTCGGCCGAGGGGCCGCGTACGAGACCAGCCCTAGAGCCGAGGCGCGAGCCGGGGCCTGTCGCCGATGCTGGAGAGGTCGGAAGGGGACAGGAAATGGTGGCCATCGGGTTCGCACTGCTGGGTATCGGGCTGGTCGTCGGGGTGCTGCTCGCCCTGGCCGACCCCGTGCTGCTCTCCCGCATCAACGGGGAGCACGCGGAGGGCGGCAGCGGCCGGTTCATCAAGGCGGACGTCGTACGGCTCCCGCCCCGGTCAGGCGGGGACCGTCAGGAGCCCAGGGCCGCCTGACCATCCGTGGCTCGCGCGGGCATGGTGCGCGAGCCACGACGGGAGCCCCCTGGGGGCGGCGTCCCGTCGGCGGCCCGCGATCCGGAGGGGAACGGATCGCGGGCCGACTTCCGTTAACGTGGCCTGTATGAGCAACGGTTTTGAAACCCTGGCCATCCACGCAGGTCAGGAGCCCGACCCGCTGACCGGCGCGGTCGTGCCGCCGATCTACGCCACGTCCACCTACAAGCAGGACGGCGTGGGCGGCCTGCGTTCTGGATATGAGTACAGCCGCTCCGCCAACCCCACGAGGACCGCGCTCGAAGAGGCGCTGGCGGCGGTGGAAGGCGGGGCGCGCGGGCTCGCGTTCGCCTCGGGTCTGGCCGCCGAGGACACCCTGCTGCGCGCGGTCTGCAAGCCGCAGGACCATGTGATCATTCCCAACGACGCCTACGGCGGCACCTACCGGCTGTTCGCCAAGGTCAACGAGCGCTGGGACCTCCACTACGACCCGGTCCCGCTGCACGACCTCGACGCCGTGGCCGCCGCCATGACACAGAAGACGAAGATCGTCTGGGTCGAGACGCCCACCAACCCGCTGCTCGGCATCGCCGACATCGCCGCGCTGGCGCAGCTGGCCCATGACAACGGCTCGCTGCTGGTGGTCGACAACACGTTCGCCTCGCCCTACCTGCAGCAGCCTCTGTCGCTCGGCGCCGATGTCGTCGTGCACTCGACCACGAAATACGTCGGCGGCCACTCCGACGTGGTCGGCGGCGCCCTGATCGCGGCCGACAGGGGGCTCGGCGAGGAGCTCGCCTACCACCAGAACGCGATCGGCGCCGTGGCCGGGCCGTTCGACGCCTGGCTGACGCTGCGCGGGCTCAAGACCCTAGGCGTGCGCATGGACCGCCACTGCGACAACGCCGAACGCGTCGTCCACCTGCTGCTCGCCCACCCGCGCGTCACCCACGTCCTCTACCCGGGCCTGGCCGAGCACGCCGGGCACGAGGTCGCGGTCAAGCAGATGAAGAGGTTCGGGGGCATGGTGTCGTTCCGCGTCGCCGGAGGCGAGGCGGAGGCCGTGGCGGTGTGCGACAGGGCCAGGCTGTTCACGCTGGGAGAGTCACTCGGCGGCGTCGAGTCGCTCATCGAGCACCCCGGCCGGATGACCCACGCCTCGGCGGCCGGGTCGCCCCTCGAGGTGCCCGCCGACCTCGTGCGGCTCTCGGTCGGCATCGAGACCGTCGACGACCTGCTGGCCGACCTCACCCAGGCGCTCGGCTGACCCGGGGCGCCCGGCCAGCCCCGGCGCTCGGCTAGCCGGGCACCACCATCAGGAAGAGGATGACCAGCCAGATCACCGACAGCAACCCGCTGATCGCGGCGATCCGGCCGTTCTGCACCTGCGCGTCGTCGCCCGTGCCCTCGCTGGAGAGCACGCGGACGGCGGTGCGCAGGTCGCGGTCGATGATGACGAGCAGCACGGCGCCCACGATGAACAACGTCATCGATGCCGTCATATACCACCGGCCGAGCACCCCGCCACCGAGAACGATGCCGAGGATCAGGCCGAACACGAAGACGCCCAGGCTGCCGAGGCTGTAAACCCTCGTCATGCGCTGGATGTTCTGCAGCACGGGCACGTTCTTGTTGCGGATGACGCGCGGAGCGGCCATCGTCGCGGCGGTGACCGGGCCGATCGTGAAGATTGCGAACCCGACGTGCAGCCAGAGAAACAGGGACGACATGGGGGAGAGACTAGTCGCCGGCGATCTCGGCCGGGGACTCGACACTCTCTTTGCCGTCTTCCGCGCAGCGCATGATCAACTCGGTCATCACGATCGCGACGACCATGAGCACGATGAGGAGAACCGCCACCATGGGACCTCCTCCTTCCCCGTCTGGACCGTAAATATCGTCCGTAATGACTAGACGAGCCTGCAACGGAATAAGTTCGGCGCGGGTATGGTTGGTCACCGTTCGGTTTTTCTTACCGTAAGGGCACAAGGGGGTGCCGTCCGTGGCCATCAGGCATGTCGAGCCGTATAGCGACGAGTGGCTGCAGCAGCCGATCAGCTACGTGCAGCGGGTCATCGACGTGCTGGGATCAGAGGTGGCCGGCTGGTGGGAGGGCCCGTGCGACCCGCGCGACGTCACGCTGAAGCTGGCCGACGGGAGCGCGCTGGTCTGGGACGAAGAGAGCGGCTGGCGCCTCGGCACCTTCGTCTCCGGCGGGCCGGGTCTGCGCAGTGAGCTGGCCCGGGTGCGCTATCTGGGGCACGGGCTGCTGCCCAGGCCTGAGCGGGTGCCGTCGGCGCTCAGCGACGCCAGAGCAGGCGTGGGGGCCAGCTCGGCCTGGCGACCGTGCTACCGCTCGCACCGCAACTGCCGCGACGGGTTCGACGTCGCCCTCGACTTCTACTGCCGCCTCGTCGACGCCTGACCTCGTCGGCCACCGTTCGCCCTGGACGAAGTGGCGACCTCATCGGCGCGCCGGCGGGCTGTGCAGGACGAGCAGGATGTGCTCGTCGTCACCGTGCCTGACCGTGCCCGCACGCTGGAAACCGTGTCTCTCCAGCAGCCGGACCGAACCCGTGTTGGCGTGGAAGGGGTCGGCGTGGAGCGGGCGGATGCGCTCCTGGCGCAGGAAGAGCTCCATGGCCCGGCTGCCGATGCCCCGGCCCCAGAACTCCCGGCCGAACCAGTAGCCGATGAAGCGCCTGTCATCCTCCCACCAGGCCACGAGATTGCCCGCCAGGTCGCCGTCGACGGTGACCGCCTGGACGTGGACGGCCGGGTCGCCGAGGATGCGCGTGGTCCAGTGGCGCATGAACGCCTCCCGCTCCCTGGGCGCGAACCTGGACCGCCGCGCGGCCTCAGGATCGTGCTCGTGGGCCAGGAACACCTCGAGGTCGGCCGTCTCCACGTCGCGCAGGCGTACGTCTTCGCTCATGGCGTGCGAGTGTGGCACACAGCGCCGACAGTTCAGCGGGCCCGGCGCAGCCGGAGGAAGTCGCTGACCACGTATTCGCCCAGCCGCTCGGCGCTGGGGGAGAAGACGCGGCCGCCATTCCTGCGGGCCACCTCGTCCACGAACTCCTTCAGCCGGTCGTCGGCCGCCAGCATGAAGACGTTGAGGGTGGCCCGCCGCCGGGTCATCTTGTCGACCTCGGACAGCGTGAGCTCCAAGGTCTCGCTCGACGGCGGCCACTCGAACGCCGACCTGCCGTTGCGCATCAGGTGCGCGGTGGGCTCGCCGTCGGTGACCACCAGCACCACGGGCTCGAAGTCGGGGTGACGGTCGAGGTGACGGCCGGCGATCAGGAGCGCGTGGTGCAGGTTGGTGCCCTGGACCATGTCCCAGTCGAGGCCCGCCAGCTCGTCGGGCTGCAGCACCCTGGCGTAGTTGGAGAAGCCGATGATCTGTACGGCGTCCTGCGGGAACTTGGAGGCCACCAGCGCCTGGAGGGCCAGCGCCGTCTGCTTGGCGGCGGCCCAGGTGCCGCGCAGGGCCATCGAGTAGGACAGGTCGACGAGCAGGCACACGGCCGCCGCGCTGCGCCGCTCGGTCTCGGCAATCTCGAAGTCGTCCACCGACAACCGCACGGCCGCCCGACCACCGGCCCGCACGGCGTCCCGTCCGGTTCGGGAGGTCTCCCGTCCGGCCCGCGTGGTCTCCTGGCCGGTACGGATCGCCAGGCCGCCGCTGCGGACGCCGTTGACCAGGGTGCGGACCACGTCGATGGGCTGCTCGTCGCCGAAACGCCACGGCCGCGACGAGCCGGTGAGCTCGCCGGCCGAGCCCGCGTCGTGCTGGTCGTGGTCGCCGCGACGGCCCGCGTCGAGTGAGGAGAAGACGCGGCGCAGGGCAGTCTCGCCGAGCCGCCGCACCGCCTTCGGGGTGAGCTCCAGCTTGCCGCGCCGGCGCAGGAGGTAGCCCTGCTCCTCCAGCTCGCGTTCGATGCGTTTGAGCGCCTCCAGGTCGTCGACCGCGGAGCGGCCCAGCGCACGGCGTACGGCGGCCTCGTCGATGTCGTCGAGCCGCGCGCCCGGGTAGTCCTGGCGCAGGGCGGTTTCCAGCTGGGTGAGGTCGGCCAGCTCCTCCAGGGCGGTGACGGCGTCGCCCATGCCCAGGGGTTCCTCGCCGGTGAGGCGTTCAGGGGCGTTCCAGGCGAGGTCGGGGCGGCGCGCGTGGAGGGCTTCGCCGAGGCGGCGCATCTGCTCGGAGAGCCCGGCCTGGTCGAGGGTCTGGTTGATGAGGCCGGCGAGCTCTTCGCGCTGGCGGGGCGTCATCGAGGCCAGCATGCGCTGCGTGGCGGCGGCGCGGCGGGCCAGGATGTCGACGAGCTCCTCCAGGTCGCGCGGCTTCTCGGGGAACAGGTCACCGTGTTTGGCCATGAAGGCGTCGAAGTCGGCCTGGGTGTGCTCGCCGCGGGCGTCCTTGTCCAGCATGTCGTTCAGGTCCGACATCATCTGGCGGACGCGTTCCATCGCCTCGGGGTCCGGGTTCGTGAGCGCGTCGCGCAGGCCCCTGAACTGGCTGTCGAGAACCTCCCGCCGCAGCAGGTCACGCAGCTCCTCGAACGTCCGGCGCGCGGCGGCCGAACGCCACTCGTACGTGCTCAGCTCCTGGATGGCGGCGGCGGTGTCCTCGGGCAGGGCGTCGAGCCCAGCCTCCCGCAGCCGCGCCTCGTCGGAGGGGTCGGGGAACAGCTCGGCCCGCTCCTGCCCGATGGCCTTGTCCAGCAGCGCCCGTGCCTTCTCCAGCGTGCCGTCGAGCCGCCCCCGCTCGCGCAGGTCACGGCGGCGCCTGCGGACTTGCTTGAGCATGTCGTCGAGGCCCCCGCGGTCCTGCGTGCCGGGCAGACCGCGCTTGAGCAGGTCGCGCAGCGCGTGGACGGGCGTCGAGCCCGACAGGATCGCATCGCCCATCTCGTCGAGCGCCGCCCGCACGTCGTAGGGCGGGGCCAGGGGATCGGGGCCATCGTGGTACTCGCCATAGCGAAAGGCCATCACAGGACCACGCTAACCCCACAAGCGCGGTCACGCGTCCCCGAAAACCTCCCATACCTGGTCGAGGGAGTCGGCTCCGGGGGTGTACTCGATCTTCACCAGCACGGGGTGGCGGAGCGACCTGAGCGCCTTCGTCAGGTCGGCCGGGGTGCACGGCTTCCTGCCCAGGCCGTTCGCGTCCGCGTTGACCGGCCGGCCCGCGAGCCAGCCGCTCCCGCACTGGGCGGTGGTGCGGTAGAAGCTCGTGGCGTACGTGTAGCCCAGCTTGATCTTCTTCCCGCCGGACGCGAACACGACGGTGGTGTCGTCGATCCGCCTGATCGTGCCGCGCGCGGAGCGCTGGTCTGGCCGGTCGGCGACCACGAACTCGTTGACCCTGGTGGCCTTGCCCCCACGGTGCTCGACGCGCACGGGCACGGGGCCGCGGCCGAGGCCGGCGGACAGGTCGCGGGGCGAGCACCTGGTGCGCCCGAGCCCCTTGCGGTCGACGGCCACCCGGCCCTCGGTCTCCTTCAGGTCGCAGGCGACCGTGATGCGCCCGTAGGCGGCCCTGGAGTAGTCGAGCCTGAGCTCCCTGGTGCCCGGGGTCGCCTTGAGGCGGTAGCCCAGGAAACCCTTCTGCTTCACGAACGAAGCGGTTTGGGGCGCGATGCGCAGGCGGCCCTGGCCGTCGGGCCAGGCGTACCCGTAAACGGTCTTGGTGGTGGCGGCCTCGGCGGGCGCGGCGATGCCGCACAGAACGAGAGCGGCTGCGGTGGCACAGGCAAGCGGGCGCATGGACGGTCTCCCCCGACGTCGTGGGCTGCTATCACGTAAGACGCGGGAGACCGTCCAGATGTTCACGTCCGGTAGACGGTCACTCCGTCAAGGTCTTCCTTGGACAGGCGGCGCATGAGATAGAGACCTTCGAGCGCGAACTCCAGGGCCGCCGCCGCATGACCCGGCGACTCCTCGCCCGCGCCCATGCCCAGCCTCGACATGACCTTCGCCAGCCCGGTGACCGGCCCGATCCGGTGCAGCAACTCCCCGGCGGGGACGAGCTCGCCCGACTCGACCTGGTTGCCCTCGGCGAACTTGTCGGTCACCGGAGACAGGTCCATGCCGCCCAGCCGGCTCCTGAACGTCTCCGCCGTCGCCCTGCGCAGCAGGTGGGCCAGGATCTCGGTCTCCCGGCCCTCCTCGCTGACCTCGAACTCCACCTTGCCCCGCAGGCTGTGCACCACGCAGGCCAGGTCGACCACGCGCGCGACGGCCTGCTCCTCGCCCGCGAGGGCCGCCCTGCGCACCGCAGAGGCCGCCGCGGTCTCGGCGGCCGCGATCGAGAAGCGCGCGGACACGCCGGATCGGGCGTCGACCGCGGTCGACTCGCGGACCAGCCGGGTGAACCTGGCGATCACCTCGACGAGGTGCTCGGGGATGTCGGCCCCGATGTCGGGCATGGACTCCTGGCGGATCAGCGTCAGCTCGTCCTCGACCGTCAGCGGGTAGTGGGTGCGGATCTCGGCGCCGAACCGGTCTTTCAGCGGCGTGATGATCCGGCCCCTGTTGGTGTAGTCCTCGGGGTTGGCGCTGGCGATGAGCAGGATGTCGAGCGGCAGCCGCAGGTTGTAGCCGCGCACCTGGATGTCGCGCTCCTCCAGCACGTTGAGCAGCGACACCTGGATGCGCTCGGCCAGGTCGGGCAGCTCGTTGACGGAGAACACGCCGCGGTTGGTGCGCGGGACCAGGCCGTAGTGGACCGTCTCTGGATCGCCGAGCGTGCGCCCCTCGGCGATCTTGATCGGGTCGACGTCGCCGATCAGGTCGCCGACGGAGGTGTCGGGTGTGGCGAGCTTCTCGCCGTAGCGCTCGTCCCGGTGTTTCCACGCGACCGGCAGCTCGTCGCCCAGCTCGCGCGCCAGCGCCTGGCAGCGCGTGCAGGCCGGTGCGTACGGGTGGTCGTTGATCTCGCAGCCCTCCACGACCGGCGTCCACTCGTCGAGCAGCCCGGTGACGGTGCGGATGAGCCGGGTCTTTCCCTGGCCGCGCTCGCCCAGCAGGACCAGGTCGTGGCCGGCCAGCAGGGCCCGTTCGAGGTGGGGGAGCACGGAGTCGTCGAAGCCCACGATGCCAGGGAAGCGGGGCTCACCCGCCCGCAGCTTGGCCAGCAGGTTTTCCCGGACCTCGGCTTTGACGGTGCGATGAACGTGGCCGCTCTCTCGCAACGTGCGGAGATTACGTGGCTGATGCACGGGATCGAGACTACGTCCCCCGCGCGGAATGCGGCAGAGTCTTTCGCATCTGGCGGAGATTTCGGATCTTGACTATTGCGTGACGGTTCGTGCGCGTGCTTGTCCCTTTAGTGGGGAGAATCGGGCCTAGGGACTTGGACATGTCGAGGGGAGGCGAGACGCGTGGCCTTGATGACAAGCCGCTTCGCCGACGGTCTCGCCGTGGGTTCCGACCTGGTGGAGGCCGCGGAGAGTGCCGTCGGCCGGGCACTGTCGAGGCTCAGCGGCCAAGCCGACCTGGTCTGCTTCTTCATCTGCGGCGACGATCCTGACGACGTCGCACGCGCCGGCGAGGCCGCGATGAAGCTCGCGCCCGAAGCACATGTGATCGGATGCAGCGCCACGGGAGTGATCGGCGACGGGCAGGGAGTTGAGCTGACGCCCTCCGTGAGCGCCTGGGCCGCGACCCTGGACGGGGCGAGACTGACCACGTTCGCGTTGGAGACGCTGGCCGCCGAGGACAGGTTCGTGGTGGTCGGGCTGCCGGAGCGCAACGGGGACGACCATGTGGCGATCTTGCTGGCCGATCCGTACACGTTCCCGACCGACGCCTTCGTCGAGCGCTCGGCCGACGTGCTGGGGGACCTGCCCCTGATCGGCGGGCTCGCCAACGGGCTGCAGGGCCGGGGCTCCGTACGGTTGTTCGCCGACGGAGAGATCTACTCCGAGGGCGCGATCGGCGTGCTGATCAGCGGGCAGGTGAAGATCAGCACCGTGGTGAGCCAGGGTTGCCGCCCGATCGGCCCCAGCATGGTGGTCACGGCGGCGGAAGAGAACCTGCTGCTCGAACTGGCCGGGCAGCCCGCGCTGGCCCGGCTCGAGGACATCGTCAGCGAGCTGGACGAGGACGACCGCGAACTGGTCGCCTCCGGGTTGCAGATCGGCGTGGCGATGGACGAATACGCCGAACGCCACGAACGCGGAGACTTCCTCATCAGAGGGGTCATCGGCATCGATCCAGAACGCGAGGCCGTGGCCATCGGCGACATCGTGGAGATCGGCAGGACCGTGCGCTTCCAGGTGCGCGACGCGGCCACCGCCGACGAGGACCTCTATGACCTGCTCGACGCCCACCGCGAGGAGATCGGCAAGGTGGACGGGGCGCTGCTGTTCTCCTGCAACGGCCGGGGCTCGGCCATGTTCGGCACCGCCGACCACGACCCGGTCGCCCTGCGCGACACGCTGGGACCCATCGGCGTGGCGGGCTTCTTCGCCGCCGGCGAGGTCGGCCCCGTCGCGGGCCACAACCACGTGCACGGCTTCACCGCCTCCGTCCTGGTGTTCTCCAACACGGCGGGCGGGCCATGAGCCGTACGGCGGGCCGTCCGTGATCCTCGCGATCGACGTGGGCGGCACCAAGATGGCCGCGGGCCTGGTCGCCCACGACGGCACGGTGGTCGAGGCCCGGCGCGCCGCCACCCCGCAGGACACGGACGCCGGCACCCTGTGGAAGACCCTCGTGGACCTCATCGAGCCGCTGTCGCGGCGGGTCGAAGGAGTGGGGGTGGGGTGTGGCGGGCCGATGCGCTGGCCCGAGGGCGAGGTCTCGCCGCTGAACATCCCCGCCTGGCGCGGCTTCCCCCTGCGCGCCCGGCTGGCCGCGCGTTTCCCCGACTTACCGGTACGCCTCCACAACGACGCGATCTGCCTGGCCGTGGCGGAACACTGGAAAGGGGCCGGGCGGGGCGTCGCCGACATGCTGGGCATGGTCGTCTCGACCGGGGTGGGGGGCGGGCTCATCCTGAACGGCAGGCTGGTGAACGGCAGGACGGGCAACGCCGGGCACATCGGGCACGTGGTGGTCGAGCCGGTGGGCGGGCCGCGCTGCGGTTGCGGCGGCCACGGTTGCCTGGAGGCCGTCGCCCGCGGCCCCGCCCTCACCGACTGGGCCCTGGCCCAGGGCTGGACCCCCGGAGCCGCCCCGGCGGACGACGTGCCGCGCCCGGGTGGGGACGCGCCCAGGCGCGGTGGCGGGGTGGTGTGGGACGCCGGGGCGGCTTATCGGGAGGATCGGGCCGTTACCGGGAGGGCGCTGGCGGCCGACGCGCTGGCCGGGGACCCGGTAGCGCTGCGGGCCATGAGCCGGGCCGGGCGCGCGATCGGCCTCGCCATCGCCTCCGCGACCCACCTGTGCGACCTGGACCTCGTCACCATCGGCGGCGGGTTGTCCCAGGCCGGCGAGCCGCTGTTCGGCCCCTTGGAGGAGGCGCTGCGCGAGCACGCCAGGGTGGAGTTCGCCCGCCGGGTCAAGGTCGTGCCCGCCGCTCTCGGCCAGGAGGCCGGGCTGGTGGGAGCCGCCGCGTTGATCCTCGCGACGGACAACTACTGGAGCACGTGAAAGGCCCGGCGACCCTCCTGCTCGGGAGGACCGCCGGGCCGGGGAACGGGCCGGCGAACAGGTTCAGCGTGCGGGATCGCCAGCCGCGTGAGGTGCGTTACCTGGCCTGGGGTCGAGGTCGGGCCCCGCGTGCCGGCCCTCCGTCCTGGTCGAGAGGCTCGGCCCGTCGTCCTCGTTCGTGCCCCGCTCACTCGTACCGTCCGCGCCGGGGGACGGGATGGACATCGAGGTCGCCTGGCAGGGGGCGACGGAGCCCCTGACCACCTGCAGATGGGTCGCGACCGGCGGCTTGTCGTCGCCCTCCCTGGCCCTGGTGACGGCCAGGACGAGTGTCTCGCCCGCGGGCACCTGCCCCTTCTCTATCGTGAACGCGATGCCGTCGCCCGCCTTGCCGATGCTCACCGCGAGCTGCCCCTTCACGGATCCCGTCTGGCCACGGGACCCCTCGCAGGTCTGCCCGAACGGCAGGTAGTCGACCACGGCCTTCACTCCGGCGCCGGCCAGCTCGGACTGCAGCCCCTCCGGATCGGTCAGCTCGTTGATCTGCACCCGCACTCCGCCGTCGGCGGCCCTGGTCACCGCGTAGGCCGGGCTGCCGGTCATCCCGGTCAGCATCACGACAGCCGTGGTGGCCGCCGCGGCCCCCGCCACCGCGGCGGACAGCCCGAAGAAGCGCCGCCGGGAGCTGCGCCGAACCGGTGTCACAGTCGTCATCTCGTCCTCCGCCGTCCTTGTCGTGATCTCTTCCTTGAGTGCACTGAGAAGGCGCTCTTCGAAGGTGCTCATGCGTGTCCTTCCAGGTACACGGTCGATGGCGAAGCGACGTTTTCCAGGGCACGTCTGGCCCGATGCAGTCTGACTCGTGCGGTCACCTGCTTGATGCCCAGTGCCTTCGCGGCCTCGGTGACGGTGAGCTGATCGATCACGACGAGCTCCAGCACCGCGCGTTCGCCCTCCGGCAGACCCCGCATGGCCTCCAGAGCGCTGCGCATCCGGCGCTCGGCGTCGATCCGCTCCTCCATCCGAACGAGATCGTCGTCGTCCATCAGCCGGCGGCCCGCGACACGGCCGGCCGCCCGAGCCTCTCTGGCCGCCTGGCGATGTCGTGCCGACACGACGTTGCGCGCGACGCCGTACAGCCATGCGATCTCGCTGCCCCTGCCGGGCACGTAAGCGTGCGCCGAGTCGAGGGCCGCCAGGAAGATGTCCGCCGTCAGGTCGGCGGCGAGATGAGGATCGCTCACCCGCCGGACCACGAACTTCATGACGGCATCGACGTGGCGGCGATAGAAGGCCTCAAAGGCCGCAGGGTCTTCGTTGAGGCGCACTGGCCTCGCTCCCTTCGTCGTTCGCCCTTACATCCGTACTTGGACGGAGCGACGAGAAGCGTTTCCCCGCGGCCCGGGGTCAGGCGGGGCGGCGGGGTTGGTAGAGCCAGGCGGCGAAGAGGGGCTTGAGGTCCTTGCCCGACATCCGCTCGGCCAGCTCGATGAACTTCTCCGTGGTGACGTGACCGTAGCGGTTGTCGGCCGCCCACGCCTTGAGCAGCTTGAAGAACGTGTCGTCGCCGACGGCCCGGCGCAGGGCGTGCAGCGTCATTCCGCCGCGGGTGTAGACGGACTGGTTGAACAGGTCGTCGGGCTTGGCCCGCCCCGGCGGGTATTTCCACATCGGGTCGCCGGCGGGGCGGCTGTGATGGTCATCGAAGATCTCGTCGGCGGTCTTCTTGCCCTTGTGCTCGGACCACAGCCACTCGGCGTAGGTGGCGAACCCCTCGTTGAGCCAGAGGTCCTTCCAGCGGCGGATGGTCAGGCTGTTGCCGAACCACTGGTGCGCCAGCTCGTGGGCGATGATGCCCTCTTCGGGGTCGAAGCCGCCGTAGAGCGGCTTGGTCTGGTTCTCCAGCGCGTAGCCGGCGGCGTAGTCGTCGACCACGCCGCCGGTCGAGGCGAACGGGTAGGGGCCGAAGACCGTGGACCAGTAGTCGGTGATCTCGCCGGAGGCCTTGTAGAGCTTGTCGAGCGAGGAGGCGAACCGGGGGTCGGCGGCGGCGAGGTTGGGCACGCCCGCGGGCGTGCTGCCCTTGCGCAGCTTGAACTTGCCCATCGTGGCCGTCGCCAGGTAGGTCGCCATCGGATGGCGCTCGCTCCACCGGAAGGTGGTCCTGCCGCCGGACGTCGCGGGCTCGCCGGTCAGCTCGCCGTTGGCCAGCGCGGTGACCCCGGCGGGCACGGTGATCGTGAACGCGAACGTGGCCTTGTCGGAGGGGTGGTCGTTGCTGGGGAACCACGTCTTGGAGCCGTTGGGCTCGGAGGCCACGAACGCGCCGTCGGCGGTCGGGATGAACCCGAACGTGCCGAGGTTGGTGGTGCTCGTGGCCGGCTGGGGCCGGCCGGAGTAGCGGACCCTCACGGTGAACGCGGCGCGGTCGTCGATCGGCTTGCCCGGCCGCACGGTCAGCTCGCCGCCCTGGTGGGTGAACGTGGCGGGGGAGCCGTTGACCGTGACCTGGCGCACGTCGAGCCCGAGCAGGTCGAGGTTGAAGCTCGACAGGCCCTGGGTGGCGCCGGCCTTGATGGTCGCCACGCCGTCCAGCCGCCTGGTCGCGGGGGTGTAGTCGATGGCGAGGTCGTAGTGGCTGACGTCGTAGCCGCCGTTGCCGTCGTCGGGGAAGTCGGTGTCGCCGATGCCGGACGCGCCCGGCCGGTGCCCGGCCGCCGCCGGCGCGTCCGCGGGCGAGCAGGCCAGGAGGCTGGCGAACGTCGCCAGCAGCGCGATCGCGCGCCTGTGTTGTCGCATGGGCGAACGAGCCCCCTTCGCATCGTGACGAGAATCCTACGGTGAGTCAGGCGAGGACGACGACCGTCCTCGCGACCTTGTCGTGGATGGCCTGCTTCCGGGGGTCGAAGAGGATCCAGGCAAGGTCGAGGAGGAGGCCGACACAGCAGGTCCAGGCGAGTGCGCTCATCACGGCCTGCCTGATCGCGGCCTGTCCCACGCCTATCTTGGCCCCGTTCTCCTGCACGACGCGGATTCCGAAGACCTTCTTGCCCAGCGTCTGACCATTCCAGAAGGCATGCAGGAGCCAGAAGTAGAGGAAAGCCACGAGTCCGGCCGCGAAGGTGTGCTCCACCGGATAACGCTCCCAGCCACCCCTGGCGCCGTCCCAGGCGTATTCCCAGCTCGTCCAGGTGAAGGGGGCGGTGGCGACGTTGACGATGAGCCAGTCGAGAAGGCCGGCGAACAGCCGCCGCCACCGTCCCGCCAGCCCCGGTGGTGGCGATCCCATGAAGTCCTGATGGCCACCACCGGGTCGGGACAAACTAAAGGTTGCCCCTGCGTTCCTGTTCGCGCTCGATGGCCTCGAAGAGCGCCTTGAAGTTGCCCTTGCCGAATCCGAGCGAGCCGTGCCGCTCGATGAGCTCGAAGAAGACCGTGGGCCGGTCCTGCACGGGCTTGGTGAAGATCTGCAGCAGATAGCCGTCCTCGTCGCGGTCCACGAGGATCCCGCGCTTCTTCAGCTCCTCGATCGGCGCCCGCACCTCGCCGATGCGCGCCCGCAGCTCGGGGTCGTCGTAGTAGGAGGCGGGCGTGTCGAGGAACTGCACGCCGCCGGCCCGCATGTGGTCGACCGTCGTGAGGATGTCGTTGGTGGCCAGCGCGATGTGCTGCACGCCCGGGCCGCGGTAGAACTCCAGATATTCATCGATCTGCGACTTCTTGCGGCTGACGGCCGGCTCGTTCAGCGGGAACTTGACCTTCCGCGTGCCGTCGGCCACGACCTTGGACATGAGCGCCGAGTATTCGGTGGCGATGTCATCGCCGATGAACTCCGCCATGTTCGTGAAGCCCATGACCTTGCGGTAGAACTCCACCCACTCGTCCATCTTGCCCAGCTCGACATTGCCGACGCAGTGGTCCACGGCCTGGAACAGCCGCCCGCCCTTGGTCGCGGGCGGCGCGACCAGAGGCTCGGCAGGGGCGTAGCCGGGCAGGTAGGGGCCGCCGTAGTTGGACCTGTCGACCAGCGTGTGCCGCGTCTCGCCGTAGGTGGCGACGGCCGCGAGCAGCACCTTGCCGTGCTCGTCCTCCAACGTGTACGGCTCCGCCAGCCCTTTGGCCCCGTGGGCGACCGCGTGGGCGTAGGCCGCCTCCACGTCGGGCACCTGGATGGCCAGGTCGATCACCCCGTCGCCGTGCTCGGCGACGTGCCGCGCCATGTCGGTGCCCGGCCTGATCGAGGCCCGGAACTCGAACGTGGCGCTCCCCGAGGTCAGCACGTACGCGGCCACGTCGGGGCTGCCGTTCTCCGGCCCCCGGTAGGCCACCAGCTTCATGCCGAACGCGGTCGAGTAGTAGTGGGCCGCCTGCTTGGCGTTGCCGACGGCGAACACGACGGCGTCCATGCCGTTAACCGGAAAGACATCATTCATAGCTCCAACTCTCGATATTTCTAGACGAGTTGCGCAAGAGTTACCTCACACGGTGGACAATCTGCCTAGCATCCATGGGCGATGTCCGGTAAATCTGTACAGCATGACGATCGATGATCTGGATGCCCGACTGATCGCCCTCCTGACGGCCGAGCCCCGGCTGGGCGTGCTCGAATGTTCGCGACGGCTCGGCGTGGCGCGTGGCACGGTCCAGGCCCGGCTGGACCGGCTGGTCGCCCGGGGCGTGGTCACCGGGTTCGGACCCGACGTCTCTCCGGCGGCGCTCGGATATGACGTGACGGCGTTCGTCAGCATGGAGATCAGGCAGGTCGCGGGGCACGACCCCGTGGCCGACCGGCTCGCCCGCATCCCCGAAGTTCTGGAGGTGCACACGATCACCGGTGACAGCGACCTGCTCTGCCGCGTGGTGGCGCGGACCAACGCCGATCTGCAGCGCGTCATCGATCAGATCGTCGATGTCCACGGCGTGCTCAGGACTAATTCGATCATCGCCCTTGACACTCCGGTTCCCTACCGAGTGTTGCCATTGGTCGCCGATGTTCCGCGGCACGGGGCGCGCTAGCCGTACTATCGCTTGGGGACGAGGCACCGTCATCGACCGTTTAACCTTGGCATTCGCCCTGCGTGCAGGGGGTCGGGCGGCACGTGACTAAGGGGGTCGAGAGTGCGGAGCGGTGGTGGAAACAGGATGCGAAAACGGCGGATTCTCCGACTTCTGGCCATTTCTTTCGGTGCCGCAATCCTCGTACTTGCCGGACTTTTTGCCATCGCGTGGGCGATGACGCCAATTCCCGACAGCACCCAGAAACAGGCCACCGCACAGGGCTCAGTGATCTATTACCGCGACGGCAAGACCGTGCTCGCCCGGCAGGGCGTCGACCGCAAGAAGGTCGAGCTGGCCCAGGTGCCCCGGCACGTGCGCGCCGCGGTCATCGCCGCCGAGAACCGCTCGTTCTACGAAGACGCCGGCGTCTCGGTCAAGGGCACCGCCAGGGCCGTCTGGTCGACCATGACCGGGCAGCAGCTCCAGGGCGGCTCGACGATCACCCAGCAGCTCGTGCGCAACTATTACAGCGGGCTCAGCCAGGAACGTTCCGTCACCCGCAAGTTCAAAGAGATCCTCATCGCGATGAAGGTCGACCAGTCCAAGCCGAAGGACTGGGTGCTGGAGCAATATCTCAACACGATCTACTTCGGCCGGGGCGCGAACGGCGTCCAGTCGGCCGCCCAGGCCTACTTCGGCAAGGACGTCGGCGAGCTGAGCGTGGCCGAGGGCGCCTACCTCGCCTCCGTCATCCAGCAGCCCAGCCGCTTCGCCGCGCCCAAGGGCCCCGACCTCGCCGCCGCCAGGGCCCGCTGGAAGTCGGTGATCGACGCGATGGGGCAGACCGGCGCGCTCACACCCCAGCAGGTCGCCGCCCAGCGCTTCCCCGACCTCACCGCGCCGAAGAAGCCGTTCGAGCTCAAGGGCCAGGCCCAGTACATGCTGGAGCAGGTCACCGCCGAGCTCAACCGGCGCGGCTACAGCGACGAGGACATCAACTCCGGCGGGCTCAAGATCGTCAGCACGTTCGACAAGAAGCTCATGCAGGCGGCCAAGCGGGCGGTCACGAACGCGCTGCCCGACGCCACGCCGGAGAAGGTGCGCACCGGGCTGGCGGCCGTCGACCCCGCGACGGGCGAGGTCGTCGCCTTCTACGGCGGCCGGCCCGCCCAGTCGGCCTACTACGACAGCGCGTTCTCGGCCAAGGTCATGGCCGGCTCGACGTTCAAGCCGTACACCCTGGCGGCCGCCCTGGACAACGGGTTCGACCTGTCCACCCGGGTCGACGGCAACTCGCCGCTGCAGGTCGCCTCGGCGTCCAAACCGATCCCCAACGACAGCGGGCGCTCGTACGGCCAGATCAACCTGATCAGCGCCACCCAGAACTCCGTCAACACCGCGTTCGTCGACCTCGGTCAGAAGGTGGGCCTGGACAAGGTCGCCGAGGTCGCCGAGGCGGCCGGCATCCCCGCCTCCCAGCTCGACCGGCACAAGACCGCCGCGTCGTTCCCGCTCGGCGTGGCCTCGGTCAGCGCCGTCCAGAACGCCTCCGGGTTCTCCACGTTCGCCAACGAGGGCGTGCACATGGAGGCCCACGTGGTCAGGTCCGTCACCGACGCCGAGAGCCGCGAGGAGGTCGTCAAGCCGGCCTCGACCCGGGTGGTCGGCGAGCAGGCCGCCGCCGACACCACGTACGCGATGCAGCAGGTCGTGAAGTACGGCACCGGCGCCGCGGCCAGGCTCTACGACCGTCCGGTGGCCGGCAAGACGGGCACCACGGACAAGTCGAAGTCGGTCTGGTTCAACGGCTTCACCCCGCAGCTCGCGGTGGCGGTCACCATGTTCCGCGACGACAACGCCACCGTCACCATCCCCGGCTACGGCACGCAGTTCGGCGGCCAGTTGCCGGCGCAGATCTGGCGGGCGTTCATGACCGAGGCGATGGAGGGCAAGCCGGTCGAGGAGTTCCCCGAGCCGTCCGACCTCGGCTACGGCTACTCCGCGCCCACCGACGACGGTGACGTGCCCGAGCAGGAGGACACGCCTCCCGTGAGCCCCGACGACGGGGACACGTCCGAGCCGGAGATCACCGCGCCGCCGCTCACCGACGACCCGTCGGCCACGGAGGAGCCCGACGCCGACCGGCAGGAGAGCCGGCCGGACGAGCCGTCCGACGACCCGCCCGCGCTGCTGCCCGAGCAGCCGCTGGGACGGCAGGACGACGCCCCCGCCGACGCGCCCGCCAACAGGGGCGCCCGCTCCGACGACCGCGCCGGCCGCTCACCCGCCAACTAGCCGTCCAGCCGGCCAGCCAGTGTCCGGCCGGTGCGACGGGGTCAGCCGGCGAGCTGGGCCCGGAGGTCCTCGACCGTGGTGACGGGCATCCGGCAGGTGAAGCCCCGGCACACGTAGGCCGCGGGTGCCTCGCCGACCGGCTGCCGTCCCTCCAGCAGCGCGGGGTACGCCTGCCGGGGCACGAGCGGATCGCCGGAGCCGCGGTCGCCGTCGCCGTCGCCGAGCGCGACCACCACGCCCGGCACGTCGGCGAGCAGCGCCGCGCGGTGCAGCGCGGCCGTGCGCGGGTCGTCGGGCGGCCCGACGACGGCCACCTCGACGGGCCCGTCGAGCGCCGCGCGCGCCACCGCGAGCCCCCAGCCGGCGAACCGGGCGTGCTGGTCCGCCAGCACGGACACGGTGCCCAGCGCGGCGTGGGCGGCCTCCCGGTGCCTGGTGGAGCCGGTCAGCGCCCCGTAGGAGAGCAGCGCGCCCGCGGCGGCGTACTGGCCTGAGGGGGTGGCGTTGTCGGTCGGGTCCTGGGGGCGCTGGAACAGCCGCTCCGCGTCGTCGGCCGTGTCGTAGAAGCCTCCCGCGCCGTCGGCGAAGCCGTCGAGCACGGTGTCGAGCAGCGTGCCGGCCAGCCGGAGCCACCTCGCCTCGCCAGTGACGCCGTACAACGTGATCAGCCCTTCCGCCAGGTTGGCGTAGTCGTCGAGCACCCCGTCGTTCGTGCCGGCGCGGCCGTCGCGCGAGGTGCGCAGCAGCCTGCCGTCCACCACGTGGGTGCCGGCGAGCAGACCGGCCGCATCGGTGGCGGCGGCGACGAGCTCGGGCCGCTCGAACACCAGGCCGGTCTCCGCCAGCGCGGCGATGGCCAGGCCGTTCCAGGAGGCCACGACCTTGTCGTCGCGCCCCGGGCGCCCGCGCCGCTCCCTGGCGGCCAGCAGCCGCTCGCGGACGCTCGCGTAGCGGGCGCGGTCGCCGGGGTCGTCCGGCAGCTGCAGCACGGACGTGCCGTGCTCGAACGTGCCGGTCACGTCGAACAGCCCGGCGGCCCACCCGCCGTCGTCGTCGCCGAGCACGGCGCGCAACTCCTCGGGCGTCCAGACGTAGAACCTGCCCTCCACGCCCTCGCTGTCGGCGTCGAGCGCCGAGGCGAAACCGCCCTCGGGCGTGCGCATCTCGCGCAGCAGCCAGCCGGCCGTCTCCAGCGCGACCCGCCTGGCCGGCTCGCCGCCGCCCGCCTTCCACCAGTGGGTGTAGACGCGCAGGAGCAGGGCGTTGTCGTAGAGCATCTTCTCGAAGTGCGGCACGACCCACTCCGCGTCCACGCTGTAGCGGGCGAACCCGCCGCCGAGCTGGTCGTACATGCCGCCGCGGGCCATGGCCTCCAGGGTCTGCCCGCTCATCTCGCGCTCCCCGGAGCGCAGCAGGAACTCCAGCACCATGGACGGCGGGAACTTGGGCGCCCCGCCGAACCCGCCGTTCACGGCGTCGAAGGTCTCGCGCAGGTTGGCGATCGCGCGGTCGAGCGTGTCGGCGTCCGGCAGGGGGCCGCTGGGCAGCGTGGTGTGCGTGTTGAGCGCCTCCACCACCTTCGCGCCCTGCCGCAGCAGGCTCTCCTTGTCGCCCGTCCACACGCGGTGCACCTCGGTGAGCAGGCGCTGGAAGTGCGGCCGCGGGAAATAGGTGCCGCAGTAGAACGGGTGCCCGTCCGGCGTCGCGAACACCGTCATCGGCCAGCCGCCCTGGTGCGTCATGGCCTGCGTGGCGCCCATGTAGACGGCGTCGACGTCGGGCCGCTCCTCGCGGTCGACCTTGATGTTGACGAAGTGCTCGTTCATGAGCCGTGCGGTCTCGGCGTCCTCGAAGCTCTCGTGGGCCATGACGTGACACCAGTGGCACGCCGAATAGCCCACACTGATGAGCAGCGGCACGTCGCGGCGCCTGGCCTCCGCGAACGCCTCCTCGCCCCACGGATGCCAGTCGACGGGGTTGTCCGCGTGCTGGAGCAGATAGGGGCTCGTCGCGTCTTTCAAGCGGTTCATCACGACCTCCAACTCTCCACCCTAGACGCCGTCATGAACGAAGATCGTGACCAGGTCCCTCGGCCGTCCGGGCTGACTGGCGCGGTGATGACGGCGTAGGTTACGGATGGTGGACATGGACGTGGACATGGATTTCGTCTGCCGGCAGGCGGGCCGCCCGGTGACCGCGCTCACGCGCAGGGACGTGGCACGGGCGCTGCTGGCCGTGCCATCGGGGGTGGCGCTGGTGGCGCTGCCCGACCTGCGGCGCGCGATGATGTCGGCGGGCAACCCGCTCTCCCGCCCGTTCTGGGAGTCCGCCAAGGCCACGCTCCGGTCGATCGAGTCAGGCGTGGCCACCGTGGGCGACGTTCAGCGCTGGATCGAGTCCACCGGCACCGAGCCGATCCTCATGACGCCCAGCTACTTCGTCTGGCCGGAGGAGAACGAGCGCGGGCCCGTCGCGGCCGAGATGTTCGCCCGCCTGGTGGCCTTCCTGGAGGAGCGGGTCGTGTCGGGGGAGATCGATCCCGACGCGCTGGCCGAGGGCGCCCCGGAGGCCCGCAGGGCCTATGAGGAGCTGCAGGAACACTGGCTGAGCACGCCGCTGCCCGACGGCAGGGTGCCCGGCTTCGCGGTCAGCGACGAGCAGGACGAAGAGGTGTTCTCCGCCTGGGACGAGGAGGAGGCTTTCGCGCTGTCCGAGCTGCGGCGCATCATCGCGGGCCTGCCCAGGCAGCCCGACCTGCCCGCCGACGAGCTGGAGGCGGCCGCCGTACGCCTGCGCGCGCTGCTCGCCCTGCCCGGCTATCCCGCCAACGTGTTGCGGGCCTGCGCCGGATTCGAGGAGCAGCCGATGCCCGACGACGACCAGGACCTGTGGCTGACCGTGGCGGCGGGCGTCGTGAGCCCCGTCTCCGACCTGCTGGAGAACGGCGACCTGCTGGAGGAGTTCGTCGATCTCGACGGGGAGATCGGCATGGAGGACGCGACGCTGGCCCATCTCCACGCCATCCAGTGCGCCGACTGGCTGGCCGGGGTGGCGGCGCTGGCCAGGCTCGGGCCGGGGGTGCTGGCCTCGCCCGAGCGGATCGCGCGGCTCATCGCGGAGTCGGAGGACATCGACGTCGACGAGCAGGACGGCGACGATCTCGGCGCCACCGAGGGGTTGTTCGCGCCGGTGGTGAGCCTGTGGGGCTATCTCGGCATCGTCGACGAGGACGACGTGCTCACCCCGCTGGGCTGGTGGGGGTTGCCGAAGGCGCTCGAACGCGCCTGGTCGCCCGCCGAGTGAGGCTCAGCGGGCGTCGGTGATGTCCTGGAACTCGGGGTGGCGCTCGATGTATTGGGCGACGTAGGGGCAGAGCGGCACGATGCGCAGGCCGGTGTCGGCGCTCATCTGCAGCGCGTGGCCGGTCAGCTTGCCTGCCAGCCCCTGCCCCTGGAACTCCGGCAGCACCTCGGTGTGCGTGAAAACGATCTTTGTGGGCAGCAGCCGGTAGTCGGCGAACCCGGCGACCTTGCCGTCCACGTGAATCTCGAAGCGGCTCTCCGTCGGGTTGTCGACCACGTCCACCGGCATCTACTCGGCCTTCTTCTCGGTCGTGTCGCCTTCGTGCGGCACCTGGATCTTCGTCATCTGCTTGTTCATCGACTTGATCAGAAAATAGAGCGCCAGCCCGATGAGGGCCACGACGGCGAAGCCGAGCACACCCGGACTCACATCACCAGCTGCTAGTGGGGTCACACCTCCAGTCTGCCACCGGCACCCCATGCTCCGGTCAGTGGCAGGCAGGTGAGACGTCGTCGGCGTGGATGCCGGCGAACAGGTCGTCCTCGGGCAGCCCGGTGTCGACCAGCGAGCGCGCCAGGTGGTAGTCCTCGGTCGGCCAGATCTCCTGCTGCAGCTCGCGCGGGCAGACGAACCAGAAGCCGTCGGGGTCGACCTGGGTGGCGTGCGCCAGCAGGGCCTCGTCGCGGATCTGGAAGTAGTCGCCGCACGGCACCCGCGTGGTGACCGGCCACTTGGCGGGGCGGTCCTCCCAGCGGGAGATCCAGTCGCCGTAGGGGGAGCCGAGGCCGCGCTCGTTCATCGCCTCGTGCAGCGCCTCGAAGCGCTCCTTGGTGAACCCCATGTGGTAGTAGAGCTTCAGCGGCTGCCACGGGTCGCCGGCGCCGGGATAGCGGTCGGGGTCGCCGGCCGCCTCGAACGCCTCGACGGAGACCTTGTTGGTCATGATGTGATCGGGGTGGGGGTAGCCGCCGTCGTCGTCGTACGTGATGATCACGTGCGGCCTGAAGTCGCGTACGGCCGCCACCAGCGGGGCGGCGGCGTCCTCCAGCTTCTGCACGGCGAAGCAGCCCTCGGGCAGTTCCTCCTCTTCGTTCTCCGGCAGGCCGGAGTCGACGAAGCCCATGAAACGCTGCTCGACGCCGAGGATCTCGCGCGCCCGCTCCATCTCGGCTCTGCGGACCTCACCGATGTCGGCAACGATCTCAGGGCGGTCCATCTTGGGGTTGAGCACTGACCCGCGTTCGCCCCCGGTGAGCGTGCACACCAGCACGTCGACACCTTCACGCACATAGCGCGCCATCGTGGCGGCGCCCTTGCTCGACTCGTCATCAGGGTGGGCGTGGACGGCCATCAACCTCAACGGTGCACTCACGGGCGGGATCTCCTCAACGGACCGGTCAGTCACCCAGAGAGGTTAGTTTCTGCTGGGCGGTCGCGAGGGCACTCCCCCCGCGGGCGACAATTGTCTCGGATAACGCTGAGGGAGTGCAGGGAGATTCCGCCATGGCCACCAGAGATGTCGAGAACGGACCCGTTCTCGGCACACCCGACGACTTCCCCGATCGTCCAAGGCGAAGGGGTCGGCTCGTCGTGCACCTCGTGATCGGCGTGCTGGTGGCCATCATCGCAGGTGGATGGGGTTACGTGATGTGGTCGATGACGGCGGGCGGCTCGGGTGCGCCGTCGCAGGTCGTGACGTTCAACGTGGACGGCCCGACCCGCGCTGAGATCACCTTTGAGGTGTACAAGCCAGACGATAGAGTGGCTGTCTGCCGCCTGCGGGCGCTGGATGTCAATCATGGGGAAGTCGGCAGCAAGGAAGTAAGAATCCCGGCTGGTGAGGGTAGTAAGCAGCTCAAGGAGAGCCTCGACACCAGCGGTCAGGCCACTTCCGTCCACATCCAGTACTGCAATCTCGTATAGTGAGACATTTGGGGAAGCGTTGGAGCGACTGACTTGTTAGCCTTTCGCAATTCAACCGTACGTAACCTCAAGTGACCTCAGGGCCCCCTAGGCAAGCAAGGAGAACCCGTGGCCGACTCTCGCGATGAGAACGTCACATGGCTGACGCAGGAGGCGTACGACCGCCTGAAGGCGGAGTACGAGTATCTCTCGGGCCCCGGGCGCGTCGACATCGCCAAGAAGATCGAGGCCGCCCGGGAAGAGGGTGACCTGCGCGAGAACGGCGGCTACCACGCCGCCAAGGACGAGCAGGGCAAGATGGAGGCCCGCATCTTCCATCTCCGTCAGATCCTCGACAATGCCCAGGTCGGAGAGGCTCCCAAGGCCGAGGGTGTGGTGGGCCCCGGCATGACCGTCACCATCAGGTTCGTCGGTGACGACGACGAGGTGACCTTCCTGCTCGCCTCCCGCGAGGAGAGCGGAGCGCCGATCGACGTCTACTCGCCCAAGTCCCCGCTCGGGGCGGCGATCAACGGCAAGAAGATCGGTGAGAAGGCGACCTACGCCCTGCCCAACGGGCGCCAGAACACCGTCGAGATCCTCGAGGCTGTGCCGTACATCGGCAACTGAATCCCATGGACAACGACCGCCGGGCCCACGTTGGCCCGGCGGACTTTTCGCATTCATCCGGGATTCGGCAGGACCTCAGCTTTCTGGTCAAGTCGCGTAAGCGGCGTGACACGTACAAACTGGTGCCGTTCATCGTGGTGGCGCTGGTCGCGGTGCTGACCGCCGACGTGCTGCTGCTCGCACAGTTCCAGGACACGCCCGCCGTCGTGCGGGCCGAGCCCGAGCAGACGCTCATGGCCCAGCAGCGGCCCCAGCCCAGCCGGCCCCAGCAGCAGCCACCGCAGGCGAAGATCGTCCAGCCGGTGGCGCCGCTGAGCAAACTGCACAAGCCCAATCTGTTCGTGCTCTCCCGCAAGCCGTTCACGCGGCAGCAGTTAGAGAAGGTGGCCAAGGTGCGCGGCGTGCGGGCGCTCGAGCTGGCCGACGCGGCGTCCGTCACGCTCGACGGCAAGCGGGTGCAGACGCTCGCGGTCGACCCGTCCACGTTCCGGGCCTTCACTCCCAAGGTGACCGCCGCCTCCGACGCGTTGTGGCAGAACGTCGCGGCCGGAGACGTGGCGGTGTCGTTCGTGCTGGGCAACGACGGCGGGCTCTCGCTGCACCGCCGGGTGGCGGGCCCGGCGGGGCCGCTGCGCATCGGCGCCTACGCCACCACCGGTTTCGGCGCGGTCGACGCGGTCGTGTCCAAGGACGTCGGCCGTACGCTGGGGCTGCCGCACGACAACGCGCTCATCGTCAGCGCGCCCAAGACCAACTCCGCCAAGCTGCGTGACAGGATCCTCGCCAAGCTGCCCAAGGGCACGCAGGCGGTCATGGTCAACCCGGTCCTGCCGCCGCCGCAGAAGGTCAAGCAGAACTGGCCGGCCGGCTCGTTCATGACGGGTGAGCAGCTCACGGCGGCGCTGAAGGCGGCAGTGTCCAAGCTCGGCAGGCCCTACGTGTGGGGCGCCGAGGGGCCCGACACCTTCGACTGCTCCGGCCTGGTCCAGTGGGCCTTCGCCCAGGCGGGGGTGCGGATGCCGCGGGTGACCCACCAGCAGTGGGTGACGGGGCCGCAGGTGCCGCTGTCGCAGGCGCAGCCAGGTGACCTGCTCTTCTGGCGCAACGACCCGACCAACCCCGCCTACATCTCCCACGTGGCGATCTACTGGGGCGACGGGAAGATGTTGCACGCGCCCCGCACGGGCGACGTGGTCAAGATCGTCCCTGTGAGCCGGCGCAATCTCGCCGGAGTCGTCAGGGTCAGCCCCGTCGCCGCCTCCAGGGTCCGCTAGACCTTCCCCGCACGCGCAGTCCTCCGTATCCCTGGATGCGATCTACCGAGCGGCGGTGTAATGATGATTACATGTCTACAGATGACGTGACGGCAGAGATTCACGGCTGGTTCGCCGGGAGGCTTCCCGGCGAGTGGTTCACCGGCGCGCCCGAGATCGTCAGGGATCGCGAGGAGATCGCGGTGCTCGGCCGGCTGCCCGACCCGCCGGGCGACGTTCCCGAGGCCGAGCGCTCCGCCCTGATCGACGGGCTGGCCAGGCGCTTCAGGGAGGAGACGCGCGAGCGCCGCATCGAGATCGCCAGGGAGGCCGAGCACAAGTTCCGCCAGAAGGTCTCCTGGGGTGTCGTCTGCGGTGACCAGACTGTGATGTTCACCACACTCTCCGTGCCCGTGATGACCCGCCTGCGCCAGTCGGAGCGCCGCGTGCTCGACACGCTGGTGGCCGCCGGCGTGGCCAGGAGTCGCAGCGACGCGCTCGCCTGGTGCGTACGCCTGGTCGGCAGGAACGCCGACACGTGGCTGAGCGATCTGCGTGACGCGCTCCAGCACGTCGACCGGGTTCGCTCCGAGGGGCCCGACGTCAATTCCTAGAGCACCCAGCGGAAACGGCCGGCGGAATGGACTAAACCACTTCGGAAATTGGTTTAGACCAGCTGAATTGGACTGGACCACTTCCGGAAATCGCTTCTTTTAAATCCGTTCCCGTTGGGTAGGCTCCCCCAATCGTCAGGGTCGCTGCCTGCGACGACGGCCGTGCCGACAGGTCTATGCCAATTGGCTTTCCGACCGTCTCGTCGTGAATGATGACTGGGCCCTGAGAGAGTGGAGGAGTCACCGTCGTGTCCGTTTCCGTGGAAGTGCCCGCACCGACCAGCAATAGAGAATTGGCCGCGTGGGTAAAGGAGATCGCTGCCCTGACTCAGCCCGACCGCATCGAGTGGTGCGACGGGTCAGAGGAGGAGTGGACGCGCCTCACCAACCTCCTCGTCGAGCAGGGGACGTTCACGCGCCTGGCCGCCAGGCCCAACAGTTTCTACGCCAAGTCCGATCCGAGTGACGTGGCCAGGGTCGAGGACCGCACGTTCATCTGCTCGGAGCGCGAGGAGGACGCCGGGCCCACGAACAACTGGATCGCGCCCGGCGAGATGCGCGAGACGTTCGGCGAGCTGTTCAAGGGCTGCATGCGCGGCCGCACGATGTACGTCGTGCCCTTCTGCATGGGCCCGCTGGGCGGGGAGATCTCCCAGCTCGGCGTCGAGATCACCGACTCCCCGTACGTCGCCGTGTCCATGCGCGTCATGACCCGCATGGGCGACAGGGCGCTGCGGCTCATCGAGGAGCGCGGGCAGGGATCGTTCGTCAAGGCCGTGCACTCCGTGGGCGCACCGCTGGAGCCCGGCCAGGAGGACGTGCCGTGGCCGTGCAGCTCCACCAAGTACATCAGCCACTTCCCCGAGACCCGCGAGATCTGGTCCTACGGCTCCGGCTACGGCGGCAACGCCCTGCTCGGCAAGAAGTGTTACGCGCTGCGCATCGCCAGCGCGATGGCCCGCGACGAGGGCTGGCTGGCCGAGCACATGCTCATTCTCAAGCTGACCCCGCCGTCGGGCGAGGTCCGCTACATCGCCGCCGCCTTCCCGAGCGCCTGCGGCAAGACCAACCTCGCCATGCTCCAGCCCACGATCCCCGGCTGGAAGGTCGAGACGATCGGCGACGACATCGCCTGGATGCGCTTCGGCGAGGACGGCCGCCTCTACGCGATCAACCCGGAGGCGGGCTTCTTCGGCGTAGCGCCCGGCACCGGCGAGGTGACCAACGCCAACGCGGTCAGGACGCTCTGGGGCAACAGCATCTTCACCAACGTCGCTCTCACCGACGACGGCGACGTGTGGTGGGAGGGCCTGACCGAGGAGCCGCCCGCCCACCTGACCGACTGGAAGGGCCGCTCGTGGACGCCTGACAGCGACGAGCCGGCCGCCCACCCGAACGCCCGCTTCACCACTCCGGCCTCCCAGTGCCCGATCATCGCACCCGAGTGGCAGGACCCCAAGGGCGTGCCCATCTCGGCGATCTTGTTCGGCGGCCGCCGCGCCACCGCCGTTCCTCTGGTGACAGAGTCGCTGAGCTGGGAGCACGGCGTCTTTCTCGGAGCCAACGTCGCCTCCGAGAAGACCGCCGCCGCCGAGGGCAAGGTCGGCGAGCTGCGCCACGACCCGTTCGCGATGTTGCCGTTCTGCGGCTACAACATGGGCGACTACTTCGGCCACTGGCTGGACGTCGGCCGCCGCAAGGGTGCCGTGCTGCCCCGGATCTACTACGTCAACTGGTTCCGCAAGAACGCCGACGGAAAGTTCATCTGGCCCGGCTTCGGCGAGAACAGCCGCGTGCTCAAGTGGATCGTCGACCGGCTCAACGGCGAGGCCAAGGCGGTGCCCACTCCCATCGGCCTGCTGCCCGCCGACCTCGACACCGAGGGCCTCGACCTGTCCGAGGAGGACCTCGAGGCGCTGCTGACGGTCGACCGCGAGGTGTGGCGCGAGGAGGCCGCGCTGATCCCGGCCCACTTCGAGAAGTTCGGCGCGCACCTGCCGAAGGGGCTGTGGGAGGAGTACAACGCCCTGCTCGACCGCCTCGGCTGAGCGCCGTCCCCTTGTGCGGTACGGCCGCGCCGTCTAACTTGGCGGCTTGCCGTACCGCACAGGAGGGCCGCAGTGGACCACGTCCTGATCGTTGCCGCGCTCGCCGTGATGGTCCTGGTCAGCGCGGCCGAGAATCGTGTCGAACGCGAGCGCAGGCGCGTCCAGGGGACGGCGTCCGCCGGGGAGGGCCACCGGCTGGACCCGTACGAGCTGGCTTATCTGTCGGGCGGGCCGCGCCGGGCGCTCAACACGGCGCTGGCCTTGCTCGCCTCGGCCGGTGCCATCCGTGTCTCGCGTGGCTCGCGGGTCACCGCCGTGCACGGCGCGCCGCCCTCGCCGGTGCCGCTGGAGCAGGCGGTGCTCGACGCGCTGGCGGCGCGGCCCGGCGGCCACCAGGCGAGCGCGCTGCGCCGCGAGCTGGAGTCGCATCCCGCGCTCACCGGGCTCGCCGCCGGGCTGGAGCGCCGCGGCCTGATCGTGCGGCAGCCGGCGTTCGACACGGCGCGGCGGCACTATGGCCTGCTGCGGCTCGCGGTGGGTGGGGCCGCGGGCTACCTGGTGCTGGTGATCGTGCTGGCCGTCGCCGGCGTGGCGGGCAAGGAGACGGTGTACATCGGGGCGGTGTTCTTCAGCCTGTTCGCCGTCGCCTCCGGTCTCATCGCGCTCTACCGGCAGAAGCGCAGGCTGCGCAACGTCGTCACCGGCCAGGGACGCGAGGTCCTGCGGTCGGCCCGCGCCCACCATCCGAGGGGCGTACGCGACCCGCGCTCGCTCTCCCTGGCCCTGGGGATCCCGGTCGCGCTGTACGGGCTGACGGAGTCGGGCGACCAGCTGCTCTGCGACGAGCTGTCCGTCGGAGCGCCCGGCGCCGACTGCGCCGGTGCCTGCGGCAGCTTCAGCGGCTCCGACGGCATCACCTTCGGCGGCGACTCCTCCGGCGGCCTGGACTTCGGCGGCGGCTCGTCGAGCTGCGGCGGGGGGTCGTCGAGCTGCGGGGGAGGAGGATCGGGCTGCGGTGGCGGTGGCGGCGGCTCGTGATCGCCGCGATTTAAATGCGCAGAACGAAACCTTGACCTTCGCCCTGGCGTCCTTCTGGTAACAGCCTGTTCCGGCTGTGTGGAGGGAGGCGTCATGGACCTGTTCCTGCTGATCCTCTCGGTGGCTCTGCCGGCCGTCGCCGTCGCCACCGCTTTCTCGATGAAGCGCCGGCGCGCCGCCGGCCATGAGGCCCCGGCGGTCTCAGGCGCTCTCGACCTAAACCACTACGATCTCGCCTATCTGGCCGGCGGCCCCGGCCAGGTGGCCGGCACGGCCATCGCGCTGCTGGCCGGCTCGGGGGACCTGCGCGTGTCGCGCGGGGGCCACGTGCACAGCGTGCACGCGCCGTCAGTGTCGCGCGCGCCCATCGAGCAGGAGACGCTCGCCAAGGTGGCGACGGTGTCCGGGCTCCAGGCGTCCGCGCTGAAGCGCAGGGTGGGCGAGAGCCTGGCCATGGACGCGCTCCGGCGGAACCTCACAGAGCTGGGGCTGGTCCTGCCCGGCCACCGTGTCAAGCGCCTGGGCCGGCTGGCGACCCGGCTGCGCGCGGTCTCAGGGCTGGCGTTGACCGCGGCAGTGATGTGCCTCGTGACCACTCCGGCACTGCTACCCCTGCTTCTCCTGACGGGCACGGGCATCGGCGCGGCCGTGGTGGCCGGTGACCACCGCCGCGCCTGCGGACCGAGCTGGGCGTCATGAGGTCGCCGCGCCGGAACTCGCGGCGGGCGACGTACCGTGGCACGGGAGGCGTCGGCTCCTGCGCCGGCGGCGGTCGCGGCGGAGCCTCGCACGGCGGCTCGAGCTGCGGCGGCAGTGCCGGTTGCGGCAGCGGTTGCGGCGGAGGGAGTTGACATGGCCGAGCTTGGAGTGGGCATCGGCTGGCGGAGCGAGCTCGACCTGACGATCGAGCGGATGGACGGCGTCGACTTCCTCGAAGTGGTCGCCGAGAACCTCAGGCCGGATCGGCTGCCCGAGTCGTTACGCGTGCTGCGTGAGCGGGGCCTGCCGGTGGTCCCGCACGGTGTGTCGCTCGGCGTCGGCGACGCGGAGCCGCCCTCGCCCGCCCGGCTCGCCCACCTGGCCGCCTGCGCGCAGGCTCTCGACGCGCCGCTGGTCAGCGAGCATCTGGCGTTCGTACGCGGGGGCGGCGTCGAGGCCGGGCACCTGCTGCCCGTGCCGCGCACCCGCGAGTCGTTGCGGGTGGTCACCGAGAACGTCCGGCGGGCCCAGGACTCCCTGCCCGTGCCGCTGGCCCTGGAGAACGTCGCCGCCATCTTCGGCTGGCCCGACGACGAGCTGACCGAGGCCGAGTTCCTCGCGGAGCTGGTCGCGGCCACCGGCGTAGGGCTGCTGATCGACGTGGCCAACCTCTACACCAACCAGGTCAACCTGGGCCTGCCGGCCGTGGCGGCGCTCGACGCGCTCCCGCTGGAGCACCTCGCCTACGTCCACGTGGCCGGCGGCTACGAGCACGGCGGCATCTGGCACGACACCCACACCAAGATCGCCCCGCAGCCGGTGCTCGACCTGCTGACGGAGTTGTGCGCCCGCGCCACGCCGCCCGGCGTGCTGCTGGAATGGGACGACGACTACCCGAGCGACGCCGTCCTGGCGAGCGAGCTGTCCCGGATCAGGGCGGCCATGTCCCTGGCGGGAGAGCCGCGGTGACCGACACGCAGGGTCCCGGCGGGGGAGCCGCGGCGACGGACGAGGCGCGGCGGCGGCTGGCGCAGGCGCAGGGGCGGGTGGTGGCGGCCCTGGTCACGGGGGCGGAGCCGCCTGAGGGCTTCGACCCGGAACGTATGCGGGTGCAGGCGGCGAGCCTGCTGGCCAAGCGGCGCGGCATCGTGGCCAGGCTCCGCCCCGACGCGGCCGCAGCCGCGGGCCCCGACCTGGCCACCGAGTACGCCGCCTACGCGCGTTCCCGCAGCACGCCGCCGCCCGGCTATCGTGCGGACGCCGACGACTTCGCCGCCTGGTTGCGGGCCCGTGGCCGCATGCCCACACCGCCAGGGAAGGTCCGCTGGTGGTCCCGTCTCCTGCCGGGGAACGCGGGCAGGTCCAGACCGGACGGATGGCCCGAGTGACCGGGGGACATCGCCCGCGTTTAGCCGACTTTCGAGCGGAAACTGGGAGGGGATGGGGGGACTGCGCTGTGTCGATGGTTCGTATCTGAGCGTCACGCCCATCGCGTGCAGGGACAGCGTCGGCAGGCCGTACGAGATCACTCTCGAGTTGCACCGGGACGGCACGCCTTACGGCAGCGTGGGGGAGCGGTGCGGCTGGCTGCTCGCGCGCCTCGCGCGCGGTGTCGACGAGGCCCGCAGGGACGGCGGCGCGGCCGGGCGGTGGGCCGATCCCGACGATCGTTTCCCCGGCGACGCGCCCGACAGCGAGCTGTTCTCCTTCCGCTACCGCACGCGCTCCGGCGCGGGCGGCGGGGAGCTCCGTTGCCAGCTGCGTACGATCCCGAGGTGGCAGCCCGTGACCGGCGAGTGGCGGCTGACCAGGCGAGCCTATGTGGAGGCGTGGGGCGCCACGGGCGTGGGCACGCGGGCGGTGCTGACCTCGGCCGAGTTGGCGGGATTCGTACGCGGGCTGGTGGAGGAGGCAGAAGGGTGTCTGGAAGGCAGAGACTTGGCCAGAAATCCAGTCCAGGGGGCAGGCACGGGCGAATCACGGTGATAATTGCCTGTTAGGGCATAGCACCGCTGGGAGGCACGTCCGTGGGCCTGCGCAACCTGGTCTACCGGCTCTATGAGCACCGGCTGGAGGCCAAGCTGTCCAAGGACAGCGTCCCCCGGCATGTCGGGGTCATCATCGACGGCAACCGCCGCTGGGCGCGGGCCATGGGCATGCGCGACGTGGCCAGCGGTCATCGCAAGGGCGCGGACAAGATCTCGGAGCTGCTCGGCTGGTGCCGCGAGACCGGGGTCGAGGTCGTCACCGTGTGGATGTTGTCCAACGACAACCTCAACCGGCCGCGGGACGAGCTGGAGCCGCTGCTACGCATCATCGAGGACGTGACGCGGGAGCTCGTGGCCGAGGGCTGGCGGATCAGCCCGGTCGGAGCGCTCGACCTGCTGCCGGACCGGACGGCGAATGTCCTCAAAGATGCAAAAGAAGTCTCCTCGCACCGTCCAGGCCTGATTGTGAACGTTGCAGTTGGGTATGGAGGAAGGCGTGAGATTGCCGATGCGGTGCGCTCACTCCTCCAGGAGCATGCGAGCAAGGGGGCGAGCATCGAGGACCTCGTCGAGGTGCTCGATGTGGAGCACATCGCGGAGCATCTTTACACTCGCGGCCAACCCGACCCGGACCTCCTCATCCGGACCTCGGGCGAGCAGCGCTTGTCGGGCTTCATGCTCTGGCAGAGCGCCCATTCGGAGTTCTACTTCCACGAGGCCTACTGGCCGGACTTCCGCAGGGTCGACTTCCTCCGAGCGCTGCGCGATTACGCTGCGAGACACCGGCGTTACGGTTCCTGACGCGACATCTGGGTATTCAGGACGTAACGTTGGAAATGTCCGGCCACAGGACGGACATTTCGGAGAGGGCCCGCCTTTGCACCGTGAACTGCCGAGGGGGGCCGGACCCCGGCGCCGACGGCACGTAGCGGTCGGGGATGCGGGTCCGGTCCGATTCCCGCCTCGTCTGCAGGGTGCCCGCACCTATGGGCGCCCGGGGGAGAACGTGTGGCAGTGTCCTCGAGCAACCCTACGACCAAGCCGGCCAAGCGCACGTACGTGCTCGACACCTCGGTCCTGCTGGCCGACCCGGCGGCAATGACCCGCTTCGCCGAGCACGACGTCGTCCTTCCGATCGTGGTCATCACGGAGCTGGAAGGAAAGCGGCACCATCCCGAGCTCGGCTATTTCGCGAGGAAGGCCCTGCGCTACCTCGACGAGCTGCGCGTCCAGTACGGCAGGCTCGACGAGCCCATGCCGACGGGGGATGGCACGATCAGGGTTGAGCTCAATCACAGCGATCCGTCCATCCTGCCCGTGGGCTTCCGCCTGGGAGACAACGACACCCGCATCCTGACCGTGGCCCGCTCGCTGGCCGCCGAGGGCTGCGACGTCGTCCTGGTGTCCAAGGACCTGCCGCTGCGGGTCAAGGCCGCCTCGATCGGCCTGTCGGCCGAGGAATACCGCGCGGAGCTGGTGCACGAGTCCGGCTGGACGGGGATGGCCGAGCTCCAGGTGACCGCCGAAGACGTCGAGACGCTCTTCGACCAGGGCACCGCCGACGTCGAGGAGGGCAGGGAGCTGCCCACGCACACCGGCCTTCGGCTGCTGTCGGCCAAAGGCTCGGCGCTCGGCAGGGTGCTGCCGGACAAGTCGGTCAAGCTCGTACGCGGCGACCGCGAGGTGTTCGGCCTGCACGGCCGCTCCGCCGAGCAGCGCATCGCGCTCGAGCTGCTGATGGACCCGGAGATCGGCATCGTCTCGCTCGGCGGCCGGGCCGGCACCGGCAAGTCGGCGCTGGCCCTCTGCGCCGGTCTGGAAGCGGTCCTGGAGCGCCGCCAGCACCGCAAGGTGGTCGTCTTCCGCCCTCTCTACGCGGTGGGCGGCCAGGAGCTCGGCTACCTGCCGGGCACCGAGGGCGAGAAGATGGGCCCGTGGGCGCAGGCGGTCTACGACACGCTGGGCGCGATCACCTCGCCCGAGGTGATCGAGGAGGTGCTCGACCGGGGCATGCTGGAGGTGCTCCCGCTGACGCACATCCGCGGCCGCTCGCTGCACGACGCGTTCGTGATCGTGGACGAGGCCCAGTCGCTCGAACGCGGCGTGCTGCTCACGGTGCTGAGCCGGATCGGCGCCAACTCGCGGGTCGTGCTCACCCACGACATCGCCCAGCGCGACAACCTGCGGGTGGGCCGGCACGACGGCGTCGTGGCGGTGGTGGAGAAGCTCAAGGGCCACCCGCTCTTCGCGCACGTCACGCTGACCAGGTCCGAACGTTCCCCGATCGCCGCCCTGGTGACGGAGATGCTGGAGGACATCACGCTCTGATCACTTGAGCTCGCCGCAGGTGTACCGCCCCTCCGTCTTGGAGGGGCGGTTCTCGTTCTCCCGTACGATCCTGACCAGTTCGAACGCCGCGTCCTGCTGGGCGGTGCAGACGATCTGGGCCTTGCCGAGCTTGGTCAGCGTGCCCTCGCCCCTGATGTAGACGGTCAGCGTCGAGGTGCGCGGGAGCTGTACCTCGTCGCGCTGGATCGGGTTGAGCGAGTCCTTGATCCCGATGTAGGTGAAACCGCGCAGCGCCGTGTCCCGGTTGCCGAGCGGCTTGGTCGACGCGTCGAAGAGCGCCCCCAGCAGGCTGCCGACGGTGTCGTTGTCGACGTCGGCGGGCTCCAGGATGAGCTCGCCGTCCTTGAGCAGGTAGATCGTCTTGGACGGCGGGGGGATCCTGGTGGTCGGGGCGTTGCCGCGGTCCTGGACGTCGGTGGGCGAGATGCCGCAGGCCGCGGCGCCGACGAGCGCGGCGACGGTGAGGATGCGTTGGGCTTTCATGCGTGGGGCAACCAGACGGTGAAGAGGGTGCCGGGGTTCTGGGCGCGTACGGAGATCGTGCCGCCGTGCAGGTGCACGTTGGCCTTGGCGATGGCGAGGCCGAGACCGCTGCCCTGGCTGCGCGACCGGCCCGCGCCGGCCTTGAAGAAGCGGTCGAAGACGTGCGGCAGCGCCTCGCGGGGGATGCCCTGGCCGTGGTCGCGCACCTTCACCTCCAAACCGCTCTGCGTGGTTCTGGTGCTGACCAGCACCGGTGGCCGGCCGTGCTTGAGCGCGTTGCCGACGAGGTTGGCCACGATCACGTCGAACCTCGCGGGGTCCAGGTTGACGGCCAGTCCCTGGGGAGCCTTCACGGTCACCTGGTCGCTCCAGCCGCGCACGGCCAGGCAGTCGTCGATGGCCTCGGCCACGTTCACCGGCTCGAGGTTGAGCGTGGCCGTGCCCGCGTCGAAGCGGCTGACTTCGATCAGGTGCTCGACCAGCCCGCGCAGGCGCTCGATCTCCCTGAGCACCAGGCGTACGGCCTCGGCCGGCGCCTCGGGCAGCCGGCCGGCCTCCTCGGAGAGCATGTCGGCGACGGCCGTCATCGAGGTCAGCGGCGTGCGCAGCTCGTGGGAGACGTCCGCCACGAACCTGCGCGACATGGCCTCCAGCGAGCGCAGCTCGGCCACGCTCAGCTCCAGCGCCGCGGCGGCGTCGTTGAACCTGCTGGTGAGCTCGGCCAGCTCGTCCTGACCGTGGACGGGCAGCCGCGTGTCCAGCCGGCCCTGGCCGAGCGCCTGCGCGGCCGCGCTCAGCCGCCGGACCGGCAGCAGCACCTGCCGGGCCGACAGCAGCGCGACGACCAGCGCGATCAGCACGATGACCACGCCGGCCTGGATGAAGGTGATCCTGAGCGTGGCCAGCTGCCGCTCGTCGTCCTTCAGCGGGAAGAAGACGAACGCCCGCAGATCCGTCGCCTCGATCCTGCTGCCGGCCTCCCGGTAGACCTCGGCGCCGACGATGAGCCAGAGCTCGCCCCGGATGATCTTGCGCTGGGTGACGACGCTCTGCTTGGCCCGGCCGTGGAGCTCGTTGGGCACGTCGCTCATGGACATCGGGCCCTCGGAGGCGATCAGGGCGCCGTACTCGATGAGGACGCTGCGGCCCGGCCCGTTGAGCGCGTGGGCGAGGCGCCCGAGCTCCCTCGCCGTGGGGGCGGCCTCGCCCGGTCTCAGCCGGCCGATGGGGAAGGTGATGCTGCCGAGCTCCCTGGTGACCTGGTCGAGCGCCGTGGTCTCGGCCCGGGTGACGAGCGCGGTCTTGGCCAGCTCGAAGCCGATCGTGGCGACCAGCAGCGAGGCGGCCACGGCCACGAGCGTGAACGTGATGACCAGGCGGGCGCGCAGCCCGGTGGGCAGCGGGATCACGGAGGGCTGAACCGGTAGCCGAACCCGCGCACCGTGTGGATGAACACGGGTTCGCCCGGCTTGGGCTCGATCTTCGCGCGTACCCGCTGCACGCAGGCGTCCACCAGCCGCGAGTCGGCGATGTGCGTGTGGTCCCACACCTCGCGCAGCAGGTAGCGGCGGTTGAGCACCTGCCCGGGGTGCCGTACGAGCTCCAGGAGCAGCCGCAGCTCGGTGGGCGTCAGGTGGATCTCCTTGCCGGCGAGCGTGACCTTGAGCGCGCCTCTGTCGATCACGAGGTCGCCGAAGGTGATGCGGTCGGAGGCGGCCGACTCGGCCCGGCGCAGGATGGCGCGGATGCGGGCGTCCAGGACTCTGGGCTCGACGGGCTTGATCACGTAGTCGTCGGCGCCCGCCTCCAGTCCGACGACCACGTCCAGGTCGTCGCCGCGGGCGGTGAGGAGGATGACGGGGAGCTGGTCGAGCTTGCGTATGCGGCGGCACACCTCGATGCCGTCGATCCCGGGGAGCATGACGTCGAGGATCGCGATCTCGGGGCGGCGGGCCCTGATGTGGTCGAGCGCCTCCTCGCCCGTCCCGTAGGACGTGACGGAGTGCCCCTGCCGCGTCAGCGCGAGTTCGAGTGCCGTACGGACGGAGGGGTCGTCTTCTACAAGAAGGATGCCAGCCACGCGCACATTATTGTTCCATGTCTCAAATTTCCGAGTTACGTCACCAAATCGTGACGACCTGTTGATGGAGCTATGAGGTGCCGAGTGTCGGGCCCGTGTTCGCACGTTAGGTGTGCGACGGTGTGATGAACATCACACTGATCGGGAAACTCCACGCCAACCCGACAGTCAGCCAAACTTACGCCAAGCGATTCCCGCGTTTCGGTTGCGGACCACCCCCCAGGACAGGGCAAGCTCGTGGACCGTGAGCCCCGGTCCGCAGTTGCGCGAGCGCCACCCGAAGGATGCCCCTCCCTCGGCGCGGCGGCGTTCGCGTGTCACGCCGAAGCGCGTCATCATCATCGCCGTCACGCTGGTGATCGTCTTCGGCGGCGGTGGCTTCGTCGCCTACCGCGCCGTCCAGAACGCCAACAGGCCCCAGCAGGCCGCGCTCTCCGTCGACGACTTCGCCAAGCTGGCCGGCGGTGACCTGTCGGCGCCCGACCCCGAGACCGACGCGCTGAAGAACGCCGCCGAGCAGGCCTACCGCGCCGACCAGCTGAAGAAGGGCCGCTCGGGCAAGGGCAAGGACAAGGACTTCGACTGGGTCGTCCCCGAGCGGGCCCCCGGCGGTGACGGGTTCCCCGCCGCGAACTTCCCGCCGGGCAGCGACCCCTCACCGGGCAGCAACAAGGCCACCGCCAAGTCCATGCTCGCGGCCAGCGGCTGGGGCAACGACCAGTGGGGCTGCCTGGAGCGGCTCTGGCAGAAGGAGAGCGGCTGGAACGAGCGGGCGATGAACCGCTACTCCGGCGCGTACGGCATCCCGCAGTCGCTGCCGGGCAGCAAGATGGCCAGCGCGGGCGGTGACTGGCAGACCAACGCCGCCACCCAGATCAAGTGGGGCCTCGGCTACATCAAGGGCCGCTACGGCACACCGTGCGGCGCCTGGGCCCATTCACAGTCGGTGGGCTGGTACTAACAGGTCAACTTTCCTCCTCTAATCGGCAAGCCGCCGCGTCCGATCGGGTATATCGGCGCACGCTGGCCGCATGGGTGTGAAGGTCAGTGTGATCGTCGTTGTCTGCAATCCGGGTGACACCGCCGACGCGTGCATCCGCTCCGCGCTGGAGCAGACGATGCCCGCGGACGACTACGAAGTGATCTTCGTCGACGACGGATCATCCGATGGCATCGGGGAACGACTGGACACCATCGCCTCGGCCCGCCCCAACGTGCGTACGCTGCACCTGCCGCACACGGGCACGCCGATGCGCGGCCGCAACGTCGGCCTGGCCGCCGCCACCGGCGACTACGTCTACTTTCTCGACCAGGGTGACCGCCTCGAACGTGACGCGATCGCCCGCATGCACGACCGCGCGATGGAGACCGACGCCGACGTGCTGATCGGCCGGCTGGTCCGCGACTACGGGCCGCCGATGGCCGCCTTCGAGCGCAGCACCGCCCGCGCCGACATCCTGCGCGACAAGCTGCTCACCGTGCTCCTGCCGCAGCAGCTCTACCGGCGCACCTTCCTGGAGCAGCACGAGCTCGGCTTCCCCGTGCCCGGCGGGCTGATGGGAGAGCAGGCGTTCGTGATGCGGGCATACCTGCACGCCAAGTCCATCGCCGTGCTGGCCGAGCACGTGTGCTGCCACCTCGGCCCGCGCCCCGTCGCCGAGGACGAGCCGCGGGCGATCGTGAGGGAGCTGAACGCGCTGCTCGACGACCTCGACACCTACGTCGGCGAGGGCCGCCAGCGCGAGCGCATGTACGCCCACTGGTTCCGCTCCGTCGTCCTGCGCCCGCTGCTGACCAGCAAGTTCGCCGACTCATCCGTCGACCGCGGCATGCACTTCCGGGTGGTCCAGGAGCTGGTGTTCCAGCGCTTCCCCGAGCGGCTCGACACCTACCTGCCCGTTCAGATGCGCGTGGTGGCCGCGTACGTGCGCACGGGACGCCTGGACCAGATCGTGCTCCTGTCCAACTCCACCAGGCGGGCGGGCCTGCGCTCCGACCTGACCGAGGTGCGCTGGGACGCCCACGTCCTGGTGCTCGGGCTGACCGTGGAGGTGCACGGCGGCGACGGAACACCCGACAGGTACCGTGCCGACGGCGACCGCCTGCACTGGATCCCGCCGCGCTCGATCGACACCAGGCGCCTGCCGGAGAGCGTCACCGACGTCACCGAGGCGGTCGAGCGGGCGCGCATCGAGGTCTACGTCCGGCACACCGAAACGGGGCTCGTGCACTTCCTGCCGCTGGCCCAGCACGTGGAGCGCGTCCAGGACGGCCGCCGCCGCTTCCGCGTGCAGATCAAGGGCGAGGCCAGGCTCGACGTCACCAGCGCCGCGCTCGGCGAGCCGCTCACGCCGGGGCAGTGGGAGGTGCACGTACGCATGCTCGGCGGCGCCAACCAGGCCAGGAGCCGCGTCAGCCGCGCCGAAGGGCCGCTCAACTGCCTGGGCGTGCTGGCCCAGCGGCCCAGGATGCGGCTCGTGGTGCCGTGCTGGACCGATCAGGGTGAGCTGGGCCTGGTCATCGAGCCGCGTTCGTTCTCGGAGTCGATCGCGCTCGTGTCCCCTGGCGTGACGGTCAAGCACCTCGACGGCCACCTGTACGTCGTGCTGCCGGTGCCGTACGTGCCGCCCAGCGGAGGGCCGCCGCTGGAGCTGGTGTTGCGCAGCAGCGGGCGGCGTGCCCGCGAGGTGTGCGCTCCCGCGCTGGTCGAAGCCGGCGTGCCGGGCAGGATCGCCGGGCAGCTCGTGGCCAAGGTGCCGGTCAAGCGGATCATGCCGGAAGACGACCACTTCGGCCCCGGCACCTGGTTGTCGTCGCTGCGCTCGTCGGACGGGGAGTTCGGGCTCAGGTTCGCGCTGGAGATGCGCAGGGGCCGGGTCGAGGTGCGCCCGGCCGCCGCGGCCGACCCCGAGCGCCGCTCGCCCATGGGCCGCGACACCCTGCTGCACCGGATCGGCCGGCGGCTGCCCGGCGCGCGCCACATGGTGCGGCTGGCGCGCGCGGGCGGCCACCGGTACCTCAAGGAGTGACCCTGCCCTGCGGCCTGGGCTCGGCCAGGTCGCTGCCCCGGGTCTCGCGCGCGGCGTAGACGGAGACGAGGGTGAGCACCGCCGCCAGGCCGAGGTAGGCCGAGATCGGCACGCTGCTCGCGTACTCTCGCAGCAGCGCGACCGCGATGATCGGCGCCAGCGCGCCGGCCACGATCGCCGACAGCTGCGCCCCGATGGACACGCCGGTGTAGCGCGTCCTCGTGGCGAACAGCTCCGAGAAGAACGCCGCCTGCGGGCCGTACATCATGCCGTGGAAGAGCAGGCCGACGGAGACGGCGAGGGTGATCGCCAGGAAGTTGCCCGTGTCCACGAGCGGGAAGAACGCGAAGATCCACACCCCGATCCCGGCGGCGCCCGCGAGGTAGGTGGGGCGGCGGCCGACGCGGTCGGACAACGCGCCCCACATCGGGATCGTCACGAAGTGGATGGCCGAGGCGACCAGCACCGCGGTCAGCACCGTGGAGTTGTCGATCTGCATCTGCTTGGCGTACGTGATGACGAAGACGGTCAGGAGGTAGAAGGAGATGTTCTCCGCCAGGCGGGCGCCGATGGCGACGATCACGTCCTTCCAGTGGTGGCGGAGCACGCCCACGATCGGCGCGCGTTCCTCCGGCTCGGCCTGCTGGAACACCGGCGACTCGCTGATCGACAGCCGGATCCACAACCCGACCAGCACTAGCGCGCCCGACAGCAGGAACGGCACCCGCCAGCCCCACGACAGGAACGCCTCGTCCGACTGCCAGGCGGCCAGCGCCGCCAGCACGCCGGTGGCCAGCAGGTTGCCGCCGGGGGCGCCGGCCTGCGGCCAGGAGGCCCAGAAGCCGCGCCGCTTGTTGTCACCGTGCTCGGAGACGATCAGCACCGCGCCGCCCCACTCGCCGCCGAGCGCGAAGCCCTGCACCAGGCGCAGCCCCGTCAGCAGCAGCGCCGCGGCCGGGCCGAGGGTCTCGTACGTCGGCAGGCAGCCGATCAGGAACGTCGCCGTGCCCATCATCAGCAGGCTGACGACCAGCAGCGTCTTGCGGCCCAGCCGGTCGCCGAAGTGGCCGAAGACCAGGCCGCCGAGCGGGCGGGCGACGAACCCGACGGCATAGGTGAGGAACGCCAGCAGGGTACCGGTCAGTGGATCGGAGCCGGGGAAGAACAGCTGATTGAACACGAGGGCGGCTGCCGAGCCGTAGAGGAAGAAGTCGTACCACTCGATGGTGGTGCCGACCAGGCTCGCGGCGACGACCTTCTTGATGGAAGTGGCCATGCCGGTCACGGTAGGGAGTGACCGGCGTCACTCATATGGCGTCGGAGCCTACAGTCTGCGTGGCCTATGTGTGGCCGAGCCGGTGCAAGCGGAGCGCGAGCTGGATCTCGAGCGCGCGCTCCGGCGCCATCCAGCCCTCGCCGAGCAGCTTCCCGACCCGGTCGAGGCGCTGCGTGACGGTGTTGACGTGGATGTGCATGGCCTCGGCCGTACGCGACGGTGACCCGCCCGAGCCGAAGTAGGCGGACAACGTGTCGACGAGCGCGGTGCCCCTGCGGGCGTCGTACTCGATCACCGCGCCGAGCGTCGCGTCCACGAAACCGCGCACGTCACGGCCGTCGCCGACGAGCAGGCCGACGAAACCCAGCTCGGCCGCGCTCGCGCCGTCGCCCGCCCGGCCGAGCGCGATGAGCGCCTCCGCGCACCGCCGCGCCTCCTGGTAGGCCCTGGCGACGTGCTGAGCCCGGGGCGGCCGCCCGCCCTCACCCGGCATGCCGGACGCGCCCGCCGTGGCCGGGCTCTGCAGGGAGGCGCTCAGCTCGGCGGCCACCCGTTGCGCGGCGCCGCCCGCGTCGGCGCCCGGCAGCAGCAGCACGACCTCGTCGCCGCGCCCGGCGGCCAGCCCGTGCCACATCGTGGCCTGCGACGACGCCCAGAACGCGGCCCGTTCGCGCTGCCCCGCGTGCCTGGCCACCACGACGACGTGCGGCGCGCTGAGATCGACGCCGAGCCGGTGCGCCCGGTCGGCCAGCCCGGGGGAGCCGGGCCGCGCGATCAGGTCGTCGAGCAACTCGCCCCTGACCCGCCCCTCGGCCTCCGCCACGCTCCGGCGGAACAGCAGCAGCAGCGCGCACACGAGCGCCGCCCGCTCCAGGATGCGCTCGTCGGCGTCGTCGCTGCGCAGGACCAGCGTGCACAGCGGCTCCCCGCCGACGTCGACCGACGCGATCAGCAGGTCGCCCCTGCGCACGGTACGGCCCAGCGCCCTGGACGCCTGCGCCGCCTCGAACACCTCCTGGTCGAGCTCCCCGACGTCGCCCGTGAGCGCCCGGCCCAGGTCGTCCAGCACCGCCAGCGAGCCGCCGAGCACGTCGGTCACCACCGCCGCGACGTCCTCGATCCCGCCGCCGCGCAGCACCAGCGAGGTCATCCTGTCGTGCGCCAGCGCGGCCCGCTCCACGGCCTCGCCGTGCGCCCTCGCCGTCCGGTGGGCGTGGGAGAGCTCCTCCAGCGCGTTCCTCGTCTCCTGCAGCAGCCTGGCGTTGTCGATCGCGACCGCGGCGTGCGCCGCCAGGCTGGCCAGCAGCGACACCTCCTCCTGGTGGAACGGCCGCGCGCTGCGGTTGGCCGCCATCAGCACGCCGATCACCCGCTGCCCCAGCCGCAGCGGCACGCCCAGGATCGCGACCAGGCCCTCCTCCGTGACGGCCTCGTCGATGTCGTCCTTGTGCCGGAACCTCGCGTCGGCGAAATAGTCGGCCGTCGAGTACGGGACCGCCGTCTGCGCCACCAGGCCGCCCAGCCCCGACCCCATGGCCAGCCGCAGCGCACGGAACTTCGCGGAGATCGACCCGTCGGTGACCCGCATGTACGTGTCGCCCCGCTCGGGGTCGTGCAGCGTCATGTACGCGATGTCGGTGGCCAGCAACTGCCTCGCCCGGTGCACGATGGCCTCGAGCACGGCGTCGAGGTCGCGCAGCGCGGCCAGGTCGCCGGCCGTGTCGTACAGCGCCGACAGCTCGGCCTCCCGCCTGGCGCGCCTCTTCAGCAGGTCGCGCACCTTCAGCGCCTCGACCTTGGCCTGTTCCAGCTCCTCGATCGTGGCCGGGTCCGCGCCCGCGGCCCTGGCCGCGATGATCGGACCCTCGAACTCGACCGCCGACGCCTCCCTGGCCAGCAGTTCGAGGAAGGTGGCGCCGGTCACCTGGCCGTCCAGCCGCCGTCCACAGGGAGCGACACGCCGGTGATGAACGCCCCGCCGGGCCCGCACAGGTAGGCGACCAACTCGGCCACCTCCTCCGGCTCGATCAGCCGCTTGATCGCGGCCGGCTGGAGCATGATGTCCGTCACCACCTCGTCCGGCGCGATGCCGTGCACCCTGGCCTGGTCGGCGATCTGCGCCTCGACCAGCCCGGTGCGGACGTAGGCGGGGCAGACGCACGTCGAGGTCACCCCATGGGCAGCCCCTTCGAGCGCGACCACCTTGGAGAAGCCCTCCAGCCCGTGCTTGGCCACGGTGTAGGCCGATTTGTACGGGGAGGCCCGCAGCCCGTGGACCGACGAGATGTTCACGAACCGGCCCCAGCCCCTGGCGTACATGCCGGGCAGCACCTCGCGCGCGATGAGGAACGGCGCCTCGACCATGACCCTGAGCATCGCCGAGAACACCTCGGGCGGGAACTCCTCGACCGGCGCGACGTGCTGGAACCCCGCGTTGTTGACCACGATGTCGATGGGCTCGTCAGGCAGCGCCGCCACGAAGCCGGGCTCGCTCAGATCGGCCACGACGGCCACGCCGCCGATCTCGTCGGCGACCTCCTCGGCGGGCTCGGCCCGCAGATCGACGACCAGCACCCTGGCTCCCGCCGCGGCCAGCCGCCGGGCACAGGCCGCCCCGATGCCGCCGCCCCCACCCGTGACCAGCGCGGTCCGCCCCGTCAGCTCTTTCGCCATATCCCTTGACTTTAGGCGCTCGCCGCGCGCAGGCGCATGGGTGCAGGAGACATAGAACTGCGTCGTCTTATGTGGCCGACGGGGTCTGCTAGATTGGATTGCATGATCGCGTATTCGTTCCTGTGGTGGCCCGCCTCCTAGGCGGACCTTCCAGCGCATACGCACACGGCCGCCTCGACGAGGCGGCCGTAGTCATGTCGCACGAGCCCCCGTCGAGCACTGACGAAAAGGGACGCTCACCATGACCGGCACCACAACGCGGGGCCCCGCCACCACGCAGCCGACGACTGGGACCACCACCTGGCCGCAGCTGCTCACCATGCTGCTCGACGGCGTGTCGCTCACCTCGCGCCAGGCCGCGTGGGCCATGGACCAGATCATGTCGGGCGCGGCCACGGACGCGCAGATCGCCGCGTTCGCCGTGGCGCTGCGGGCCAAGGGCGAGAGCGTGGCGGAGGTGTCAGGGCTGGCCGACGGCATGTTGTCGCGATCGGCCGCCATCAGGGTGTCCGGCGATCCCGTCGACCTCGTCGGCACCGGCGGCGACCGCGCCAACACCGTCAACATCTCCACCATGGCCGCCGTCGTGGCCGCCGCCGCGGGCGCGAAGATGGTCAAGCACGGAGGGCGGGCCGCCTCCTCCATGGCCGGCGCCGCGGACGTCCTGGAAGAGCTCGGCGTGGTCGTCGACCTGCCGCCCGGCGCCGTGGTCGCGATCGCGGAGGAGGTGGGCATCACGTTCTGCTTCGCGCCGGCGTTCAACCCGGCGCTGAAACGCACCTCCGGACCGCGCCGCGAGCTGGGCGTGCCGACGGTCTTCAACTTCCTGGCCCCGCTCACCAACCCCGCGCTGCCCGCCGCGCAGGCGGTCGGCGTCTTCCACCCGGCGATGGCGCCGGTCATCGCGGGCGTCCTGGCCGAACGCGGCGGCTCCTCCCTCGTCTTCCGCGGCGACGACGGGCTCGACGAGCTCACCACGTGCGGCGCCTCGACGATCTGGGTCGTACGGCGCGGCACGGTGACGCGGACCGCCTTCGACCCCGCCGACCTGTCGATCCCGCGGGCTCGCCCTGACGACCTGCGCGGCGGCGACGCCCGGCACAACGCGGCCGTGGCCCGCGCCGTCCTCGCGGGAGAGCCGGGCCCCGTACGAGACGTCGTGCTGCTCAACGCGGCCGCCGCCGTGGTGGCCGCCGACGGGGTGCCGCCGGCCGCCGAGCTCACCGCCGCCCTCGCCGCCGCCCGCAAGCGAGCCGCCGACGCCGTCGACTCCGGCGCCGCCGCGGCCCTGCTCACCCGCTGGGCGCAGGCCACGCAGCAGGCGCGGCCGTCCTAGGGACGGGTCATCGACAGAACGTCGAGCGCGGCGTCCAGCTGCTCCTCCGTCAGGGTGCCGTCGGCCACGTGGCCGCGCTCGATGACGACCTCGCGGATCGTCTTCCGCTCCACCAGCGCCTGCTTGGCGATCTTGGCCGCCTCCTCGTAACCGACGTACCGGTTCAGAGGGGTGACGATCGACGGGGACGACTCGGCGTACTCGCGCAGGCGCTCCACGTTCGCCGTGATGCCGGACACGCAGCGGTCGGCGAGCAGCCGCGAGACGTTGCCCAGCAACCTGACCGACTCCAGCACGTTGCGGGCGATGACCGGCAGCTGCACGTTCAGCTCGAAGTTCCCCGACGCGCCGGCGAACGTGATCGCCGCGTCGTTGCCGATGACCTGCGCCGCCACCATGCCCGCGGCCTCGGGGATGACCGGGTTGACCTTGCCCGGCATGATGGACGAGCCGGGCTGCAGGTCGGGCAGGTTGATCTCGCCGAGCCCGGCGCGCGGGCCGGACCCCATCCAGCGGAGATCGTTGGCGATCTTGTTCAGCGAGACGGCGACCACCTTGAGCTGCCCCGACAGCTCGACGATCGAGTCCTGCGCGCTCTGGGCCTCGAAATGGTCCCGCGCCTCGAGGAAGGGGATGCCGGTCGCCTCGCGCAGCTTCTCGATCGCCGCCTGGGCGAACCCCGGCGGCGTGTTGATGCCCGTGCCCACGGCGGTGCCGCCCAGAGGCAGCTCCAGCACGTGCTCGAGCGCCGCGGTGACGCGTACGACACCGTGCTCGATCTGCGTGGCGTAGCCCCCGAACTCCTGGCCCAGCGTCACCGGGGTCGCGTCCATCAGATGGGTGCGCCCCGACTTCACCACGCCCTCGAACTCGATCGCCTTCGCCCGCAGCGCCTCCGCCAGATGCCGCAGCGAGGGCAGCAGGTGGTAGGTCACCTCGGTCGCCGCCGCCACGTGGATCGACGTGGGGAAGACGTCGTTGGACGACTGGGAGGCGTTCACGTGGTCGTTCGGGTGCACAGGTCGGCCCAGCCGCTCTTCGGCGAGCGTCGCGATCACCTCGTTGGCGTTCATGTTGGACGAGGTGCCCGAGCCGGTCTGGAAGACGTCGATCGGGAAGTGGGCGTCGTGCTCGTTCTCGGCCACGTCGGCGGCGGCCTGCGCGATCGCCTCCGCCATGTCCTTCTCGATCACGCCGAGCTCGCCGTTGACCTCCGCCGCCACGGCCTTGATCAGGGCCAGCGCGGCGATGTGGGACGGCTCGATCGGCCGCCCGGAAACCGGGAAATTCTCCACCGCCCGCTGGGTCTGCGCGCGCCACCGTGCTCCCGCGGGCACGCGAACCTCGCCCATCGAGTCATGTTCGATCCTGAACTCGCTCATGACTTCAGTCTGACCCACGCATCCGGGCCCGCCGGGAAGTGCCCCGCGTTCAGCCCGAGATGAGGGCCACGATCAGGATGGCGATCACCACGGCCGCGGCGGCGGCGACCGCCATGAGCACCAGCATGCCGTTGCGGTTGCCCTCGGGCCGCTGCTCCGGCTGTCCGGCGATGGCGAACAGGTCGGTGCCCAGCCCGCCCTGCCCTCCTCTGGATCCCCCGCCCTGCGGCACCGGTGGCTGCTGCCGCGAGCCGGGCTCCTGGTCCGTCGGCGGGTAGACCTGCTGGCCCGGCGACCCGCCCTTCGGGATGCGCGTGGTCATGAACGCGCCCTCGTCACCCTGCCCCTGTGGCGGCGTGCCCTGCTCGGGACTCGCTGGGAAGGGGCCTTTGGGCCGCGAGATGCTGACCGTACGCTCCGGATCGAACCCCGGCTCGGGGGACGCGGTCCCGGGCGCACCGCCCTGCGGCCCGGCGCCGCCCGCGGTGGTTCCCGGCGCACCGAAGTGCTGCTCGGCCTGTGGCGGGCGCCCGATGCTCTGCGGAACGGTGGGCGCGTTGGAACTCCGCACCGGCCCTCCGGCCCCATACGGCCCAGGCCCCTGCCCACCGGCCCCTTGCCCGCCGGGCCCCTGGTTCCCGGGCCCGTGCCCGCCGGGCCCCTGGTTTCCGGACCCCTGCCCGCCGGGTCCTTGGTTCCCGGGCCCTTGCCCGCCGGGCCCGTTCCCCTGCCCGCCCGGACCCTGGTTCCCGGGCCCGTGACCCCCAGGTCCTTGCCCGCCGGGTCCCTGCGCTCCGGGCCCTTGCCCGCCGTGTCCATGGGCGCCGGGGCCGGGGCCGTTTCCTTGCCCGCCAGGGCCCTGCCTTCCGCCGGGCCCGCCTTGCCCGCCGGGCCCGCCGCCCGCGTCCGGTGCCGGCCTGCCGCCCATCGGGTTTGTGGCACCCGGGCCCTGCCCAGGTGCCCCAGGTCCGCCCGGTCCTTGCCCGGTCCCACCTGGTCCTTGCCCCGACCGGCCCTGCTCGTGTCCTGGGCCGCCGAAGGCGCCCTGTGGGCCCGGCGCGCCTTGCCCCGGACCGGGTGCGCTGAAAGCGTTCGGACCCGGCGTGGACGGGCCGGAGTGGCCCTGCCCCGGTCCGCCGCCCGCACTCGGACCGCTGAACGCCCCCCGCGGCGCCGGACCGCCCGGCCCGTACGCGGGCCCTCCGGGACCCTGCCCGGATCCCCCAAGTCCCTGCCCATGACCTCCAGGACCCTGCGCGGGCCCTCCAGGAGCTTGCCCGGGCCCCGCGGGACGCTGCCCATGACCTCCGGGACCCTGCCCATGACCTCCGGGACCCTGCCCGTGACCTCCAGGATTCTGTCCAGGGCCGCCCTGGCCCTGCGGCGCTCCCGGCCCGCCAGGCGCGGATCCGGGCCCGCGCCCGCCCGGGCCGGCACCCTGGCCGCCAGGTCCGGGCGCCTGGTCGGCGGGGGTCTTCTGGGCAGTGAACGGATCGGGCAAAGCGGCCTCCTGCGCCTTAAGAGCCTCGGCCGTGAGCACCGGCATCTCGCTCGTGGGGGTGTCGGCGACCATGCGCAGCAGGGTCTCCGCCTTGGCAGCGCCGAGACGCTGCCGATAGTCCTTGTGCAGCAGCCCGTTCAGCACGGGACGGAGCCGCCCCGCCTGTGTGGGAGGGTCGGCGCTCTCGGTGAGCAGCGCCGCCAGCGTCTCAGCGACCGTGGACCGTTCGTACGCCGGCCGCCCCTCGACCGCGAAGTAGAGCGTGGCCCCGAGCGCCCAGATGTCGGACTCGGGCCCGGTGTAGTCGCCCCTGGCACGTTCGGGGGCGGTGTAGCCGGGGGAGCCGATCACCATGCCCGTCTTCGTGAGCCGGGAGTCGCCCTCGGCCTTGGCGATGCCGAAGTCGGTCAGCACGACGCGCCCGCTCTCGGTGATGAGCACGTTGGCGGGCTTGACGTCGCGGTGGGTGATGCCCTGGGCGTGCGCGGCGCGCAGTGCGCCGAGCAGATCGACGCCGATCTCGGCCACGAGCCGGGGCGGCAGCGGACCCTCCTCGTCGATCACCTGCTCCAGCGAGCGGGCCTCGATGAGCTCCATGATGATCCACGGGCTGTCGTCGTGGATGATCACGTCGTGGATGGAGGCCACGGACGGGTGGTTGATCCGGGAGGCGATGCGGCCCTCGCGGACCATGCGTTCGCGCAGCTCCGTCCGTTGTTCTTCGGTGAGCACCGGGTCCTGGCGGATCTCCTTGACCGCCACCTCGCGCCCGAGCGCGCGGTCGCGTGCGCGCCACACGGTGCCCATGGTGCCCCGGCCGAGCGGGGTGATGAGCTCGTAGCGCTCCGCGAGCAGGCGTGTCTGCTGTTCCGGCATGAGAAGAAGATATCGATTCTCGCTTGGGAAGTGCTTTACCCTCGCTTGCGAAGTTCTCTTGGCCAGAACCGTCGAGGAAGGCACAACTTTATCACCGTCGCTTTCAAACGGGCATAAGCCGACGGCGACGGCCCCGCTTCAACGCGCTTCCTGTGCACACCCTCGCCGGGTTTGCGTTCCTGCCTCGGCGCGGGCACGGTGACGGTCTGGGTCTCGGCGCGGTGCAGCCCGCGATGCGCGGGCCTGCGTGTGAAAGACGGCGGCGTGAGGGCCTGCACCGGGCGTGCGGATCTGGGCTTGCGCGGGGTCAGCGGCTCCTCCGCCGAGCCTCCCGCGGCCACCCTGGCCAGCATCAGCGAGGCGCGCACGGAGTCGAGCCTGGTCTGCGGGTCGATCCGCAGGAGCGCGTCGAGCACGGGGGCCAGCGGGCCGGCCTTGCTCATCGGGATCGGCTCGCCGCTGGTCAGCGCCGCGAGCGCGGCGGCGGCCGTACGGCGGCCGTGCAGGCCCCTGCCCTCGACGGCGGTGTAGAGGGTCGCCCCGAGCGACCACAGATCGCCCGCGGGGCTGGATTTCGAGCCGAGCACCCGCTCCGGTGCGATGTAACCGGCGGACCCCAGCACGATGCCCGCCTGGGTAATGGAAACGTCACCTTCGAGTGCGGCCAGGCCGAAGTCGGTGAGCACCGCGCGGTCCTCGGTCACGAGCACGTTGCTCGGCTTGACGTCGCGGTGGAGGATGCCTTTCGCGTGCACCGCGCGCAGCGCGCCGAGGATCTGCCGGCCGATCTCGGCGGCCCTGCGCGGGGGGAGCGGCCCGTGCTCCTGGATGAGCTGCTCCAGAGACCTGGCCCGGAGCAGTTCCATCACGATCCATGGCCGGTCGTCCTCGGTGACCACGTCGAACACGGTGATGACCGAGGGGTGGGTGACCATCGCGGTCGCCCTGCCCTCGCGCTCCGTGCGGGCGCACAACTCGGCGCGCAACTCCTCGTCGAGCACGGTGGGCAGGCGTACTTCCTTCACCGCCACGTCGCGGTCGAGCAACTCGTCATGTGCCCGCCAAACGGTGCCCATGCCGCCGCGACCAACCGGCTCCATGAGCCGGTAGCGCGCGGCGAGTAGGTAACCGGAGGGCGCACGCATGCCTGGCAGCTTACCTATTTGTGTAAACCGACCAGTAGAGGCGTGGCCGATAAAATGTTGCGAAGTTAAGTCAAGTCGCCTGACTCGTCACGTCGGCAAACCTCGTGGCCACGCCGTTGATGAGGCCCACAGTTTCTCGACGTGCACGTTCCGATAGTCGGTCCGCCGTGAGTGAACGACCGAGCTTGCAGTTCCTCGCCGTCGATGGCGTCGAAGCCCGGTCCGCGTCGGGCAGCGTGACTCTCCGCCGAGTCCGCTTCCGCACCGTTACGAACCGGCAGCGCCGGCTGCCGGGCCGAGCCGGTGAACATGATGCCGCGCAGTCGCCCTGCGGTCGTCGCCTGCTCGGAGCGTCGGCGAGCGGTGCTCACCGACGAGATCGTGCGCCGTCGGAAGCGCGTTTTCGCAGCTCGCCGGGCAAGTGTGCCCATCGGCACACTCTCGTCGCCGATATCGGCGGATGATGTCTTGGAGGGAATGTCGGTCGCTCGACTCGCTCGCTTACGGGCGTCTAGGGGGCGCCGTCAGCGGGTTGTAAGGGTGCCGAAAGCGGTCGGGGGCATGGTAAAGCCATGAGGGAGGGCTAAGTCCTGGGCCACCGGAAATGTCGGTGCCGAGCGTCACACTGGGGGCATGGGCCGAAGTCCTCCCACCGATGCCAGATCGTTGAAGGACGTGATGAAGATGCGCCGGACGCTGGTTCGCCGCCGGCCGAAGAAGCCGGCCAGAGCCGGCCTGGACCTTCGCACGCCGTCCGGGCGCCTGCTGCCCTATTGAAACCACGACCAGGAGCGCTATCTGAGAGGTGCGCGATGTGCAGTCACCACCCCGTTTGCCCCAGTGCCGACTCGCCCGACCGTGAGGCGTCGCACGTGATCGCTTCCCACCCTGACCAGGGGTGGAGCCTGCTCTGCAACGGCGTCGTGCTGTTCGACGACACCGGCCTGCTGCTGCCCGACGGCTCCGTCGTGGCACCGCACCGGTCACCGGTGGCCGCGTGACCGCCCACCTCCGGCCGGAGCCGCCGCGCCAAGCACCCGCCGGCGCCTGACCGCGGCTCCTCAACCCCCCGGCGGCCGGCGCGCCGCGGTCGCCGGCATCCGCCCGCCGGCGACCTCCCTCGCGGGACCCCTCGCCGCCGTCAGCGGCGGCCGATCGACAGGACCGGGCCCGTCCTGTCGGTGAAGAAGTCGTCGCCCTTGTCGTCCACGACGATGAACGCGGGGAAGTCGACCACCTCGATCTTCCACACGGCCTCCATCCCGAGCTCGGGATATTCGAGCAGTTCGACCTTCTTGATGCAGTCCTGCGCCAGCCTGGCCGCGGGGCCGCCGATGGAGCCGAGATAGAAGCCGCCGTGCTGCTCGCACGCCTCGGTGACCTGCTTGGACCGGTTGCCCTTGGCCAGCATCACCATCGACCCGCCGGCCGCCTGGAAACGCCCGACGTACGAGTCCATGCGCCCGGCCGTCGTCGGCCCGAACGAGCCGGAGGCGTAACCGTCGGGGGTCTTGGCCGGCCCGGCGTAGTAGACGGCGTGGTTCTTGAGGTATTCCGGCATCTCGCCGCCGTTGTCGAGCAGTTCGGCGATCTTGGCGTGGGCGATGTCGCGGGCGACCACGAGCGGTCCGGTGAGGGAAAGCCGCGTCTTGACCGGAAATTTCGTCAGCTGGGCGAGAATCTCGGGCATGGGCCGGTTGAGGTCGACCTGGACCACGTCGTCCGAGAGGTGCTCGTCGGTCGTCTCCGGCAGGAACCGTGCCGGGTCGGTCTCCAACTGCTCCAGGAAGACGCCCTCCGGCGTGATCTTGGCCAGCGCCTGCCGGTCGGCGGAGCAGGACACGGCGATGGCCACCGGGCAGGAGGCGCCGTGTCTCGGCAGGCGGATGACGCGCACGTCGTGGCAGAAGTATTTGCCGCCGAACTGCGCCCCGATGCCCAGCTTCTGGGTGAGCTCGAAGACCTTGGCCTCCATCTCGAGGTCCCGGAAACCGTGCCCGGACGGCGAACCCTCGGTGGGGATCGAGTCGAGGTAGCGGGCGCTGGCGTATTTGGCGGTCTTGAGCGCGTATTCGGCGGACGTGCCGCCGACGACGATCGCCAGATGGTACGGAGGGCAGGCGGCCGTGCCCAGCGAGCGGATCTTCTCCTCGAGGAAGGCCAGCATGCGCTTCTCGTTGAGCACGGCCTTGGTCTCCTGGTACAGGAACGACTTGTTGGCCGAGCCGCCGCCCTTGGCCATGAACAGCAGTTTGTACTCGTCGGGGTGGCCGTGGGGGTCCTCGGCGTACAGCTCGATCTGGGCGGGCAGGTTGTCGCCGGTGTTCTTCTCCTCCCACATGCTCAGCGGAGCCATCTGGGAGTAACGCAGGTTGAGCCGGGTGTAGGCGTCGTAGACGCCCCGCGAGACGTGCTCGGCGTCGCGCCCGTCGGTCAGCACGTGGCGGCCGCGCTTGCCCATGACGATCGCGGTGCCGGTGTCCTGGCACATGGGGAGCACGCCGCCGGCCGAGATGGAGGCGTTCTTCAGCAGGTCGAGCGCGACGAAGCGGTCGTTGCCGCTGGACTCGGGGTCATCGACGATCTTGCGCAGCTGGGCGAGGTGGGAGGCTCGCAGGAAATGGGAGATGTCGTGGATCGCCGTCTCGGTCAGCAGCCGCAGCGCCTCCGGCTCGACCTCGAGGAACGTACGTCCGGCCGCCTCGACCTTCCGCACCCCCTCCGTGGTGATCAGCCGATATCCGGTCTCATCGGCTCCCAGCGGCAGCAGGTCGGTGTAGTCGAACTCGCCCATGTCCATCCTTTCGGTCACCAAGAGGTTAACGGGTGACCGAGCCGCCGGAGGTCACGCCTCGGAGACGGCTGCCCGCGCTCGCGTCCGCGACCGCACCGCGGTGAGGCCGAGCGTGATGCCCGCGATCACCAGGCCGGCGCCGAGCAGGTCGTACGCCGTCGGCATCGCGATCCCGAGCACCGCCCCCGTGACGATCGCGCCCACCGGGATGAGCCCGGCGAACAGCCCGGCCAGCCCGGGGCCCAGCCGGGACAGCGCGGAATACCAGAGGAAGAAGGCTCCGACGGTCACCACGAGCGCCAGGTAGGCCAATCCCAGCCCTTCGGCCACGGTCGGCGTCCGCACCATGCCGGGCCCTTCGTACGCCAGCCCGACCAGGGCCAGCATGGGCACCGCGAGCGCCGTCGAGTAGGCCGACACCCTGATCGCCCCCAGCTTCGGCAGCAGGGGGATGGCCAGCAGGGAGAAGCACACCTCGCCCACGAGCGCGCCCAGTGCCCAGAGCAGGCCGGGCAGGTTGCCGCTGCCGAGGCCGGTGGCCAGGGTCGCCCCTGCCACCACCACGCATGCTCCGATGAGCACCCGTGGCGCGGGCCGCCCGCCGGCCAGCGCGAGCCAGAGCGGCACGGTGCCGAGGATGGTGCCGACCAGCGCGGGCCCTGACGCGTTGGTGGACTCGATCACGCAGACGTTGAAGATGACCAGGCCGAACAGGGTGAGCCCGGCGAGGCACAGGGCCTCGCGCAGCGTCAGGCGGACGAAGCGCAGGCCGAGCACCCGTGTGATGGCGAGCAAGATGACGGCGGCCACGAGGTAGCGCACGGCCTGTCCGCCGTAGATGGGGTAGCCGCCGATGAGCCCGGAGACGCCCGCCAGCGTCCCGAGCAGGAACATGGCCGAGGCCGCGCGGACGATTCCCTGTCTCATGTGCGGGATGCTAGGAGCACGATGGTTCGGGAAAACAGTCCAATGTCCCGCCGGATGACAGGACCAATATGGCCGACCTCCACATCCAGATAAATCGCGACAAAGGTGGGATCGCTGGTCAGATCGCCTCCGAGCTGCGCGACGCCGTCAGGAGCGGCCGGCTCGCCCCCGGCACCCGCCTGCCCGCGACCCGCGAGCTCGCCACCGACCTCCAGGTCTCCAGGGGCGTGGTGGTGGAGGCGTACGAGCAACTCGTCGCCGAGGGTTTCCTGGTCTCCAGGGTGGGTGTCGGCACCCGGGTCACCCCCGTGCCCCCCGCCAGGGCCGCGCCGAGGCAGCGCGCCGCGGCGCGGGAGCGGCCCACGCCGGTGCGGCCCGCCTCGGACACCCCCGGGTGCGCGCCGTACTACGGTCACCGTCCCACCTCTCCCGACCTCGGCCACTTCCCCCGTGAAGGCTGGCTCGCGGCCGTCAGGCACGTCCTGGCCACCGTACCCTCGGACGCCCTCGACTACGGGGACCCTGGCGGCGTTCCTGAGCTGCGGGAAGAGCTGGCCGGCTACCTCAGGAGGGTCAGGGCGGCGGACGCGCGCCCGGAGAACCTCATCATCGTCGGCGGCGTGGCGCAGGGGCTGAGTCTCGTGCTCCACGTGCTGTCCCGGCGGCGCGCGCTCCGGCTCGCCGTGGAGGACCCGACGAGCCACCGCCAGGCGCCCCTGCTCAGGAGAGCGGGAGCGCACCTCGTCCCGGTGCCCGTGGACGAGGAGGGCCTCGACGTGCACAGATTGAGCGGCGACGCGGTGCTGGTGACGCCGGCCCACCAGTTCCCGACCGGCGTGGTGCTCTCCCCGTCCCGCAGGGCCGCGCTGATGGAGTGGGTCCACGTGGGCGACCGGGTGATCCTTGAGGACGACTACGACGCCGAGTTCCGCTTCGACCGCGACCCCGTCGGCTGCCTGCAGGGCCTGGCGCCCGACCGCGTGGTCCTGTCGGGCAGCGTCAGCAAGGCGCTCGCGCCCGGCCTGCGCCTGGGCTGGGTGGCCGCGCCGCCCGGCCTGGCCGAGGACGTGCGCCGGGCCAGGGGCGAGCTCGACCTGGGCTCGCCGGTCATCGAGCAGTACGCGCTGGCGCACTTCCTGCGCACCGGCGGCTACGACAAGCACCTGCGCCGCATGCGCAGGGAATACCGCCGCCGCAGGGACGCCCTGGTCAGGGCGCTGGCCCGCGAGCTTCCCGAGATCAGCGTCAAGGGCATCGACGCGGGCCTGCACGTCTACCTGGAGCTGCCGGACGGCTGGGACGAGCCGCGGACGGCGCGGGTGGCGCGGGAGCTGGGGTTGTTCGCCGAGCCTGTGGGGCCGATGCGCCGGACGCCCGGGAGACCGGCGGTGGTGGTGGGGTTCGCGCGGCTGCCCGGTCACAAGGCCGCCGAGGCCGTCCAAGGCTTAAAAGTAAGAATGTCAGGACATGCTATGGATTAAAGGTTTCATATCCGCCTGGGCGAAGGCTCCGGCGGGGATGGGAGACGTTCATGCGTGTGGGACTGTTCGGGCTGGGTCGGATCGGGGCCTTCCACGCCGCGACCATGGCCGCCCATCCGCTGGTGGACGAGCTGATCGTGGCCGATCCCGTGCGGACGTCCCCGTACGGCAGGCCGGGAGACCCCTTCGAGTCGGACGCCGTGGTCATCGCCACCCCGACCAGCACCCACGCCGAGCTGATCGTCCGAGCCTGCGCACTCGGCATCCCGGTGCTCTGCGAGAAACCGGTCGCGGGCACGGTGGGCGAAACCGTCAAGGTGCTGGAGGCCCGCGCGGGCAACCGGGTGCACGTCGGGTTCCAGCGCCGGTTCGACCCCGGGTACGCGGCCGCCGCGCGGGCCGTGCGCGACGGCGAGCTGGGCGACCTGCACCGAATCCACCTGGTCACGGCCGACCCCGCGCCGCCGCCCGCCGCGTACGTCCCGCTGTCCGGGGGCATCTTCCGCGACTGCCACGTCCACGACTTCGACGCCCTGCGCTGGGTGACCGGCCGCGAGGTGGTGTCCGTCTACGCGCGAGGCGCCAACCGGGGCGCCGCGTTCTTCGCCGAGGCGGGCGACGTGGACACCAGCGCCGCGCTGCTCACGCTGGACGACGGCACGCTGGCCACCCTGCAGGGCTCGCGCTACAACGGCGGCGGGTACGACGTGCGCATGGAACTCGCGGGCACCCGCCGCACCCAGGCGATCGGGCTCGGCCCGCGCGCCCCGCTCCACACGACCGAGGACAAGCGGGAACCGGACGATCCCTGGCCCGACTTCGTGACCCGCTTCGCGACCGCGTACCGCGACGAGATCGACTGCTTCCTCCGCGGCGGCCAGGGCCTCTGCTCGATCGAGGACGCGCTGGAGGCCCTGTACGTCGCCGAGGCCGCCGACCTGTCGCTGCGCGAAGGCCGTCCCGTCGACGTGGCGGAGGCGCGGCGATGAAGCTCGCGGGAGCCCCCATCTCGTGGGGCGTGTGCGAGGTCCCCGGCTGGGGCCACCAACTTCCGCCCGACCGGGTGTTGTCCGAGATGCGCGAGCTCGGCCTCACCGCGACCGAGCTGGGCCCTCAGGGTTTCCTGACACCCGGTCTCATCGAGCGGTACGGCCTGCGCCTGGCCGGCGCCTTCGTGCCCGTCGTGCTCCACGACCCGGGCCACGACCCCCTTCCGGGTCTGCCGGAGGACGGGCTGCTCGTGCTGGCCGCCGCCACGGGCGACGACGGCTACGACACGCGCCCCGAGCTCGACGCCGCCGGCTGGGCCACGCTGCTGGGCAACCTCGACCGGATCGTCGCCGCGCTCGGCCCTCGATCGGTCCTGCACCCGCACGTGGGCACCATGGTCGAGACCCGGGCCGAGGTCGAGCGGGTGCTCGAGGGCAGCTCGGTGCCGCTCTGCCTGGACACCGGCCACCTGCTGGTCGGCGGCACCGACCCGGCCGCCCTGGTCGAGGCGGCCGCGTCGCGGATCGCGCACGTGCATCTCAAGGACGTCGACGCCCGCCTCGCCGCCCAGGTCGCCGCCGGGACGCTGCCCTACACGCGGGCGGTGCGCGAGGGCGTCTACCGCCCGCTCGGCCAGGGCGACGTGGACATCGAGGCCATCATCACCGGCCTGACCAGGAGCGGCTACGACGGCTGGTACGTCATGGAGCAGGACGTCATCCTGTCCGGCCCTGACGACCGGCCGATCGAGGACGTGCGGCGGAGCCTCGCCTACCTCAACGGGGTGATGGGCGCGGGCTGACCGGTGCGGCTCCTTGGCTCGAATCCGGGCGCGAGCACGATGATCGCGGCGGCCAGCACCAGCGGCGCGGCGAACGCCACCCGCATGTCCGCGGCGTCCGCGATGCCGCCCACCAGGGCCGCGCCCACGATGAAGCCGACGTAGTTGAAGAGGTTCACCCTGGCGATGGCGACCCCGGTGCCCGACGGGTCGAGCCGGCCGGCCGCCGAGAACGACTGCGGCGCCACCACCGACAACCCCACCCCGGTCAACCCGAACGCCGCGATGCCGAGCGGCTGGTTCGGGGCCAGGACGACGCCGAGGAAGCCGGCAGTGGCGATCACGCCGCCGATCCTGACGATGGCGGCGGGGCCGTACCTGCGGACGGCGAGGTCGCCGCCGAGCCTGACGGCCAGCGTGGTCGCCTGGTAGGCCACGTAGGCCAGCGGGATCACGCGCGGGCCCGCCGCCAGCACGTCCTTCATGAACACGGTGTTGAAGTTGGACACGGCGGCGTCGCCGACGTACAGGAAGCCCATGGCCAGGCAGAGGGGGACGATCGGCCGCCAGGGGAAACGGCCGGGGATGGTCCCTGGGGCGGCCGCGACCTTCTCCTCGTCCGGCGCGTACAGGCCGCGGCCCGCGTAGAGGGAGCCGGCCAGCGCGAACACCATCGGGATCGCCATGATGAGCGGCAGCGGGAGATCGGCGGCCACCGACGCCCATAACGCTCCGGCCATGCCGAACGCGCTCCACACGCAGTGGAAGCCGTTGAGCACCTGGACGCCGTACCTGCGCTCGACCGCCACGCCCTGCATGTTGATCCCCGCGTCGACCGCGCCCACGGCCACGCCGAACACCAGCAGCACCGGCACCAGCAGCGGCACGCTCGGCGCGAGCCCGGCCAGCACCACGGCGGCGGCCACCACCGGCTGGGCGACCCGCAGCAGGACCCTGCTGCCGTGGCGGGCGGCGAACGCGCCCGCCGCCACGCTGCCGACCCCCGCGAAGACGGGAACGATCAGCAGGAGGAGCGTCAGCGTGCCCTCGTCGAGCTCGTGCTTGTCCTGCAGGGCGGCGACCTGGATGAGGAGCGAGGCGAACGACAGGCCCTGCACGGCGTAGACGACGTACGTGGCGAGCCGGGCCTGGCGATCACGCGAGGACGGCACGGCGGCCTCCTGATCGGGGGGTGGATCAAACGTGAGGCGGAGTCAGGTTAGCCGCAGAACCAGCCGTTCCGCCAGCACGCAGACCGGGTTTCAGCGACGGGTTCCCCGGCGTGGCCGCCCACACGCCGAGCGCCAGCAGCGCCGCCACCTCCGTGACGGCCAGGCCGCGCTCCACCAGCCCGAGAGGCATGACCCGATACCACGGCAGGCCGCTGCGCGTGCCGATGAACACCATCGTGGCGATGCCCGCCACCCACAACACCGAGCACACCCCGAGCCCGAACGCCACCAGCGTGGCCCGCGACCGCACGCGGCGCCACGGCCCGGTGATGAGCACGACCGCCAGCGGCAGGCACAGGAAGGCCAAGAAACTGCCCACCCGGTGGATGCTCCCGCTCACGCTCGGCCCCACCGACCAGTCGTGTTTCTCGAACCAGGCCGTCATGAACAGGCCGACGCTCCACCCCATGAGCGCCACGGTGCCGAGAACACCCGCCAGTTTCCTGCGCGCCAGCGACACCCCGATGCCCACGGACCCCGCCGCCAGCAGACCCACGGCGAACCCGAAGATCCAGCCGCCGGGGCCCAGGCCGTGCTCGCTGATGGTCCGCCTGATCGGGTTCATCTCGTCGAGGCTGGACAGCTCCAGGCCGAGGATGACCGCAATGCCCGCGCCTGCCGCGCCGAGACCCCACCGCGCCGGTTGATGCACGCGCACACACCTCCTACGCCGGATCAACGGTCGGGGACGCGCACGGATTCCGCACGGGGTGTACTTCTCGCGGCTCCTCCCGGGAGGCTGCCTTCCGCCACGCCGAGACGAACGAGGACCTGGCCGAGGAGATCGTCGCCTCCCCGGCGCGAATCGGCTGACGCGGACCGGTTCGGGACGAGCGCATCCGGCGAGGGCCAGATATCGTCAGAAGTGTGAACGAACGCGCTGGATCGTGGTTGCCCAAGCTGCAGGAAGTGGGAGAGCGGCTGGCCGAGGAGTGGGTGTCGGCACGCCACCCGCCGGCGTCCGGCGACGCACCGCAGCCGCACGAGCTACGCGCGTCCGACGCCGACCGGGAGCGCATCGCCCAGGTCCTCCAGGACGCCCACGCCGACGGCCGGCTCTCCCTGGAGGAGCTGGAGGAACGGCTCGGCGTGCTCTACTCCTCGCGCACGCTCGGCGAGCTGGCCTCGCTCACCGCCGACCTGCTGCCCGCCGAGGAGCAGCCGCTCAACCTCGACGGCCGTCCGGTGTCGGCCATCTTCAAGAAGGAGCAGCGCGGCGGGCGCTGGGTGGTGCCCGCCGAGGTCGCCGTGACGGCCATGTTCGGCACGACCAAGCTCGACTTCCGTGACGCGATCCTGCAGAACCGGCGGATCATCATTAACGCGACCCTCGTCTTCGGCGGGCTGGAGATCCACGTCCCCGAAGGGCTCGAGGTGATCAGGGTCGCCAGGGACAAGACCGTGCGGCTGACCAAGCAGCCGACCGAGCCGGGCGGGCCCGTCGTCGAGGTGCGCACGACCAACTTCGCCGGCGAGGTCAAGGTCAAGGAGCCACCCCGCCGCAAGCGCCGCCGCTGACCGCGCCCCGTCGGCGCCGGGCCCGCCGCCTCAGCCCGCGGTGTCGAAGTTGATCGCGCTGTACGCCCGCAGCTTCCAGAGCTGGTGCTCGCTCTCGATCTTGCGGATCGTCCCCGACCGGCCGCGCATGACCAGCGATTCCGTCACCGCCGAGCCGGCCCTGAACCGCACACCCTGCATGAGCTCGCCGTGCGTGATGCCGGTCGCCGCGAAGAACACGTCGTCCGACCTGACCAGATCGTTGGTGGTGAGCACCTGCCCGAGATCGTGCCCGGCGTCGACCGCCTTGCTCCGCTCGGCGTCGTCGCGGGGCCAGAGCCGGCCCTGGATCACGCCGCCCAGGCACTTGAGCGCGCACGCCGCCACGATGCCCTCGGGTGTGCCGCCGATGCCCAGCATCAGGTCGATGTTCGTACCGGAACGGGCCGCCATGATCGCGCCGGCCACGTCGCCGTCGGTGATGAACTTGATCCGCGCGCCCGTCTCCCTGATCTCCTTGACCAGCCGCTCGTGCCTGGGCCGGTCGAGCACCACCACGGTCACGTCGGACGGCGAGCAGTGCTTGGCCTTGGCCACCGCGTTGATGTTCGCGGACACGGGGGCCTCGATGTCGACCACGCCGGCCGCCTCCGGCCCGGTGACCAGCTTCTCCATGTAGAACACCGCCGACGGGTCGTACATCGAGCCGCGCTCGCTCACCGCGATCACCGACACCGCGTCGGGCATGCCCAGCGCCGTCAGCCTGGTGCCGTCGATGGGGTCGACGGCCACGTCGCAGGCGGGGCCGCTGCCGGCGCCGACCTGCTCGCCGTTGAACAACATCGGGGCGTGGTCCTTCTCGCCCTCGCCGATGACCACCACGCCGTTCATCGACACCGTGTTGATCAGCTGGCGCATGGCGTTCACCGCCGCGCCGTCGGCGCCGTTCTTGTCTCCCCGGCCCACCCAGCGGGCCGCCGCCATCGCGGCGGCCTCCGTGACCCGGACGAGCTCCATCGCCAGGTTGCGATCGGGGGCGTGCTCGCCCGTGGCGAGCTGGGCCGGTACGGACGTCTCGTCGGACATGATGCGTGGCCTCCTCGTGGAACCTGTATGTCGATCGTAGTTGCCGCCATATTCCCGCTCAGGGCGGGATAATCTGCCCTGTCGACATTGCTTCTCTGCCCAGAAGCGGCGAGAAGGCGACCTCGGTAAGCTTCGACTGGTCGCCCTGCCTGTCGGAGAACGGGTCCCGCGCTGGAGATCCCGCCTCCGCCGTGGAGCAGGATGGCGCCTCGCCGTGGAGGAGATCCGAATGAGCGATGTGGAAAACGTGATGGCCCAGTCGCGCACGTCCGAGCGGGGCGCGGCCACACGCAGCTCACTGCTGGCCGCAGCCAGGGAGGTCTTCGTCTCCAAGGGCTTCGCGGAGGCGGGCGTGACCGACGTGGTGGCCAAGGCGGAGGCCAGCGTGGGCAGCCTCTACCACCACTTCTCCGGCAAGGCCGACCTCTACCTCACGTTGTGGGAGGAGTTCCAGGCCGGGCTGTCGCAGCGCACCAAGCTGGCCGCCCGCGCGGCCCGCGCCGACGGCGAGACCGACCCGATGCGCGTGTTCGTCAGCGCCGCCCGCGCCTATCTGGAGGGCTGCCTGGAGGAGCGCGAGCTGGCCGCGCTCTTCCTGCGCGGCGACGGCCCGCCCGGCTTCGACGTCATCATGCGCGACCGGCTCCGCAAGTGGGCCCAGCTCAACGCCACCCTGTTCGAGGACGAAGGCGCGCTGGTCGTGGTGATCACGGGGGCGCTGGCCGCGGCCGTGTCGGAGGTCGTACGGTCAGGCGACCGCGGCCTGGCCGAGGAAGCCCTCGCCATCATCGGCCAGATCCGCCCGGCCACTTCGGCGACCGCCTCGTCCAGCGGGTAATCTCGCAAGGTGTGCGACGGTTCACCGAAGGTTTCTACGGCTACGCGGTAGCCCTGCTGGTCTGCGTGGTGGGAGCCGGGGTGTTCCTGCTGGTCACCCCGCAGAGCCGCGATGAGCACATCCCGCGGGTCGACTACTCCATCACCGTCGCCAACTTCGGCCATGAGGTGCCCTACGGCGTGTGGGCGCCGCGGAACGACCCGGCCGGATGGGTGCCCAACAGCAACCGGATCGCCGCGGGCACGGGCGGCGCCAAGGTCCTCTACCTCGGTTACGCCACCGCCGAGCGGGAGCACGCGATGTTCGCGCAGAGCGACGAGAAGCCGCCCGCCGGGTTCGCGAGCCGCATGGCCAACAGCGACAAGGCCGTGGGCACGCAGCAGATCGGCGGGGTCACGTGGGAGCGCCGCTTCCGCGAGGACAAGAACCAGCGCACCCTGGTGCGGATCCTGCCCGACGTGACCCTGGTGATCACCGGCACCGCCGGCTGGCCCGAGCTGGCCGAGCTGGCCGCCCTCCTCCAGCAGCGCCCCCAGGGCTGACCTCGCGCCCCGCCCGGGCATGCCCTGCCGCTCGCGTACGGGTACGCGCCTGCGCCCGGCCACGCGCCGTCGCGTCTAGGGTGGGTGCCGTGGCAGACGAGAAGGCACCCTCATATGAGCAGGCCCGCGAGGAGCTGACCGAGGTGGTGCGCCGCCTGGAGACCGGCGGGCTCACCCTGGAGCAGTCGATCGAGCTCTGGGAGCGGGGCGAGAAGCTGGCCGCCGTCTGCGAGGAGTGGCTGCAGGGGGCACGGGTCAAGCTCGCCGCGGCCATGGCCCGCCGCTCCGATCCCACGTCGGACGACGCGGGCGACGCCCCGTTCTGACCCGCGCGCGTCGAGCGACGCGAGCGACGCCCCCCTTGTGCCCGACCGCCGTAAGGCTCGTGCGGCCGGGCCGGCGCTTTCCGCCTGCGGCGGGGTCCGTAGCCGTTCCTGCCGCGGCCGGTCCCGGGCCTGGTGGCCGGTCGCGGTTCAGGAGCGTCAGGAGCCGGCGGTTTCGAGGACGACCACCGGGATGCGGCGGGTGGTCTTGGCTTCGTATTCGGCGAACTGGGGTGCCTGCGCCACCATCCGAGCGTAGAGCCGGTCGCGTTCCTCGCCCTCCACGGCGACGGCCCTGGCCTCGAACGTGTCCACGCCGACCTCGATGGTGGCCTTGGGGGTGGCGCGCAGGTTGTGGTACCACGCCGGGTGCTTGTCGGCGCCGCCGGCGGACGCGATGACGACGTGGCGGTCACCGTCCGGCAGGTACATCAACGGGGTGGTGCTCTGCTTGCCGCTCCTGGCTCCCGTGGTGGTGAGCAGCAGCAGCGGCGCCCCCTCGAACATGCCCCCGACCCGCCCCTCGTTGGCGCGGAACTCGTCTATGACCTGCTGGTTGAAATCCTGCATCACGGCTCCTCAGGGAATCGGAGAAATCTCCGGTTCGAAGATTAATCGGAGAGTTCTCCGTTTACAAGCTGTATGCTCCCCCCGTGTGCGGACGCCGAACCTTGCCCGTGATCGGGCAACCCCAGCCGGAACGGGCCGACGCCGCCCGTAACCGACGGAAGATCATCGAGGTGGCCGCCAGGATGATCGCCGAGCACGGCGCGGACGACATCTCTCTCGACGAGGTGGCCCGCGTCGCCGGCGTCGGGGTCGGCACGGTCTACCGGCGCTTCGGCGACCGCGCCGGGCTGGTCCTGGCCCTGATCGACGACCAGGAGCGGCAGTTCCAGGAGGCCTTCCTCGCCGGCCCGCCGCCGCTCGGGCCCGGCGCCCCCGCCGCCGAACGGATCACCGCGTTCCTGGGCGCTCTGGTCGACCGGGTCGTGGCCCAGCAAGGGCTGTTCGTGCAGCTGGACAAGTGCGGCAAGACCCTCCGGTACGGCGGGCCGTACCGGGTGTACCACGTCCACCTGGCCACGCTGCTCGTCCAGGCCTGCCCGAAGGCCGACCCGGCGTTCCTGGCCGACGCGCTCCTCGCGCCCGTCAACGCCCGCCTGATCGCCTTCCAGCAGGAGGAGCGCGGCATGACGATCGAGGAGATCAAGGCCGGCCTGGCCCGGCTGGCCACCGTGGTCACCTGCGGCTACAACGTCCCGCCCGGAGGCAGCCGGCGGTAGCCGGCCGGCCTCCCGGGCCGGTTGGCACAGTCGGGCGCGTACACCCGCACACCCGCCCCCAGCAGCCGCAGCACGTCAGCGTGGGCGCCGTGCTCGTGCGTGACCAGGACCGCGTCCGCGCCGTCCAGAGCGGAGGGCTCGCTCCACGTCCCCGGGTCGATGACCAGCCTGCGCCCTTCATGCTCCACGCGTACGCAGGCGTGCGTGAACTTCGTGACCTTCATTCGCCGGACCTGAGATCATCGGGCTCCTCGGTGCGCACGGTCAGGCGGTCGTCCGTGAGGCGGATCGTCAGCACGGTGCCCGGGGAGACGTCCTTCGCCCGGCGTACCACGTCACCGGACGGGTGCTGCACGATGGCGTAGCCGCGCTCCAAGGTGGCGGCCGGCGACAGGGCGATCAGCCGGGCACGCAGGTGGGTGAGGTCGTCGGACGCCCGGTCGAGCGAACCGGTCAACGACCGTCTGGCGCGCTCGCGCAGCGCGTCCACCTGCTCGGCCCTGCGTTCGAGCTCGCGTACGGGATCGGCCAGCGACGGCCGCGACCGTACGGACGTCAGCCATGACATCTCGCGGTCGAGCCAGCCGCTCAGCACCCGCCGGCCCCGGTCGCGCAGCTGGCGCACCAGCGTGAGCTGCTCGCCGACGTCGGGCACGACCTTCTTGGCCGCGTCGGTGGGGGTGGACGCGCGTACGTCGGCCACCAGGTCGAGCAGCGGGCTGTCCTGCTCGTGGCCGATCGCGCTCACCACAGGGGTGCGGCAGGAGGCCACGGAGCGCACGAGCGTCTCGTCGGAGAACGGCAGCAGGTCCTCCAGCGAGCCGCCGCCCCGGGCGATGACGATCACGTCGACCGAGGAGTCGGCGTCGAGCCTGCCCAGCGCCTCGGTCACCTCGCCCACCGCGTACGGCCCCTGGACGGCCACCTCCTCGACCTTGAACCGCACGGCCGGCCAGCGCCTGCGGGAGTTCTCCAGCACGTCGCGCTCGGCCGCCGAGTCGCGGCCGCAGATGAGCCCGATCGTGCCGGGCAGGAAGGGCAGCCGCCGCTTCCTGTCGGCGTTGAACAGCCCTTCGGCGGCCAGCAACTGCCTGAGGCGTTCGAGCCTGGCGAGCAGCTCGCCCACGCCGACCGGGCGGATCTCCATCGCGGTGAAGGCGAACGATCCTCTGTTGACCCAGAAGTCGGGCTTGACGTGCACGACCACCCTGGCGCCGTCGGCCGGTCTCGGCATGGCCGCCTCATAGACCCCCCGGGGGGCGGTGACCCTGGCCGACACGTTGGCGACCGGGTCGCGCAGGGTCATGAACACCGTGCCGCCGCGGGCGCTCAGGTCGGTGATCTGGCCCTCGACCCAGACGGTGCCGAGCCTGCCGATCCAGCCGCCCACCATCTGCAGGACAGTGCGGATCGGCAAGGGTGACTCGGGCGAGGTCTTCGAGGTCATGTCGGAAGACTACGCGGGCTTCCCCACGGGCCGGAGGCTTCTTCCCCGCTACTCGCCGGCCTGCAGCTTGGCGAGGCGGTTCTCGAACATGCGGATGACCTCGGCCCTGGCCGTCGTCGCCCGCTCGTAGGCCAGGAAGGCGCTGATCTGCTCGGCGGTCTTTCCGCGCATCCTCGCGCGCAGGGAGGCGACGGTCAGCTCCGCGTAGCCGGGCAGCGGCTCGGCCAGGTCGGTCGGCACGGCCGTCACGGGCTCGGGAGCCGCGGCCGGCTCCGTGGACGCCGCCGGCTCCGGCGCTGCGGCGGGCTCCTTGGCGGCGGACTTCCTGGCGGCGGGCTTCCTCGCGGCCTTGGGCTTGGCCTGCGTCGCCTTCGGCTTCGCGGCAGGCTTGGCGGGCTCCGCGGCGACGGCCCCCTCCGCGACGGCGGGCTCCTCCGTGACCGCCGGCTTGTCCGCGACGGCGGGCTCCGCGGCCTCGGGCGTGGCGGGCGCTGCCGCTGCCTCCGCGGTCTTGGCTTCGGCGGACTTGACCTCCGGAGCCTTCGCCTCCGCGGTCTTGGCTTCGGCGAGCTTCGCCTCCGCAGGCTTCGCCTCCGCGGGCTTGGTCTCCGCGGCCTTACCTGTGGGCGCGGCGGGCTCGGCGGTGGCGGGCTCCGTCTTGCCGGCCGGGGCGAAGATGACCGGGTCGGGCCTGCTCTTGCCGCTGCCGTTCGGCTCGGCGGCCCCCGGGCGAGGGGCGAAGATGACCGGCTCCTTGCGGGCGGGCTTCTCCTCGTCCTCCGCGGCGGGCGCGGCGAGCTGGTCGGCGGCGGGGCGGGAGTCCTGCTCCTCCTTGTCGCCCGACCCCCTGATGGAGTTTTTCACCCGGTCGACGAGCAGCATCGCCTGCCCGGCGGCGCTGAGCGCGGTCTGGGCGACGAGAAGCGGCAGATCCTTGGCCTTCTCCTTGAGCTCGTCCTTGTTGGTAACAGTTTTGGCGATGTTGCGTATCACGTCGCTGAGGGACATGTACGTCTCCCTGGGAGGTCAGTATTGAACGGCCAGTGTGGCAAACCGCGGGCGGCCACGCACGCGCGGGCCTACTGGCCGCTCCACGTAGCATAAGAAGTATGGAGCCCCAGACCCCCACTTCCCGCCGAGTCCTCGTAGCGAAACCACGTGGCTACTGCGCCGGAGTCGATCGAGCCGTGGTAGCGGTCGAGAAGGCTTTGGAGCAATATGGTGCGCCGATCTACGTGCGCAAGCAGATCGTCCACAACACCCACGTCGTCAAGACGCTCGAGGCCAGGGGCGCCATCTTCGTCGAGGAGACCGAGGAGGTGCCGGAGGGCGAGATCGTCGTGTTCTCCGCCCACGGCGTCGCGCCCGTCGTGCACGAGGAGGCCAGAGCCCGCCGGCTGCGCACCATCGACGCCACCTGCCCGCTGGTCACCAAGGTGCACAACGAGGCGAAGCGGTTCGCGGGTCAGGACTACGACATTCTGCTGATCGGGCACGAGGGCCACGAGGAGGTCGAGGGCACCTCCGGCGAGGCGCCCGACAACATCCAGCTGGTCGACGGGCTCGACGCGGTCGACAAGGTGCAGGTGAAAGACCCGAGCAAGCTCGTGTGGCTGTCGCAGACCACGCTGTCGGTCGACGAGACCACCGAGACGGTCGCCCGGCTCAAGGAGCGTTTTCCCACGCTGATCGACCCGCCGAGCGACGACATCTGCTACGCCACCCAGAACCGGCAGGTCGCGGTCAAGGAGATCGCCGCCGACTCGCAGCTGGTCATCGTGGTCGGCTCGGAGAACTCCTCCAACTCCAAGCGGCTGGTCGAGGTGGCGAAAGACTACGGCGCCGAGGCCGCCTACCTCGTCGACGACGCCACGTTCATCCGCGACGAGTGGCTCGACGGCGTCACCACGGTCGGTGTGACCAGCGGCGCGTCCGTTCCAGAAGAGCTCGTGGAAGGGGTGCTGGCGCGGCTGGCCGAGCACGGGTTCGGCGACGTGACGGAGGTGGAGCCGGTCGACGAGCGCATGCGCTTCGCCCTGCCCCACGAGCTGCGCAAGGACCTGCGGGCCTCCTGACGCGGGCGGTCGATGATCGTCCGCCCCGAACCGGGCGGTCGTCTCGTGACGTCCGGGGCGTCATCGCGCGTTCTGCTCGTGCCATGGCGCCCGGAGCACCCGGTGGCGGCCGGTCTCAGTCGTCGCCGCGCGGCGTGCCGTACACCTTCGGCTCGAAGTAGCCCTCCGGCTCGGGCACGAACGGCTGGCGCGGCCGCGGCACCTCCGCGCCGGCCTTCAGCTCCTCGCGCAGGTCGCGTACGTTGTCCCGCAGCCCGCGCCGCCACGCGACGCCCAGCACGGCGGCCGAGCCGGCGAACAACCACGGCGCCCCCTGCGTCAGCGACGTGTAGAGCCCGAGCGCCAGCGACTGCACGATCGACACCGAGCCGAACGCCCGCCCGAGCTCGACGAAGAGCGTGGCGCAGAAGAACACCAGCGGTGGCGTCACCACCAGCGACAGCAGCTCGCGCCGGTTGACCAGCAGCACGCCCAGCAGGCTGGCCAGGACGAACGCACCGCCCACCAGGTGGGGGACGTCGAGCAGGGCGGTCAGCACGTAGCCCGCGAGGGTGGCGACCAGGGAGAGCGCGATGGCGCCGCGCGCGGTCAGCTTGACCGCCGAACGCCTGCCTTTCCCGGCCACTGGCCCACCCCCGTCTACTGCGACCCGTTGGCCAACTTACCGTTCGGGTGCGAAATCAGTGACGAGGTTGGCTGAGAAGCGGTTTCGAGCAGCTCGGGTGAGGCGAGGGGCCTGGGCAGCCCTTCGAGCATCTCGGGGGAGTCGAGGTCGCCGTCGACGACGCCCAGATCGTGCAGCTTGCGCGCGGTGACCAGCACGCGGCTTTCGAGCGATCCGACCGACTTGTTGTACGCCTCCACGGCCCGCGTCAGCGCCCTGCCGAGCGAGTCGACGTTCCTGCCCAGGGTCGAGAGCCGTTCGTACAGTTCCTTGCCCAGCTCGAACACCGCCCGTGCGTTCTCGCTGAGCGCCGCCTGCTGCCAGGCGTAGTGCGCGGTGCGCAACATCGTGATCAGGGTCGTCGGCGTGGCGATGTGCACCCGCCGCGTCATGGCGTATTCCAGCAGCCCGGGGTCGCGTTCGAGAGCGGGCGCCAGGAACGCCTCGCCGGGGATGAACAGCACGACGAACTCCGGCGACGGGTTGAACCCCTGCCAGTAGGACTTGGCGGCCAGCCGGTCGATGTGCTCGCGCACGTGCCTGGCGTGCGCGTCGAGCCGGACCGTGGCGAGCGACTCGTCGGACGCCTCCGCGGCCTCCAGGTAGGCCGCCAGCGACACCTTGGAGTCGACCACGATGTTCTTGCCGCCGGCGAGCCTGACGACCATGTCGGGCCGCATGGAGCCCTCGGCGACCTGTTCGTCGAAGTCGCAGTAGCGCTGCATCCCGGCGATCTCGGCGACCCTGCGCAGCTGGAGCTCACCCCACCGGCCGCGTGCCTCGGGCCGCTGCAGGGCCCTGACCAGGGCGGTGGTCTGGGAGCGCAGCTGCTCGTGGCTCTGGCGTACGAACTCCATCTGCTTGGCCAGCTCCGCACGCGCGGCGCGCTGGCCCGACTCGGTGTCGCGCAGCTGCGACTCGACCCGGGACAGCGCGTCCTTCAGCGGCTCGACCAGGTGCTCGACGGCCTGCCTGCGCTGCTCCAGGTCGCCGGTGGCCTCGGCGCGGCTGGCGGCGAGCCTGGTCTCGGCCAGCTCCAGGAAGCGCACGTTGTTGACGTCGAGCGCGCGCGTGGACAGGGCCTGGAAACGTTCGGCGAGCTGCTCCTCGACGTAGACCAGCTTCTCCGCGGCGGACCTCGCCCGCGCGTCGGCCTCGGCCACCCGCACCGCCGCTCGTGTCCTGGCGACGAGGAAACCGATGAGCAGCCCGACGGCGAGACCTGTGAGAAGCGAGATGACATCCACTTCATCGATGATTGCAGGACTCCCGGGCGCGGATCTCCCCGACACGCTTGGGCGTTCCGCTTGTGCGCCGAGACTCTCGTCGCCGAGAGTAGTGGAATGGACACGCTCGCGAAGCAGGTGGTGGTGGGCGTCTCGGTGGCGGTGGCGCTGGTCGCGCTGGCCGGGGCCGTCATCGCCGGCGCGGGGAAGAGCTCCCGGCCCGAGCGGACGCCCGGGCCTGCCGCGCTGCGCTGGTCGCCGGGCGCGTGCGTCACCGGCGACTTCGCGCTGACCCCGTGCAACGGCGGTGTCTCCGAGGTGGTGGCCATCGCTCCCGACCCGCCGGGTCCTGGTGACTGCCCTGAGGACACCGACGACGTCCTGCGCGTCGGGCCGGGCCGTACGGCGTGCGTACGCAACTTCCTCGACCCGCACCCCGGAGCCCCCGGCGGTGGCGGCGGACTGCTCAGGGCGGGCGACTGCGTGGCGCACGACGGTCGCGAGCGGCCGTGCGCCCGGCCCGGCTGGTACGGCAGAGCCGTCGCGGTCACGCCGGACGCCGCCGCCTGCCCCGAGGACACCCTGGACACCCTCGGCAGCGGCTCCAGGACGATCTGCCTGGGCCCTGGCGGACAGGTGCTCGACCGGGGCGCGTGCGTGGCGCGGCCGCCGAGCCGGGTGGCCGACCGCTCGGACGTCACCCGGGTGGCCTGCGGCTCGGCCCGGGCGTGGGCCAGGGTGCTGTCGTCCGAGACGGCCGCGCGGAACTGCCCGGCGCGCTCCGAGCGTTACCTGCGCTCGGCCTCCGCCCCGCGCCCGGTGACCTGTCTCGATGTGCTGAGCAAGTAAACTCGACGTCCGTGAGTCTCTCCATCGGCATCGTCGGCCTGCCCAACGTCGGCAAGTCCACGCTCTTCAACGCGCTGACCAAGTCCGGCAACGCGCTCGCCGCGAACTATCCGTTCGCCACGATCGAGCCCAACGTGGGCATCGTGGGCGTGCCCGACGACCGCCTGCCCAAGCTGGCCGAGATCTTCGGCTCGGCCCGCATCCTGCCCGCCAAGGTCGAGTTCGTCGACATCGCTGGGCTGGTCAAGGGGGCTTCCGAGGGGCAGGGAAGGGGCAACCAGTTCCTCGCCAACATCCGCGACACCGACGCGATCTGCCAGGTCATCCGGGTCTTCAACGACCCCGACGTCACCCACGTCGACGGCGAGATCTCTCCCAAGCGCGACATCGAGACCATCAACACCGAGTTGATCATGGCCGACCTGCAGACGGTCGAGAAGGCCGTCCCGCGCCTGCAGAAGGAGGCGCGCAACAACAAGGACAAGAAGGTCGCGCTCGAGGCCGCGGAGGGCGCCCTGAGGGTGCTGGAGACCGGCAAGACCATCTTCGAGAGCGGTCTCGACCGCGACGAGCTGCGCGAGCTGCACCTGCTGACGGCCAAGCCCTTCCTGTACGTGTTCAACCTCGACTCCGACGAGCTGACCGACGCGGCGCTCAGGGAGCAGCTGTCCACGCTGGTCGCGCCGGCCGAGGCCGTCTTCCTCGACGCCAAGATCGAGTCCGAGCTGGTCGAGCTCGACGAGGAGGAGGCACTCGAGCTGCTGCAGTCGGTCGGTCAGGAGGAGTCGGGCCTGCGCCAGCTGGCCAGGGTCGGCTTCGAGACGCTCGGCCTGCAGACCTATCTGACGGCGGGCCCGAAGGAGACCAGGGCCTGGACGATCAGCAAGGGCGCCACGGCGCCGGAGGCGGCCGGCGTGATCCACACCGACTTCCAGCGCGGCTTCATCAAGGCCGAGATCGTCTCCTTCGACGAGCTGGTCGAGGCGGGCTCCATCGCCAACGCCAGGGCCGCGGGCAAGGCCCGCATCGAGGGCAAGGACTACGTCATGCGCGACGGTGACGTGGTGGAGTTCCGCTTCAACGTCTGACCGGACGGTCCCGGGAAAGGAATGGACGTCTGATCCCGGGACGACTGATGCGTCAACCTCCGCGGGCGTCCGCGCGTCGAATCGTCACGGCGTTCACGCTGACTCGGGAGACCCTCATGATCCGTCGCATCATCCGGAAACGACGCCCCGCACCGACGCTCACGGGCATCAGCCTCGAGGAGGAACTGGCCCTGATCAGGGTCGAGCTCATGTACGGCCTGCGTGTCAACCGCGAGGCGTACCTCCGCAGGAAGGTCGACGAGCGCAACGAGATGGTGACCCGCATGCGCGAGCAGGGCCCCGCGGGCATGCTGGCCGATCTCCGGGGCTCCCTGGAGCGGGCGGTGCAGCCGACGGTCGTCGACCTGGAGAGCAGGCGCCGGTCGCACTCGTCTCAGGACCCTGAGCCCGCCTGACGCTCCGCCTCCGTTCGTGACCTATGCCGAATCCGCAGGTCGCGAGAGTCCTTGCGCGATTTGGACAGGAATCCGTGGCCGCCACGCTATGCGTTTTTAGGCGTTTGGCCTGGTCAAAAGCCGTTTACACCGGGAACTCACTGGAATCGGGTCTGGGGCCTGTCATGAGGGCCCGGTTTGCCGTGAGGACGGTCATGCCGCAGCATGGGCGTGGCTTTCCTGGAACAATGGCGGAGACCGGATAGGGTGACTACTTCACCGCGGATGATGGGGATCGGCAACGGACGACACCGCGCCAGCCGGGGGGATCGGCGCGAGCGGAGGCGTGATGGCTCGTAGGTCTACCGTCCAGCACGATCCTCGGATCGCTGGCGAGCCCGAGCTTTCCGCGCGCCTCGACACGGACGACTTCGACGCGCCGCCGCCCCGCCGGCCCCGGCGCGGCGGCTGGTCGGGCGGCGGCGGACGGTGGCTGGTGTGGACCGGCCGCATCATTCTCTGGGCACTTATTGTGGTTGTCGTGGTGAATGGGATTCGTGCCCCATTTGAGAGGTTTACCCAGCAAGAGGTTGCCGCGCCCAATGGTGCGGCGCAGGAGCACCATGGATTCCCCGCCGAGCGTGGCATGGCATTCGCCGCCCAGTTCGCGGGCGTCTACCTGAATTTCAACCCCGACGACGCGGCGAGCAGGTCCAGCAAACTCGCCGCGTTCCTGGCCCAGGGCATGGACCCGCAAATGGGCTGGGACGGCTTCGGCAAGCTGGCGGCCGTCGCCATCCAGGCCTACGACATCGAGGCGGGCGACGCCCACAACGCGGTGGTGAGCGTGGCCTTCCAGACCGGCCCGCGCAGGATGATGTTGTCGGTCCCGATCTACTTCTCCGGCGACGACGCCGGAGAAAGGTTCGTCGTCTCAGGGCGTCCGGCGATCCTGCCCGCCCCGGCCCCGGCCGACCTCCCCCAGGTGGCCAAGCCCGAAACAGACGACGCGGCGGCGGCCGAGCTCAAGCCGCAGCTGGAGGGCTTCTTCAAGGACTACGCCGACGGTGACGCCGCCGGGCTGCAGCGCTACGTCGCCGCAGGCAAGAGCCTGCCGAGCTTCGGTGGCGCCTTCACCTTCGCAGAGCTCAAGGAAGTCGTGGTGCCTGTGGGGGGTGCCACCAGAGAGATCCAGGCGGTGGTGGTGTGGACCGTCCCCAACGGCGACGTCCCGCCCACTCCCGACTCCACCGACCCAGCGACGGCCGGCGGGCGTCTGGAACAGGCCTATCGCCTGACCGTCGAGAAGCAGGGCGACAAGTGGTTCGTCGCCGATATTCGCGGCGCCGGCCGGGTCGCTGATTAGGGCATGGCCACGCTGCTGATCGGTACCCCCCGGGAGGACAAGAAGTGACCTATAAGACCGTACTGCTCACCTTGATCGAGATGACGCCGACACCGGTGTCGACCGGCATCGACACCGGAGGGCTCGCCGACTTCCTGCGCGCGTTCTTCGCGCCGCTGTTCCTGGTCGTCGTCTCCGTGGTCGCGCTGTTCTTCCTCTTCACCCGCGAGATCACGCGGTTCGTGCAGTTCCTCATCCTGGCCGTGGCCATCGGAGTGATCTTCTACGTTCCCAACATCATCGAGGTGACGGCGAAGGCGATCGCCGGCGCACTGGGCATCACGTAAGGGTTGAGACCGCTCCCCGGCGGTCATGAACGAGCGGGCGAGAGGAGGGCCGTGTGGACCTGCCCACGTACACGAACATCTGGCGGATAGAGAAGCGGCTTTACAAGCTGTACGACCTGCGCCTGCCGATGCCGCTGCCGATCGTCTGGATCGGCGTCTTCGTCGGGGTGTTCGTTCCGTGGTCGCTCCTGCTGGTCCTGGTGGGCGTGCCGGTGGAGATGCCGTGGCACGTGCTGTTCCTCGTCCCGCCCGGGATCGTCACGTGGTTGTCCACCCGTCCCGTCATCGAGGGCAAGCGGCTCAACGAGCTGCTCGAGTCCCAGCTCCGCTACCTCGGCCAGCCCAGAGCCTGGTACCGCCTCGCGCCCGGCGCCGAGCCCGAGACCGTCATGTTCTCCGCTCGCGTCTGGCGCGCCACCCCCGCCAGGGTCAAGGCGAAGAAGCCGCGCAAGGCCCGCCAGGCGCAGCGCAGGCGCGAGGGCCAGCGGATCACCGGGCCTCGCCAGGTGCGGCCCGCCGTGGCCGCCGCCGCTGCCGCCGCCGCGCAGGCCCCGGTGGGCGAGCAGTCCGGCGCGCGTCCCGGCTGGGGCACGCGCCGCGGCACCGCGCCGGCGCTCAAGGCCCAGGCACACCAGGCGCCCCCCTCCCCGGCACGCGGCAGCGCGGGAGGCGCGATCCGGCGCGAGAAGGGGCTCTCAGGCGGCGCTGAACGCCGCCACGACCGCTCGCCCGTGCCGTCCGCGGGCTCCGGCGCGCGGGAGCCCGGTGACAGGCGTACATCGTTCGGCGAGACGGACGCCGAAGCGCGGGCCGCGCGGGACGCGGTCGTGCCGATCAAGACGGCGGAGAGCCGCAAGCCCGTCGCAGGGAAGCCGATCGACACCGAGGCGCTGCGGAGGTTGAGAAGACTCGCGGCGAGCGCCGACGCGCCCGACGCGCCCGCCGGGACGCCGGAGCCCGCACCGGCCGAGCGCCCCCGCGACGGTACGCGCCACGATGCTCGCGACGGTGCGCGCCACGACGGGGGGCAGCGGCGGGACGACGGGCGGCACGAGGACGAGGTCGCACGCGATCAGCACAGGAAGGGGCAGCCGCCCCGCCTGGGGCCGGCCCTGGTGCTGACGGGCACGCAACGGATCTGGCCGCCGCTCAACCCCGACGCCAAGCCCCTTCCCCGCCCCGCCACCCCCACAGAAGCCACCTCCACGGGAGCCACTCCCGCAGGAGCCACCCCCACGAACGACCGCGCGGCAGCCACCTCCACGGGAGCCACTCCCGCAGGAGACGGCCGCACGGGGGCCGCTCCGGTCGGAGACGACCGCACGGGAGCCACTCCCACGGGGGTTGTTCCCGCGGGAGACGACCGCGCGGGAGCCTCCGCCACAGAGGACGACCGCGCCGAAGCAGTCCCTACCGCGCCCGACACGTCGAGGGCCGACGACGTTCCCTCGGCCGGTGCCGGTGCCGGTGCCGGGGACGGGGCTGAGGTTGTCGATGTTCCCCCTGCCGGTGACGCGGCTGGGGCCGTGGACGCGCCGTCGGACGCCGAAGAGGCGGGCAGCCCCTCGCAGGGTGCCGTCGCGAGGGGATCAGGCGAGGGCACCCCGGCTGCGGTCCCGCCGGGAGCGGGTGGCGCCGCGCAGGACGTGCCTGACGCCGTCAGCGTCGAGTCCACGGGTGCTCCGGACGAAGAGGCGGGTAACACCTCCGGCCAGGTCGCGGACATACGGGAAGCGCCAGGCACCCCGCGGCCCTCGACGCGGGGCCAGGCGGCGAGCCGTCGTGTGCGGCCGACGCTGGTCCCGGTCGACGGGTCCGGACCGGGCCGGACGACCGGCGAAGGCCGCGACACGCCCCCACGCGCTACGGCCGGCGACCGTGACGCGGCAGGAGACCGTGACGCTCGGGTGGCTGGTGGACGCGGCGGTCCGGGTGCTGCGGGGCGGGAGGCGCCGCCGTTGCGGAGCGAACCCGGCCGGGGCGGCGAGCTGGTGCCACCGGTGCCCGGACCGCGTCCGGGTGAGGGCCGGGTGCGCCGGGTCGAGTCGGTGGTCGGGCGCGACTCCGGCGGGTGGCGGCGGATCGCCCAGGTGGTCGTCGGCGGGGGTGGTGTACGCACCGACGGGTCCGAGATCGACGAGGCCAGGGCGAGGGGCGTGTTCAGCGGCAGCCGCAGGGTCGTCGTGCTGGGCTGCACCGGCGGCGCCGGGCAGAGCACGACCGCGCTCATGCTCGGCCACACGTTCGCCCGCTACCGCGACGACAGGGTGGTGGCCGTCGACGCCAACACCGGCGGCAGCACCCTGACCAGCAAGATCGAGCTGGAGACCCCCGAGACGCTCACCTCGTTGTTGTCCGGTCTCGACCGGGTCAGCGGCTACCTCGCCATGCGCGGATACACCACCAGGACGGCCTCCGGGCTCGAGGTGATCAGCGCGGACACCGACGCCGGCGCCGAGCAGCGCCTGGCGGACCGGTCCCTCTTCTCCGACCACCGGCTGGGCGAGTCGATGCGCCTGCTGGACCGCCACTACAAGCTGGCCATCGTCGACCCGGCGGCGGCGCTGGCGGCGCGGGTCCTGCCGTACGCCGACCAACTGGTGCTCGTGGTCCCGGCGAGCGAGGAGGCGTCCGAGGCGGTGGCGATGACGTACGAGTGGCTCGACGGGCACGGCTGCGCGGAGCTGCGCAGGCGTGCGGTGATGGTCGTGAACGGCGTGAGCAGGCGTTCGATGGCCGACGTCGAGCAGGCGGAGGCGGTGGCCAGAGGCAGGTGCCGGGCCATCGTCAGGGTTCCCTGGGAGGACGATCTGGCGCCCGGCGGTGCGGAGGTCGTCGACCCCGGGCAGTTGCGCGCGGCCGGGCGGCGGGCCTACCTCGCCCTCGCGGGCGTGGTGATAGCGGGCTTCGCGGCACAGGCACAGACCGTCCGACCGAGCGAGGAGGAGTTGGCCAGTGACCCCCCGGGCACGAGAATCGGTGAGCGATAAGTGAACAAGCGAGCAGGCCTGGCCCGTTCATGCGCTGAGGGGGCGGCATGAGCAGGGCGTCACGAGCGCACCAGCGCCTCGCGGTCCGCTATTTCGACGACCGCATCCTGCTCACGGACACCTGCGCATGGGCGTACTTCAGACTCCCGACGGTCAGCTACGAGTTCGTCACGCCTGAGGAGCGCGAGGCGCTGGCCACCAACATCACGATCGCGCTGGCCGCGATCAGGATGCCCGACGCCGAGGTCCATCTGAGGGTCGCGCACCGCACCTACCCCGCGGCGGAGTGGGCCATGGCGCTCAACGCCACGTCCGACGAGGGGCCGGGCTGGCGCGACTACCTGGAGGAGATGTACCGGCACGTCTGGGCGAAGGACTTCTGGTCGAAGGAGGTCTACCTCGGGGTGCGGCTCGGGCCGCGCGGCAAGCAGCTCGGCAGCGGCGTGCTCAGCCAGCTCCTCGGCTTCTACCAGAAGACCGAGAAGTCTCTCGGCATGGAGGACGACCACGTGCCCGACAGCGAGATCGGGCGGTGGACGGAACAGGCGGAGCGGCTGGGCAGAGCGCTCGCGTCGAGCGCCCTCTACGCCAGGCACGCCACCTCCGTGGAGGTGGCGTGGTTGTTCCAGCACGCGGCCGCGGGCGCTCTGGGCGACCCGCCGCCGTCGGCGAGCCCGAAGCGGCGCTGGGGCAGGGGCGAGATCGAGGCGCTGGTGGAGGGCGAGATCCACAACGGCAGGTCGTTGTTGCGGATCGTGCAGCCGCAGGGCGACTCGTACGTGGCTCATCTGTCGTTCGCGCGTTTCCCCGATCTCATGCCGTTCCCCGACGGCGAGCCGTGGATGCACTTCGCCGACCAGCTCGCGTTCCCCGTGGAGATCTCGTCGCGGATGCGGCTGATCCCGCCGGTCAAGGCGTCCAAGGACGTCGCGCGCAAGCTGGCGCACGCCCGCGACATGGACCACCACATCCGGGAGGCGGGCGCGGAGGCGCCGCTGGCGCTGGCGGAGCAGATCGACGCGGCCCGGATGCTGGAGCACGGCATCACGAAGGAGCGGCTGCCGTTCGTGTACGGCTGGCACCGCCTGATCGTGTCGGCCCCGACCGAGGACATCTGCGTGCAGCGGGTGGAGGCGGTCGTCGAGCACTACCGCGACATGGGCATCGACGTGGTCAACTCGACCGGCGACCAGTTCTCGTTGTTCCGCGAGGCGCTGCCGGGGGAGAAGGTGCAGGTCAACGCCTACGCCCAGCGCCAGCCGCTGAGGACGATCTCGGGCGGCATGGCCACGGCGACCGTCGACCTGGGTGACCGGCTGGACGACGGCAGCGAGGGCTGGCTGGGCCCGTACATCGGCGAGACGGTGGGCAGGGCGCGCAGCATCGTGCACTTCGACCCGCTGCTGGCGGCCAGCCGTAACCGGCCGACCGCCATCGCGATCACCGGGGAGCCGGGCGGCGGCAAGACGACGCTCGCGCTGCTGATGATCTATCAGATGGCGTTGCGCGGCGTGACGGTCGCGGTGATCGACCCGAAGGGCGACGCCGAGTCGCTCGTACGGCTGCTCGACAAGCGGGGGCGTAAGGCGCGCATCATCCCGCTCGGGTCGGCGGCGCCCGGGCTGCTCGACCCGTTCTCGTTCGGCGACGACATCGCGGCGAAGAAGACGATGGCCACCGAGACGCTGCGCCTGCTGCTGCCCCGCATGTCGGAGGAGCGAGAGTCGGCGATGATCCAGGCGGTGGCCGCGGTGTCGAACGCGCCCGACCCTTCGCTGGGCAAGGTCGTCGACTTCCTGGAGCAGGCCGGCGACGCCGCGTCGAAGAACCTCGGCGCGGTGCTGCGCTCCATGTCGGAGATGCATCTGGCCAGGCTCTGCTTCGACCCCTCCGGCGGCGACCAGATCGACACGGAGGGGTGGACGACCGTGTTCACGCTGGGCGGGCTGACGCTGCCTGACGTGGCCACGACCAGGGACGACTACTCCTACGAGCAGCGGCTGTCGGTGGCGCTGCTCTATCTGGTCTCCCAGTTCGCGCGCAGGCTGATGAACGGCCTCGACCGGCGCGCCCCCAAGGCGATCTTCCTGGACGAGGCGTGGGCGATCACCTCCACGCCCGAGGGCGCCAAGCTGGTGCCCGAGGTCAGCCGGATGGGCCGCTCCCGCAACACCGCTCTGGTGCTGGTCTCGCAGAACGCGGGAGACCTGCTGAACGAGCAGGTGACCAACTGCCTGTCGTCCGTCTTCGCGTTCAGGTCCACCGAACGGGTGGAGGTGGACCACGTCATGTCCCTGCTCGGGGTGGAGCAGTCGGAAGAGCACAAGGCCGTGCTGCGCTCGCTCGGAAACGGCGAATGCGTATTCCGTGATCTGGATGGCAGGGCGGGCCGCATCGGAGTAGACCTGATCTCCGAGGAACTTCTCCGTTGGCTCGACACGAACCCCACACACGACAAACCCGTCGCCGACGGGCATGATGATCTTCAGGGGGGCGTGGGCAGAGCGCAGGAGGTACGGTCATGAAGGTCCGGCTATCCCGACGACTCGCGCTGGCGTTCGCGCTCGTCACCGCCGTGCTCGTGGTGCCCGTCGTGGTGGGTGGTGTGTCCACCCCGGCGGCCGCGGCGCCCTGCGACCTGTCGGGCGCGCTCGCGCCCGAGGTGATCGGCGGCGGCACCGACGGCATGATCCAGCCGCCGCCCCCCGAGGGCGGGCCGCAGGCTCCGACCACCAACTACGGCCAGTTCGGGATGAGCGGCCAGTTCTGGCACACCCACGAGCTGGGCTGTTCCGACTACGTCGCCGTGCTCGGCAACATGTGGGCCAACGGCATCTTCACCGCTGCCAAGGCCGTCGACCGGCTGACGATCACCACGTACCAGGCGGCGGCGACCGAAGGGCCGCTCCAGTCGATCAAGGACGTGGTCGACGACATCGTCACGAACCTGGCCGACGCGATGTACTGGCCGCTCCTCCGCCCGATCGTGATCATCGGCGCGATCTGGCTGGCCTGGTACGGCCTGATCCGCAAGCGGGCCACCACGACCGCCGAAGGCGTGATCTGGATGGTCCTGGCCGTCACCGTGGCGGTCTGGTTCTTCAGCAGGCCCGGTGACTTCACCGGGCTCGGCAAGGTGGTCACCGACAAGACCGGCGAGGTGGTCAACTCGGCGTTCTCCGGCCTGCCCGGCGCGGGCGGCGCGTCCTGCCTGCCGCCTCCCGGCGACAGCGATCCCGAGCTCAAGCCGGGCGGCTTCGGTCAGGGCGGCACGCCGGGCGTCGAGCAGAACGCCGACGCGCTGTGGTCCACGCTGGTCTGCAAGCCGTGGCTGGTCGGCCAGTTCGGCACCGCCGACCCGCAGCAGCCCATCGTGCGCGACTTCGGCCGCAAGATGCTGGAGATCCAGTCGATCCCGCCCGCCGTCGCCGGCCAGCCCGCCCCTGACGTGGGGGCCCGCCAGTCGGAATACGCGGAGCTGGCCTCGAAGCTCAGGAACGACCCCCGCTACACCGTCTTCTCCGGCAGGGACTGGTCCAACCGGCTCGGGGTCGCCGTCGGCGCGTTCATCGCCGCGCTGGTGGCCGGCACGCTCATCTTCCTGGTGGCGGTCTCGCTGCTGGTGCTGAAAGTGGGCTTCCTGCTGCTGCTCATCCTCGGGCCGATCTTCCTGCTCATCGGCGTGCACCCGGGCAGCGGGCGGATCATCGCCATGCGCTGGGTGGAGATGCTCGTCGGCACGCTGCTGAGACAGGCCGTGCTGACGATCGTGCTCAGCGTGCTCGTGTACGGCTACGCTCTGATCATCTCCACGGCCATGCCGTGGGGGCTGCAGGTGCTGTTCATGGCCCTGCTGACGATCGCGGTGTTCTTCTACCGCCGCCCGTTCCAGCACCTGTTCGCCTCGCTGAACGGCCACACGGTCACCACTCGCATGCTCGGCGAGGCGGCCGGCTCGTCCGTGCTCGAACGGTCCGCGGGCGCGCTGCCGCCGGTCGCGTCGGCCAGGATCGGACGCTGGGGGCTGCGTAAGGCCGAGCCGGTCATCAGGGCGGCGGCCGCGGCCAACCCGGCGGGTGCGGCTGCCACGGCGGCGACAGGCCAGGCCAGGGTCCGCGCCGAGGAAGGGGAGGGCGCTCCTTCCGGCACCCGCGTCCCGGCCACGGCGGCGCCCCTCGACACCGACCAGCAGGGCGGCAAGGCGGCGACGAGGGCGCCGCTCGAACCACGCAGGGGCACGGCGCCGCCGCTCAACCTGGGCACGCCCACCCGCACGCGCGGCGGGGCGGGCGGCGCCAGGCCCGGCGGCGGTCCTGGAGGCTCCGGTGGCGCGGCCGGAGGCAGGGCCGGTGCGGGCGCGGGCTCCGGCGGGTCCGCGGGCTCCGGCGGCGGCTGGTTCGGCGGCGGGTCCGGTGGCGGCTGGGCGCGGCGCGGCGGATCGTCGGGCGGCTCGCGTAACGGATCGTCGGGCGGGTCGCGCGGGTCCCGGTTCGGCGGGTCAGGCGGCACACGTTCCCGCGGCTCCGGCGGCGGGCTGTTCGGCGGTTCGAACGGTTCCGGCGGCTCCGGCAGGACGCGGTCCGGCGGCGGCGGAGGAGGCCAGGCCAGGCCGCGCGGCGGCCAGGCGGGCCCCCGGATCTTCGGCTCCGGCGAGTCGTCGTCCCGCTCCTCGGAGGCGCCACCGCTCTGGCTGCGCAGCGGCAGCGACGGTGGCGGCTCCGGAGGTGACAGCCCCTCCGTGCCGTTCTGGCTCAAGCCGAACTCCCCCGACAAGGACTGAACGTGACTCCTCCGCGCCCTGAAGGGAGCGGCTTCTCGCCCCGCCTGCGCGGGAGACGACGGCCAAGCCCTGACCGATGCCCGAAAGCACGAAGCCGATCCTGTCCAGAGGTGGCGACAATGGCTGAGGTCCTGGCGACGGTCCCCTCGGGAGGATCTGATGGCACAGCCAGGTGACCGGCGCGGGCTGGCCTTCGCCGTCATCGTCGTGGTCGTCGCCGCGGTCGGCGTCTACCTGACGATCGGGCCGCCCTCGGAGGAGCAGGCGGAGCCCGCGCCTGAGACGACCACCGCGGCCGTCACACCGGCCGCTTCGAGCACGCCGCTGGCGACCGCGAGCGCCGAGCCGTTCGACGTCTACTCCTACCTGCCCATGCAGAAGGAGCAGCTCGCCGCGGCCGCGGACCTGGCCGAGCGGTTCACCGCCGAGTACGGCACGTTCCGTTACGACGAGGATCCGGCGGCCTACGCGACGCGGCTGAAGGCGTACACGACGGCCGAGTTCGGCAACGAGCTGACCAGAACGCTCTCCTCCGCGGGCACCATCGAGCAGAACCGCAATGACGAGATCGTCTCCACGGCCACGGCCAGGCTGAAGGAGATCAGGCAGGTCGAGAAGACCTCCATTGTCTTCGTGATCAGCGCCAGCCGGCAGGTCGCCGCGAAGAGCGGCGGCAAGCAGCACAACGAGGAGTACGCGGTCACGGTGAGCCAGGAGGGAGCCGACTGGCGGGTCTTCGACCTCCGTCCGTCGACGGAGGGCCAGGAGGGGGACATTCTGGAGTGAAAGGTACGCGTCTCGCCCTGGTGATCGGTCTCGCCGGGGCGTTGATCCTGGTGGCGGTCATCGTCTCGCCGATGTTGCTGATCTCGTTGCCGTCCTTCATCTCCGGCGGCGGCAGCTCCGTCGACTGCGAGGACGACACGCAGGTGGAGGAGGTGTCCGACTCGGGATCCTCCGACATCCCCGGCATATACCTGGAGCTGTACAAGAAGCACGGCAAGAAGATCGGCGTGCAGTGGAACATCCTGGCCGCCGTGGGCAAGCGCGAGACCGACCACGGCCGCTCCGACCTGCCGGGCGTCAAGAACGGCACCAACCACGCGGGCGCGGCGGGACCGATGCAGTTCCTGATCTCCACGTGGGGCGGCAAGACCAGGATCCCGATGTCGTCCGACTTCAACGGCTACGCCTCCGACGGCGACGGCGACGGCGTGGGCGACGTCTACAATCCCGCCGACGCCATCCTGGGCGCCGCGAAGATGCTCAAGCGCAACGGGGCACCGGAGAACGTGCGGCAGGCGCTGTTCGTCTACAACCGGGCCTGGTGGTACGTCGACCAGGTGGTCGAGATCGCCAGGAAATACGCCAGGTCCGGCGAGGTGAAGGTGCCGCCGCAGGCCTCGGAGGAGTGCGACGACCCGCTGATCGAGGCCGCGCCGAGCGACGTCGTCGCCAAGATCCTCGAGTACGCGCTCGACCAGCGCGGCAAGCCGTACCTGTGGGGCGGCACGGGGCCCGACGCGTTCGACTGTTCTGGCGTCATCTACGCGGCCTACCGGGCGGCGGGGTTAGTGATCCCGCGTACGACGTTCGTGCAGTGGCCGTTCGGGGTGAAAATCCAGGAAGGGGACGAGCAGCCGGGTGACCTGGTGTTCTTCAACTCCGGTCCCGGCACGTCCGCGAACAACCCCGGCCACGTCGGCCTGGTCGTGTCCAAGGGCAAGATGCTGGAGGCGCGCTGCCGGCTGTGCGGGCCGATCAAGGTCACCGGCTACGAGGCCCGTACCAACCGGGTGGGCTTCACCCGCCCTCTCCAGAACCCCGACGTGCTCGAACAGCTCAAGAAGCTGCAGAATCCATCCCTGTGAGGAATGTGACGTGATGAGCACGGTCGTGGTCGTGGCCGCGGTGATCGTCGCCCCCGGCGGCCGGGTGCTCGCGGCCCAGCGCGCCGAACCGGCGGCGCTGGCCGGCGGGTGGGAGTTCCCCGGCGGGAAGGTGGATCCGGGGGAGGACGAGCGGACGGCGCTCGTGCGGGAGTGCCGCGAGGAACTCGGCGTCGAGATCGCGGTGGGCGAACGCGTGGGCGGTGACTGGGCGCTGTCGGCGGGGTATGTCATGCGCGTGTGGCTGTGCTCCCTGATCTCGGGCGTGCCCGAGGCCAAGGAGCACCTGGCGCTGCGGTGGCTCGGTCCCGGCGACTATTACGACGTCGACTGGCTGGGCGCTGACCTGCCCATCATGAAGACCGTGGAGAACCTGCTGCCCCGGTGACGAGTCTCTCACTCTGTGTGACATGATGGTGACTCGGTGTGATTTGTCGCAACGGGGGAGTGGGAATGATGCGGCGTGGCTGGATCATTGCCGGAGCCCTCCTTCTGACGGCGGTGCCCTGTGTGCCCGTGGGGGCCACAGGGGTGTCGCTGGTGCTCGAGCGGATCAAGGGGTCTGATGGCGCGGGCAAGCGGGTCAGGACGGGGGACGTCCAGCGGTTCAAGGTACGGCTGAACGGGATGGGCAGGGGCGCGAGGGTCGCGGTGGCGGCCAGCCCGGCGGAAGCGCTGGCGGAGGTCGTCTGCGCCCCTCCGCCCGATCATCCCGCCTGGAGTCCCGGCCCGGGAGTTGTCATGCCGGAGCATGCCAGGCTTCCCGGGGCGGACTGGGAGGAGCCGGCGGGAGGCTCCCGGGCGGAGGCGGTGACGGTGGGGGAGGCGGCCTCCGAGGAGCTTGCCGTACGCGCGTTGTCGGTCCTTTCCGGCTCCACCCGCACCAGCACCTCCCTGCCGGGAACGCGGGTGTGCGGGCTGGGCGAGGTCTCCGGGGAACGATCCGTGGAGGTGACGCTCACCGCGCCGGCCGGAGTGACGGCCGTGGCGCTGGCGGCGGCCGCCTGGATGCGCACCGACGCGGGTGACCGGCTGACGACCATGGCCGACACCGTCTCCACCCGGGTCAGGAGCACCGTACCGGCGACCCGGCCGCCCGGACCGGACGAGCCCGGCGGCGGAGCACGGGTGCCCTACGGAGTGCGGGACCGGTCGCAGGACGCCGACCATCCTGCTGTCGCCGGCGCCGATGGCCGGCCACCGGCCGGCCCTGGGGCGGGCGGATGGCCTGGTACGGAGTTCTGGCCGCCCGCCGGTCCCGTGGCCGGAAGTGGGCGGCCTCCCGGTTTCGGGGTGGACGGCCCGCGGCCCGTCGGTCCGGAGGATGGGCCGCCTCCCGGTTACGGTGCGGAGGCACGTTCACCCGCTGGTGCGGAAGGACGACGGCCTGCCGGCGCCGAGCGGCATTCCCCCGTGTGGCGCGGTGCGGGCGAGCCCGGGGTGAGAGAGCGAGGCGTGGAAGCGCGGGAGCCTGTGGAGGCCGGTGCGCAGGAGCACGGTCGGGCGATCCGCGAGCTGGAAGGTGCGCGGCGCGAGGCGCAGGGACCACCGGCCATGCGGGGCGGGGCTGAGGAGCAGGGGCCGCCCGCCGTCTCCCCGCAGCGGGCGCCAGGAACGTCAGCACAGGGTGAGGGCGCGGATCCCGAACCCGCGCAACAACCGCCCATCTGGACGCAGTCTCAGGGCTCCCCGTCTCACGGGTCCCGGTCTCATGGGGGAGTGCAGTCTCGGGGGTCCGGCCAGCCTCAGGGCGCCGTGCCTCAGGGCGCCGTGCCTCAGGGTGTTGCGCCTCAGAGGGCCGGGCAGCCTCAGGGCGCCGGGCAGCCTCAGGGTGCCGGGCAGCCTCAGGGTGCCGGGCAGCCTCAGGGGGCCGGGCGACCTCAGGGGACGGCGCAGCCCGGTGCCGTGCGGGCTCAGGGGACCGCCCAACCTCAGAAGACCGCGCAGGCTCAGAAGACCGCGCAGGCTCAGGGCCGACAGTCCCTGCCCGCGCAGAACCGGGGGGCTGCGCAGGCTCAGGGCTCGACCCGGTCCCACGGGTCCACGCAGTCGTTGCCCTACGGGAACGCCCACGAGTTGCCTGACGGGCTTGCGCAGGCGTTCCCCGACGGGGCGCCACAGGTGGCGGCGACCGCGGGAAACGTTCCGTCCCCGGAGATGTCGTTCCCGCCGGCCGCAAGTCCGAGGTCGGCGCCGTTGCCGTTCGAAATGGTGTCGTCGGCGAAACGTGTGCGCCCGGAAGAGGGGGTCAGCATCGTGGACGGCGCGACGGGTTTCTGGCTGGCGGCCGCAGCCGTCGGACTGCTGCTGGGGGCCTTGAGGCTCATTGTCACGGTACAACAGGGCCGTAACCGTAAATTGGAGTTGTAAATCGGTCTTTACTGTTACTTTGACCCGGCTAGTATTCCATTGACCATGGTTTCGGGACTGGCGGAGGGCAACGGTGGAGCGCACGCGAGCGACAGCCGTGTCCGCGATCGTCCTGGCGCTGGGCCTCGCCGGTGCGGGCGCGGCCCCGTTCATCGTGCAGAGCGCCAGCGCGTCCACGGCGGCGTACGACCCCATCGACGGGTGCAATCCCGGCGAGGTGTGCGACGCGTGGCCGGAGGATCCCGAGACCACGGTGACGGTCACGGCGACGGCGGGCCAGCCTCCTCCTGACGAGCCGGAGGAGGAGCAGGATCCGCAGACGACGATCACCCAGACCGTCACCGCGACTCCTACGAAGACCACCAAGAGCCCCACGCCGAAGAAGACCACCAAGAGCCCGACTCCGAGCAGCACGCCGTCCACTCCGCAGCAGCAGCCGCAGCCGCTGCCCACGCAGAGCGTCGAGGTGCCGCCCAGCACCTCCGCCACTTCCACTCCTGAGGAGAGCGTGGAGATGCCGACCGTCGCGCCGACCGAGACGCCCCCCAGCGCGCCGTTGAGCGAGACGCCGCCTGCCTCCTCCGAGGAGGTGCCGCTGGAGTTACGGAACGCGGCGCCCGAGTTCGACCAGCGCACGCTGACGCAGAAGCTCAGCATCCCGGCCCTGGTGCTGGTGCTGCTCGCGCTCTTCGCCGTCCTCATCTTCGAGGGGCGGCTGCGCCGGATGGCCCACGCGGCGGCGGTACGCAAGGCGGGGCCGATGGCCCAACCGGAGATGCCTCCTGGTGGCGGCTACCCGGCGGGCCCGGGCTACGCCACGGCCGGCTTCCCCGCCCCCGGCTATCCGGGCGGCACGGCGTACGCGCCGATCATCAGCTTCGTCCCCGTGCAGACCTACCCCGGCGGCCAGGTGCAGTACGGCGCCGTCTACCAGGACCCGCAACCGGCCCCGCCGCAGGACTACCCGCACGAGGAGCCGCCCACGGCGGAGGAGCCGGTGGTGCTGCACCCGGACGAGTTCGGCTCCTACAGCCACGAGCCGCCCAAACAGAACGAATACCGTGACCCGTTCGAGCCGGTGATCCCGCCTGCGGACATTCCGCCGGGGGGCGCGAGCCCGTACGACGATGAGAGGGAGCGCCCGAGCGTGCCGGCCTCGGCCGCGGAGCCGGGTGACGCGGAGCCCTGGCAGGGCCCGTCGGCCTCGCTGTTCGAGCCGCCCGTCCGCGGCGGGAACTACGACCCGCCGCCCTACCTGCCCGCCGACGGCGACGTGACCGCGATCCAGCCGCTGCCGGACCAGGAGCCTGCCTCCGAGCAGCCGGCAGGCACGCGGGAGGGCCAGGGGCCCGCGCAGGAGGCGCCGGGTGACGCCAAGCGCAAGCGCCGCTGGGGCCGCAAGAAGTAGGCGCGCGGCGCGGAGGACAGGCGCACGTCGGGGAAGACGTGGACGCACGAAGGCGGGGGCCGGATCATCCGGCCCCCGCCTTCCGTGTCAGCGCCCTACGAGGTGCGCTTGAAGATCTTGTTGCCCAGCCACACCAGCGGGTCGTACTTCCGGTCGACCACGCGCTCCTTCATCGGGATCAGCGCGTTGTCGGTGATCTTGATGTGCTCGGGGCAGACCTCGGTGCAGCACTTGGTGATGTTGCAGTAGCCGAGGCCGTGCTCCTCCTGGGCCGTCTCCTGCCGGTCCGCCACGTCGTACGGGTGCATGTCCAGCTCGGCGATCCGCATGAGGAAGCGCGGGCCGGAGAAGGCCGGCTTGTTCTCCTCGTGGTCGCGGATCACGTGGCAGATGTTGTTGCACATGAAGCACTCGATGCACTTGCGGAACTCCTGGGACCGCTCGACGTCGACCTGCTTCATCCGGAACTCGCCGGGCCGGACGTCGGCCGGCGGCGTGAAGGACGGGACCTCCCGGGCCTTCTGGTAGTTGTAGGACACGTCGGTGACGAGGTCCTTGATGACGGGGAACGTGCGCATCGGCGTGACCGTGATGGTCTCGTCCTCCTCGAAGGTGGACATCCGGGTCATGCAGCCCAGCCGCGGCTTACCGTTGATCTCCATGCTGCACGAGCCGCACTTGCCCGCCTTGCAGTTCCAGCGCACGGCCAGGTCGGGCGCCTGCGTGGCCTGGAGCCGGTGGATGATGTCGAGGACGACTTCGCCCTCGTTGACCTCCACGGTGAAGTCCTCGAGCCTGCCCTCGCCGCCCTCACCGCGCCAGACCTTGAACTTTGCCTTGTAGCTCATGACTTCGCTATCCCGTCGAACTCGGTCATCTCTTCGTCGGTGAGGTATTTGCTCAGCTCGTCGCCTTCGAAGAGGGTGATCAGGTCGTCGCGCATGCGCGGCTGGATCTTCTCTTCGACGCGGACGGCCGAGCCGCCCTCAGTGGAGCAGACGAGCAACTTGCGGCGCCACTCCGGGTTCATCCCGGGGAAGTCGTCGCGGGTGTGCCCGCCGCGGCTCTCCTCGCGCAGCAGCGCGGCGCGAGCCACGCACTCCGACACCAGCACCATGTTGCGCAGGTCGATCGCGAGGTGCCAGCCGGGGTTGTAGACGCGCGAGCCGGCCGCTCCGACCAGTGCCACGCGCTCCTTGAGCTTCTCCACGACCTGGAGAGCCTCGGCGACCTCGTCGGGCTTGCGGATGATGCCGACGAGGTCGTTCATGGTGCGCTGGAGCTCGTGGTGCACCTCGTAGGGGTTCTCGCCGCTGCGTCCGAGCGGCGCGATCGCCTCCTCGCGGGCCGCTTCGACCGCGTCGTCGGCCACCTTGGGCCGGGCCGCGAGCCCGTCCACGTACGCGGACGCGCCCGCGCCCGCCCGGCGCCCGAACACCAGCAGGTCGGACAGCGAGTTGCCGCCCAGCCGGTTGGAGCCGTGCATGCCGCCGGAGACCTCGCCGGCCGCGAACAGGCCGGGCACGGCCGCCGCGCCGGTGTCGGCGTCGACCTCGACGCCGCCCATGATGTAGTGGCACGTAGGGCCCACCTGCATGGGTTCGGCGGTGATGTCGACGTCGGCCAGCTCCTTGAACTGGTGGTGCATCGACGGCAGCCGCTTCTTGATCTCCTCGGCGGGCAGCCGGGTGGAGACGTCGAGGAAGACGCCGCCCTGGGGCGAGCCGCGACCGGCCTTGACCTCGGCGTTGATCGCGCGGGCCACCTCGTCACGCGGCAGCAGCTCCGGCGGGCGCCGGTTGTTGGCCTGGTCGGTGTACCAGCGGTCCCCCTCTTCCTCGCTGGTGGCGTACTTGTCCTTGAACACGTCGGGGACGTAGTCGAACATGAAGCGCTTGCCCTCGGAGTTGCGCAGCACGCCGCCGTCACCGCGGACGGACTCCGTGACGAGGATGCCGCGCACGGACGGCGGCCAGACCATCCCCGTGGGGTGGAACTGGATGAACTCCATGTTGATCAGGTTGGCGCCGGCGAGCAGGGCCAGGGCGTGGCCGTCGCCGGTGTACTCCCAGGAGTTGGAGGTGACGACGTAGGACTTGCCGATCCCGCCGGTGGCCAGGACGATGGCCGGCGCGTCGAAGAGGATGAAGTTTCCCGTCTCGCGCCAGTAGCCGAACGCGCCGGAGATCGCGTCGCCGTCCTTGAGCAGCCGGGTGACCGTGCACTCGGCGAAGACCTTGATGTAGGCCTCGTAGTCGCCGTGGGTCTCGTAGTCCTCCTGCTGGAGCGCGACGACGCGCTGCTGCAGGGTGCGGATCATCTCCAGCCCTGTGCGGTCACCCACGTGGGCGAGCCGTGGATACTCGTGCCCGCCGAAGTTGCGCTGGCTGATCTTGCCGTCCTTGGTGCGGTCGAACAGCGCGCCCCAGGCCTCCAGCTCCCAGACGCGGTCGGGCGCCTCCTTGGCGTGCAGCTCGGCCATCCGCCAGTTGTTGAGGAACTTGCCGCCCCGCATGGTGTCACGGAAGTGCACCATCCAGTTGTCGTCGGGGTTGACGTTGCCCATCGCGGCGGCGGCGCCACCCTCGGCCATGACGGTGTGCGCCTTGCCGAACAGCGACTTGCAGACGATCGCCGTGCGCTTGCCCTGCTGGCGCGCCTCGATCGCGGCCCGCAGGCCGGCGCCGCCCGCGCCGATGACGACGACGTCGTACTCGTGGCGCTCTGTGTTTATCGAGTTTTCCACTGAAGCTGGTCCTTACGCGAACGGGAAGGCGATGATGCCCTTGGCGACCAGACGGACATAGAGGTCGGCGCCCATGACGGAGAACATCGAGGCCCACGCGAGCTGCTGGTGCTTGGCGTTGAGCTTGGAGACGAACGTCCAGGCCCGATAGCGCAGCGGGTGACGGGAGAAGTGGTTGAGCCTGCCCGCGGTGATGTGGCGGCACGAGTGGCAGCCGAAGGTGTAGCCGAGGATGAGCACGGCGTTGACGAGCAGGATCCACGAGCCGAGGCCCAGCGGCTTGTGCACCAGCGCCAGGACGGCGTCGTAGGTGAGGATGGCGCCGATCACCACCGCGAAGTAGAAGAAGTAGCGGTGGATGTTCTGGATGATCAGCGGGAACCGGGTCTCACCGGTGTATTTCCCGTGGGGCTCCTGCACGGCGCACGCCGCCGGCGACAGCCAGAACGAGCGGTAGTAGGACTTGCGGTAGTAGTAGCACGTCAGCCGGAACCCGCCGGGCAGGCCGAGGATCAGCAGCCCCGGCGGGAGCGCGTACCAGCCGCCGACGGGCGCCCACCCGAACAGCCGCGCCCCGTCGCAGACCTCCTGAGTCGTCAGGCAGGGCGAGGCGAACGGGGCGATGTAGGGCTCGACGAAGTTGCTCGTGTCGATGATCGCCCACACGCCGTAGACAAGGAATGAGCTGAGCCCGAGGAACGTCACTAGCGGAACGAGCCACCATCGGTCGGTGCGCAGCGTGCGCACCTTAACCTGGGCACGCTGCCTTCTCGCTGGTGCTTCGGGCGTCGTTTGGGTCATCGCGGACCTCTCCACCTCCCGCGGACCCATCGCGCGGGGGGTCCGTGGTTTTCGTATTCGCTGGGCGCGCGGATGGCGATCTCCGCTCAGGCGCGCGTTGGTGGGGGATACGTTACGACGACAGGATCGAGTTTAGTGAGCGGGGTCACTCACAATTTCGATGACCTGCTGTGATTCCTGTCACGTAGGCGCGTCACATGGGCTGCCCCGAGGTAGGAAGTTTAACCACCGTTACGAAAAAATTATCTATCTGTCGGACAACACGGATAAATTGCTCAAAGTCCACCGGCTTGGACACGTACGCATTGGCGTGCAGCCGGTAGCTGCGCAGGATGTCCTCCTCCGCCTCCGACGTCGTCAGGATCACCACCGGGATCGTGCGCAGCACCGGGTCGTCCTTGACCTCCCGCAGCACTTCACTGCCGCTCTTCCTCGGCAGGTTGAGGTCGAGCAGGATGAGGTCGGGGCGGGTCGCGTCGCGGTAGTCGCCCTCCCCGCGCAGATAGGCCAGCGCCTGCTCACCGTCGTTGACCACGTTGAGGCGGTTGCGGACCTTGTTGAGGTCGAACGCCTCCTTCGTCAGCAGGATGTCCCCCTGGTCATCCTCGACCAGGAGCACGTCGATCGGTCGTACGTCCATCGCGATCAGCCTCCAGCCCCAGGTAGTGTCCAGCGGAACGTCGTGCCCCCGTTTCCGGTGTCACCGTCCAGCCACAACCGGCCACCGTGATATTCGACGATCTTGCGGCACACGGCGAGCCCGATTCCGGTGCCGGGATAGACGTCGCGGGGGTGCAGGCGCTGGAAGATCAGGAAGATGCGGTCGGCGTACTTCGCCTCGACCCCGATGCCGTTGTCGGAGCAGCTGAACTCCCACATGTCGCCGGACCTCTCCGCACCGATGTGCACGCGTGGAGGCTCCTCGGCGCGGAACTTCACGGCGTTCTCGACCAGGTTCTGGAAGAGCCGGGTGAGCTGCATCCGGTTGCCGGTGACCAGGGGCAGCTCGTCGCGGGTGACCGTGGCGCCGGTGTCCTCGATCATGGCCGAGAGGTTCTCCAGCGCCGCGTCCAGCGCCACGCCCGACTCGACGGCGGTCTTCTCTCTGGTGACCCGGCCGACCCTGGAGAAGTCGAGCAGGTCGTTGATGAGCAGTTGCATGCGCTTGGCGCCGTCGACCGCGTAGTGGATGTACTGCTTGGCCCGGTCGTCGAGCTGCGTGCCGTAACGCTGCTCCAGCATCTGGGTGAAGCCGGCGACCTTGCGCAGCGGCTCCTGGAGGTCGTGGCTGGCGACGTAGGCGAACTGCTCCAGCTCGCCGTTGGACCTGCGCAACTCCTCGCTCTGGTCGGCGGCGACCCGCCAGGCCGCGACGATGCGGTCGCGCATGGAGTCGACGTGGCCGGCCAGCTCCGCCAGCTCCGCCGGCCGGTCGACGTGCAGGACGTGGTCGAAGTCGCCGCCGGCGACCGTACGCACCTGTGTGGTGAGCCGGTCGATGGGGTTCAGGACGAAGTGGCGCACGATGAACGCCAGCCCGATGCCGCAGGCGAGCAGCACCGCGAACACCACGATCAGCGTGACGTTCAGCCGGGTGAGCTGCGCGGCGACCTCGGGGGGCGGGGACAGCTCCATCGTGCGGGCGCTCATCACCAGGACGACCGTGACCCCGGCCACGAACGCGATGCCGGCGACCGCCCCGACGAACAGGAACCAGCGGGCGACCGGCAGCCGGCCCAGCCCTTTGGGCTCCGGGGCGGGCGGCAGCGGGTGGATGCTCATGCTCTCCTCCTGCGCAGCAGGATCACGGCGAGGTCGTCGCTCAGCGTGCCGACATGGGTGATGAGCCGGTCGAGGTCGATGTCTCCGCGAGCGCGTACGAGCTCGACCAGGCCGTCGACCCCGATCTCCCCGTCGGGCTCGCCCACGGCCGCCTCGATCAGGCCGTCGGTGTAGAGCATCAGCGTCCACTCCTCGCCCAGCGGGACGTCGATCACTCGCCACTCCACGTCGGGGAAGATGCCGAGCGGTGGGCCGGAAGGCGTGTCGCACACCGCCTCGGCGCCTCCGTCGCGCACCAGCACGGGAGGTGGGTGGCCGACGACGTGCATCTTCGCGTACCGCAGGTCGGGGGCGATGGTGGCCGTGCAGAGCGTGGTGAAGATCTCGGGGGCCTGGCGCTCGGCACGCAGCAGCGCGTCGAGCGTGCGCAACATCGTCTCGTCCGTCTGCCCGGCCAGCACCAGCGTGCGCCAGGCGATGCGCAGCGCCACTCCGAGCGCCGCCTCGTCGGGCCCGTGCCCGCACACGTCGCCGATCACGACGTGCACGGAGCCGTCCGGCGTCTGCACGGTGTCGAAGAAGTCGCCGGCCAGCGTGCCGCCGCTGCCAGGAAGGTAGCGGGTGACGTGCTCGATCGCGTCGGTACGCAGCAGCGCCTCGGGCAGCAGCGCGCCCTCCAGCCTGGCGTTCTCCTTGGCCGTCAGATCCGCCTGCAGCAGCGCCAGGTGGGCCAGGTCGGCCCGCCTGCGCTCCATCGCGTATCTGATGGACCTGGCCAGCAGCCGCGCGTCGATGTCCTGTTTGACCAGGTAGTCCTGGGCGCCCGCCTGGACGGCGGTGACGCCCACGTGGACGTCTCGCAGGCCGGTGAGCACCAGCACGGCCGCGTGCGGGGCCAGCGCCAGGACCTCCTCCAAGGCTTCCAGGCGGTTCGCGTCGGGCAGCGTCAGGTCGACCAGCACGCACTGGATGTGCTCGGTCAGCTTCTCCTTCGCCTCGCGCAGACTACGCGCCCGGAAGATCCTGGGTGGGGCTTCCGCCTCCTTGAGCAGCTCTTCGACGAGGAAGGCATCGCCGTCGTCATCCTCGATGAGGAGCAGCGTCAGCGTTTCTGAAAGACTTGCCGTCAAGACGCCTCTTCGGGGGATTGAAGTGGTGGTGCTCATTTTGCGATGAGTTCCACGCCTTGGGGAAGTGTGCCTTCGTGTCCAGATTCCACCACGAAAGCTAGCAGGATCTCGCGGAACGCCTGTGCCGCTCTGGTCGGCTCGACGTCCTTGCGGTGGGCCAAGGCGATCGTCCGGCTGAGCCCCGGCGGCGCGAGCGGCGTGCCCGACAGGCCAGGCCGCCCGTCGAGCACCATCGACGGCACCACGGCCACGCCCAGGCCCGCCTCCACGAACCGCAGCACCGCGTCCATCTCGCCGCCCTGCACCGCGAACCTCGGCTCGAACCCCGCCTGCCGGCACGCCGCCAGCGTGGCCTCACGCAGGTCGTAGCCGCGCCGGAACATCACCATCTGGCGGCCGCGCAGGTCCTCGATGTGCACGTATCGCCCGCGCGCCGCATCGTGGGAGGGCGCGGCGACCACGAGGTTCTCCCTGAGGATCTCCTCCGTCACCAGGGCCGGGTCATCGCTGTGCAGCGGCATGATGATCAACGACAGGTCGAGCTGTCCCCGGGCCAGCGCCCTGACCAGGTCACGCGAGCCGCCCTCCTCCACCAGCAGCTCGATCCCCGGGTACGCGCGGTGGAAGCGGGCCAGCGCGTCGGCCAGCAGCCCCGCGCACAACGACGGCGTGGCGCCGAGCCGCACCCGGCCACGCCGGAGCCCCGCGAGCTCGGCCACCTCCTGCCGGGCGGTGTCGGCGTCGGCCAGGATCCGGCGGGCCAGCGGCAGCAGCGCCTCGCCCGCCGCGGTCAGCGTGACGTTGCCCCGGGCGCGGGAGAACAGCCGGGTGCCCAGATCGCTCTCCAGCGTCTTGATCTGCTTGCTGAGGGACGGCTGCGCGACCCGCATGCGCTCGGCCGCCTGGGTGAAGTGCCTGGTCTCCGCGACCGCGACGAAGTAGGCCAGTTGTTGCAGCTGCATGTGACATTCCTCGCATCGGCCGACCGTCCCTGGCGTGGGGCGACCCTACAGACCCGCATCATAGCTGGTGGCTATCGAAACGAGACCTACGATGACTTGGACGGATCGTCGCTGCGTACATAGCGTCTGGAGACGTGACAGCCACGATAGAGCGCGGCGCCGCCACAGCGCCCGTCGCCCCTCCCAGCACGCCTAAGCGCCGCAGAACGCGCGGCTTCATGGGTTCCTCGAACGGCAAGAAGGCCGTCATGGCCGTCACGGGTGCCGTGATGGTGCTCTTCCTCATCCTCCACATGCTCGGCAACCTCAAGATCTTCCTCGGCCGCGACTCGTTCAACGAGTACGCGCACGCGCTGCGCACGCTGCTCGAGCCGATCGTCCCCTACCGCACGGTGCTGACGATCGTGGAGATCGTGCTCGCCGCCTCCGTCGTCCTGCACATGTGGGCCGCGATCTCGCTGGCCCGGCGGGCGGGCAAGGCCAGGCCGGTGAAGTACGTCGCCAAGAAGTCGCAGGCCGGCGGCTACGCCACGCACATCATGCGGTTCGGCGGCCTGACGATCGCGCTGTACCTGGTCTGGCACCTGCTCGACCTGACGTTCGGCGTCGTCAACCCCAAGGGCTTCGACTCCGCCCCCGCCGACCGGATGGTCGCGGGCTTCGACCCCTCCCGGTGGTGGGTGACGCTCATCTACGTCGTCGCCGTCGTCATGGTCGGTCTGCACCTGCGGCACGGCGTCTGGAGCGCGTTCCAGACCCTCGGCTGGGCCAACCGGGCCCGCAACAGGACGCTGCGCCTCGGGGCAGGGCTGCTGGCCGCCGTGCTGGTCATCGGCTTCCTCGCCCCGCCCCTCGCGATCACGTTCGGAGTTGTGCAGTGAAATACAAGGAGGGCTCGGAGATCCGGGACGCCAAGGCGCCTTCCGGCCCCATCGAGGAACGGTGGGAGAAGCGGAAGTTCAGCGCCAAGCTGGTCAACCCGGCCAACAAGCGCAAGCTCCACGTGATCGTGGTGGGCACCGGCCTGGCGGGCGGCTCGGCCGCCGCGACGCTGGGCGAGCTGGGCTACAACGTCACCTCGTTCTGCTACCAGGACTCACCCCGCCGCGCCCACTCCATCGCCGCGCAGGGCGGGATCAACGCCGCGAAGAACTACCGCGGCGACGGCGACAGCATCTACCGGCTCTTCTACGACACCGTGAAGGGCGGCGACTTCCGCGCCCGCGAGTCGAACGTCTACCGCCTCGCCCAGGTCTCGGTGAACATCATCGACCAGGCCGTCGCGCAGGGCGTGCCGTTCGCCCGCGAGTACGGAGGCCTGCTCGACACCCGCTCGTTCGGCGGCGCCCAGGTCTCCCGTACGTTCTACGCCCGCGGCCAGACGGGCCAGCAGCTGCTGCTGGGCGCGTACCAGGCGCTGGAGCGGCAGGTCGCGGCCGGGACCGTCACCATGCACACCCGGCACGAGATGCTCGACCTGATCGTCTCCGACGGTCGGGCCCGCGGCGTCATCGTGCGCGACATGGTGACCGGCGAGATCGAGCGCCACGTGGCCGACGCCGTGGTGCTGGCCACCGGCGGCTACGGCAACGTGTTCTTCCTGTCCACCAACGCCAAGGGCTGCAACACCACGGCGATCTGGCGGGCGCACGAGCGGGGCGCGTACTTCGCCAACCCCTGCTACACGCAGATCCACCCCACCTGCATCCCGGTCTCCGGCGAGTACCAGTCGAAGCTGACCCTGATGTCGGAGTCGCTGCGCAACGACGGCCGCGTCTGGGTGCCGCTGCGCAAGGACGACTCGCGCGCCCCCGGCGACATCCCGGAGCAGGAGCGCGACTACTACCTGGAGCGGATCTACCCCGCGTTCGGGAACCTCGTGCCCCGCGACATCGCCTCCAGGGCCGCCAAGAACGTCTGCGACGAGGGCCGCGGCGTCGGTCCCGGCGGGCTGGGCGTCTACCTGGACTTCCGCGACGCGATCGGCCGGCTCGGGCGCGACGCCGTGGAGAAGAAGTACGGCAACCTGTTCGAGATGTACGAGCGCATCACGGGCGAGAACCCGTACGACGTGCCGATGCGCATCTACCCCGCCGTGCACTACACGATGGGCGGGTTGTGGGTGGACTACGACCTGCAGTCCACGATCCCCGGCCTGTTCGTCATCGGGGAGGCCAACTTCTCCGACCACGGCGCCAACCGGCTCGGCGCGTCGGCGCTGATGCAGGGGCTCGCCGACGGATATTTCGTGCTTCCCACCACCATCGGCGACTATCTCGCGGACGGCCCGTACAACGACGTCGACGAGGAGGCCGTGGCCGCGGCCGAGCTCAGGGTCCGCGACAAGATCGATCGGCTGCTGTCCGTGAACGGCACCCGCACCCCCGACTCCTTCCACCGCGAGCTGGGCAAGCTCATGTGGGACTACTGCGGCATGGAGCGCACGGAGGAGTCGCTGCGCAAGGCGCTGGAGCGCATCCCGGAGCTGCGCGCGGAGTTCTGGCAGAACGTCAAGGTGACCGGCACCGCCGAGGAGCTGAACCAGGTCCTGGAGAAGGCCGGCCGCGTCGCCGACTTCTTCGACCTCGCCGAGCTCATGTGCCTGGACGCCCTGGTCCGCACGGAGTCGTGCGGCGGCCACTTCCGCGCCGAGTCACAGGACTCCGACGGCGAGGCGCTGCGCGACGACGAACACTTCGCGTACGTGTCGGCCTGGGAGCGCGCCCCTGACGGGCCGGTGCTGCACAAGGAACCGCTCGAGTACGAGTACGTCAAGATGACCCAGCGGAGCTACAAGTGAATTTGACCTTGAAGGTCTGGCGTCAGAGCGGCCCTTCGGACGCGGGACGCATGGTGACGTACCGGGTGGAGGACGTCTCCCCGGACATGTCCTTCCTGGAGATGCTGGACGTCCTCAACGAACGCCTCATCCTGGAGGGCGACGACCCGATCGCCTTCGACCACGACTGCCGCGAGGGCATCTGCGGCATGTGCGGCATGGTGATCAACGGTGTGGCGCACGGCGAGCAGCGCGCCACGACCACGTGCCAGCTGCACATGCGCCACTTCGAGGACGGCGCCACGATCACCATCGAACCGTGGCGGGCTGCGCCGTTCCCGGTGGTCAAGGACCTGGTGGTGGACCGCAGCGCGTTCGACCGGATCATCCAGGCGGGCGGCTTCGTCTCCGTTCCCGCCGGTTCGGCGCCCGACGCCCACAGCATCCCCGTACGCAAGGAGGACGCGGACGCCGCGTTCGACGCGGCGACCTGCATCGGCTGCGGGGCCTGCGTGGCCGCCTGCCCGAACGGCTCGGCCTCGTTGTTCACCGCCGCCAAGATCACTCACCTGAGCCTGCTTCCCCAGGGCCAGCCGGAACGTGTGTCCCGCGCCAAGGCCATGGTGGACCAGATGGACGCGGAGGGGTTCGGCGGCTGCACGAACACCGGGGAGTGCACGGCGGTCTGCCCCAAGGGCATCCCGCTGGACACGATCGCTCAGATGAACAGCGACTATCTCAAGGCCAACACCAAGTAGCCCGCCGCCCTCACCTCGGGGCGGCGAGGAAGTCCGTGATCAGGGCGGCGACCGCCCGCGGCTGCTCGGCGAGCAGGTCGTGGCCGGAGTCCAGCTCCCTGACCCGGATGTGGGGCGGCAGGGAGGCGAGGTCGCGGCGCACTCCTCTCCTGAACGCCGCCATCAGCTCGCCGCCCGGCATGCCCTGCGGGTCGCGGGTCGGGATCACGACCAGGGCGTCGCAGGTGACCTCGCGCAGCAGGGGGATCGTGTCGCGGAACTCCGGGGTGTAGCGCACGGCTTCGAGGAGTTCCGCGCCCGGCCGGGCGTAGACCCGCCCGTCCCTTTCGACGAGAGCCCTGGCGGGGAACATGGGCCGGAGCTCGGCGGGGAGCGGCCGGCCCATGCTCGCGGACTGCTCGTCGAACACGGCCTTGAGGCTCGCCAGCTCCAGGTCCCTCGTCACGGGGTCCATCCCCGGGTAATTGTCGGGAGAGCTCTCGGCGGAGCGCAGCCCGTCGAGGTTGACGATCGCCGGGCATTCGGGATGACGCCTGGCCCACAACACGGCGAGCATGCCGCCCAGCGAGTGACCGGCGACGGCCGGGTTGCCGAGGTCCAGATGCGCCACCACCGCCTCGAGGTCGTCCAGCGCCCTCTCCCATTCCCACGGGCCGTCGCCGGACAGGCCGTGACCCCGCAGGTCGGGCGCCACGGCCCGGTGGCCGGCGAGTTCGAGCCCGTCCCACGCCTCCAGCGTGCCGCCCAGGCCGTGGAGGAGGAGGACGGGTTCGCCGGGCCCGCCGTGGTCGCGTACGGCGAGGGGGATGTCGTGGTCAGTGATGGTGACGTCGTGCGCCATGACGCTCCTGAGGTTGGTTCAGCCGTTCGCGGATCGAGTGGGTGCTCACCCCGCCGTCGGGATGCCGGTCGAGCTTCGCGCGCTTGACCAGGTCGTGAACTCCCGGGGGGTGAGCACGCAGTCACTTGACACAAGTTAGCAAGTACTTGCTTAGTGTCGTCAAGTAGTGGCACGGGCGGGATTCGTCGACTCCCTGAGCCGCGCGAAGATGATAGGTACGCTTATGATTAGTGCCGCTATGGTTCACGGAGGTCCACGATGCTCAGCAAGCCCGAGCGGCTTTTCGGCCGTGACACCGAATGGGAAGAGCTAGTTGAATTCGTCACGAGCCGGTCGGTGGGTGCCACCCTCGGGCTCGTGTACGGTCGCCGCCGCCAGGGCAAGACGCTCATGCTCGAACTCCTGGCCCAGGAGACCGGTGGTCTGCTCTTCGGCGCCACGCAGCAGGCCGAGGCGCAGAACCTGGCAGATCTGGGCGCGGCGTACGCAAGCCATCGTGGCCTGCGCACGCCCGTCTCGTTCGGCAACTGGCGAGAAGCGCTGGACGAGTTGCTGCGTCTCGGCGACGAACGCGCCACGCCAGTGATCATCGACGAGTTCCCCTACCTGGTCTCGGCCACGCCGGCGCTCCCCTCCTACCTGCAGCAAGCACTCAACCCGACCGGGCATGCCAAGGAGAACACCCGCACTCGGCTGATCCTCTGCGGCAGCGCCCTCACGACGATGGCCCAGCTGCTCGGAGGCGGCGCTCCGCTGCGTGGACGTGCCGTGCTGGAGCTGATCGTGCGGCCCTTCGGTTTTCGCGACGCGAGCGCTTTCTGGGGTCTCACGGAGTCGCCGGAGCTGGCGTTCCGGGTGCACGCGCTCGTCGGTGGCACGCCCGCCTACTTGGAAATGTGCGGTGGCTCGGGGCCTGCCGATCTCGACGGGTTCGATCGATGGGTGCAGCGGCGACTGCTCAACCCAGCGTCCGCGATGTTCCGCGAGGGCGGACTGTTGCTCAGGGAAGAGCCGTCGATCTCCGATCCCACCTCGTACGCAGCCGCGCTGACGGCGATCAGCGCCGGAAACCACCGCCGCAGCGAGATCGCCGCCGCCCTCGGCAGGCCCACGAGCGCCCTGGCCCACCTGCTCGGCGGCCTCCAGAGCATCGGCCTCGTCCAGCAGGTCGACGACGCGTTGCGGGAGAAGCGCAGCGTGTTCAAGATCGCTGAACCGATCGTCCGGCTCCATCAGCTGGTCACACAGCGGCGAGAACCAGAGTTGGTCAGCGGCCAAGCGGCCCGGGTCTGGCGCGACCATGCCGACACGGTCGCTTCCACAATCTATGGACCCCATTTCGAAGACCTTGCGCGCGAATGGTGCTTCCTTCATGCGTCCACCGCGACACTCAACGGAACGGCAAGCACCGTCCGTCCCAGCGAGATCTCGTGTCGTGCACACCGTCATGGGCACGAACTGGACATCGTGGTGTCCGAGGCGAACTCCTTCGCCGGCGATCGGATCACTGCGATCGGTGAGGCGAAGGGCACCCTTGCACCCATGGACGTCGCGCAGCTTCAGCGCTTGGAGCACCTTCGCGCCCTGCTTCCTGACACCCGCGTCGACGAGCAGCCCAAGCTGTTGCTCTTCGCGCGCTCCGGATTCACCGATGGTCTGACGGAAGTGGCGCGTGGGCGGTCAGACGTGGAGCTCGTCGACCTGAACCGTCTGTATTTCGGGGACTGACCACGCGTCGGAGTAGGCGTGGCGACTCAAGGCGTCCGGCTGGGCCGCTCTTCGACGAGCCGACCGGCCTCGCAGGTCGAGTGTCGCGGCCCGGTGGCCGGGCAGGTCGAGCGGGTCCCACGCCTCCAGGCCGTGGAGGAGGATGACGGGTTCGCCGGGCCTGCCGTGGTCGCGTACGGCGAGGGGGATGTCGTGGTCAGTGATGGTGACGTCGTGCGCCATGACGCTCCTGAGGTTGGTTCAGCCGTTCGCGGATCGAGTGGGTGCTCACCCCGCCGTCGGGATGCCGGTCGAGCTTCGCGCGCTTGACCAGGTCGTGAACTCCCTGCCGGGTGATGCCGAGCATCGCGCCCGCCGTGGCGAACGGCACCGCCTCCTTGCCCGGATGGCCGGCGCGCCTGGCCACGGCCCTGCCGAAGGCGGTGCTCCACCACTCGTCGGGGGGATCGAACGGGCCGTCGCCGGGGAAGGCGGCCGCGATCAACCGCGCCGCCGTACGGACCGCGAGGCTCTCGTCGGGGCCCAGCAACTGGGCGGCCCACACCTCGGCCTCGATCCGCAGGCGCGCCCTGACCGGGTCCACCTGCTCGCCGGAGCCGAAGAGGATCTCCAGCGGATCGACGATCCGCCGCTCGACCAGCTCGACCAGCTCACCCGCCAACGCCACGTGCTCACGCGTGTCCACTTGACGCACGATAGCAAGTACTTGCTGTCATTTGTCAAGCAGTGGCAGGTGGGAGCTCGTCGGCCTGAACCGTCTGTGTTGCGCAGACTGACGCGTCGGAGCAGGCGGGGTGCTCCGTCAGGCGGTCTGGCGGGACTCGTCGTTGGCGTTGGTGCGGATCTGCTGGATGCGCTGCTTGGTCAGGCCGAGCAGCTCCCCGATGTCGCCGTCGGACAGGCCCAGCTCGTGCATGTGCTTGACGCGTTTCTTCAGCGTGCGCGTGTAGTCTTCGGCGATCGCGGCGGCCTGGCGCTGGAGCGCGGCGAAGTCGTCGAGGTCCTGCTCGGACAGGCCGGGAAGCGCGTAGTGGAAGACGGGCGCGGGCGGCCGGTCGCGGTCGGCGAACAGGAACGGCAGCCCTTCGGTGACGTCGGCGTGCAGCTCCTTCAGCGTGCGCGCGGACATGCCGCCGGCCACGCCGTCCACCTGGGCCAGCCACAGGCTGCCCGCCAGGGTGATGTGAACGTCAACGCGGTCCGCGGTCATGAGTCCTCCAGCCAGTGGTCGCCGAACAGGTGAGCGAGCCCCTGCTCGAGGGAGTCGACCAGATGGGGCGTCTCCCTGGGGTAGAGCGGGACGATCGCGCGGGCCGCGACGCGGCCCTCGGCGTCCCACAGCAGGAGGAAGCGCTGCCGCCTGGTCGTCTCCGCCCAGTCGCAGCGCAAGCCATGGGTGTGGGAGAGCCCGATGATCCGATCGCGGATGGCCGCGTAGTCGTCTCGTTCCACCACACGCGGCAGACTATATCCCTTGCCTACCACCGACAAGAGGTCTTGTCGCAGACATCTGCTATGGCGTGTTCCGGCCCCAGGCGCGCATGAAGGTGCACACGGTGGCGCGGGCCAGGTCATGGAGCTCGGTGTCGCTGATCTGGCGGGTGCCCAGGCGGGAGCGGGTCTCCAGCGGGCCGAGGAGCAGGGCGAGGAACTGCTCGGCCGCGAGGTCGGGGTCGGCGGCGCGCAGGCGGCCGGAGAGCGCGAGCCGGGCCAGGCGGTCGGCCAGCGCCTGGGTGAGGTGGTGGGGGCCGCTGCCGGTCACGACATCGAGAATGTCAGGAAATCGCGTGATCTCGGAGTAAAGCAGTCGTTTCAACGCGCACGAACGTTCGTCGGTGTGCAGCCGGAGCAGCGCGTGGGCGACGCCCTCCAGCACCCCGGCCAGATCGTCGCCCGGATCGGCCAGCGGCGCGAGCGCGCCGATCCGGGCGACGAGCGCGGCCTGCGAGGCGGCCTCCACGGCATGCCGGAACAGCGTGGCCTTGTCGGTCATGTGGTTGTAGACCGTGGGTTTGGCCACGCCCGCCTCGTCCGCGATGTCCTGCACGCAGGCCTGCGCGTATCCCAGGCGGGCGAACACGGCGAACGCGCCGCCGAGGATCGCCTGGCGCTTGTCGATGCGCCCGCGTGTGCTGGTGGCCATGCCTGCGATTGTACGCGCTGGTTCATCCCTGTGGACGTATGGGTTGCATGCGAACGTATGAGATAACTACATTGAACCCATGAGTTCAGTTTCGCCGGACGACCGGATGGATACCCGGCTCCTCGGCATGATCGGCGTGATCCTGCTCGGCGGGCTGCTGGGCATCCTCAACAGCACGATGGCCGCCGTCGCCATCGACACCCTGGCCGGCGCCTTCGCCACCTCCCTCAGCACGGTCGGCTGGACGTCCACCGGCTTCCTGCTCGCGGTCACCGCCACCATCCCGTTCACCACCTGGGCCGTCGACCGGTTCGGCGGCAGGCGGCTCTGGCTGGCCGGGTTGTCGCTCTTCCTGGCCGGATCGTTGCTGGCCGGGCTGGCCTGGAACGTCGGCAGCCTGATCGCCTTCCGGGTGCTCCAGGGGTTCGGGGCGGGGCTGCTCGACCCGCTCGTGCTGATCCTGCTGGCCAGGGCCGCCGGGCCGCGCCGGGCCGGACGGGTGATGGGGCTGATGGGCGTGGTGCTCTCGCTCGGGCCCGTGCTCGGGCCGATCGCGGGCGGCGCGGTGCTCGCCGGACTTTCGTGGCGGTGGATGTTCCTGCTCAGCGTGCCCGTCGGACTGGTCGCCCTGCTGCTGGCCGTACGGGTGGTCCCCGTCGACGAGCCGTCCCATGGGCCGTCCGGCGCGTCGCCCGCCCGGCTGGACGTCGTGGGACTGGCGCTGCTCGGGCCCGGATTCGCGGCCGTCGTCCTGGCGCTGTCGCAGACGGCAGAGCAGGGGTCGTTCGCGGCCTGGCAGGCGCTGCTGCCGCTGGGCGCGGGAGTGCTGCTGCTGGCCGGTTACGCCGTGCACGCGCTGCGGTCGCGCCCGGTGGGTTCACCGGCCAGGCGGAGGAAGCCGCCGCTGATCGACCTGCGCCTGTTCGCCAACCGCGGGTTCACGGCCAGCGTCACGATCATGGGCCTTGGTGGGTTGTCCCTCTTTGGGGCGCTGTTCGCGCTGCCGCTGTACTACCAGCAGGCCCACGGGCACGGCGTGCTCGCCGCCGGCCTGCTGATGGCGCCGCTCGGACTCGGCGGCTCCATCGCGATGCCACTGGCCGGGCGGCTGTCGGACCGGATCGGCGCGCGCGGGCTCGCCATCGCAGGCGTCACCGTCGCCCTGCTCAGCGCGCTCTCCTTCACCCGGATGGGAGCCCACACGCCCGAGATCTGGCCGGCGCTGGCGGCGCTCAGCATCGGGCTGGGCAGCGGATGTTTCAGCGCGCCCACCATGGGCTCGCTCTATCGCACGCTGCCCGAGACCATGGTGGCGCAGGGCAGCTCGGTGCTCTACATGCTCAATCAGCTCGGCGCCGCGCTCGGCGTGGCGGTCGTCACGCTCATCCTGCAGACCGCCGGCGACGTGATCACCGGTTTCCACGGCATCTTCTGGCTCGTCGTGACCGGGCTGGTGATCGTGCTGGCGGTCATCCCGCTCCTCCCCGGCCGCCCGCCTCGGGCGCAGGCCGCGGCCGGGGAACTCGCGAGCACCCCGGGCTGACTGCTCACCAGCGCTCCACGAGGTGCTCGCGGCCCGGCGGCGGCTCGCAGGGCGGAGAGCCGGAGCCTGGTCAGCCCTTGTAGTTGAAGATCTGGCGCAACGTGTGCCGCACCTCCACCAGATCGGTCTGGTCCGCCATCACCTGGTCGATGGGCTTGTACGCCTCAGGGTGCTCGTCCACCAGGGCGGCGGCCCGGTCGGAGTTCCAGGTGCGGCCGCTCATGGCCGCGGTGAGCGAGCTCGCCGACAGCTCGCGCTTGGCCTTCGTACGGGACATGCGGCGGCCCGCCCCGTGAGAGCACGAGGTGTACGACTCGGGGTTTCCGCGCCCGCGCACGATGTACGAGCGCGTGCCCATCGAGCCCGGGATCACGCCCTCGTCGCCGCTCTCGGCCTTGATGGCGCCCTTGCGAGTGATCCACATCGACTTGCCGAAGTGGGTCTCCTGCTGGCTGAAATTGTGGTGGCAGTTGATCGTGCGGACGCGCTGTCCCTTGCCGACGACCCGGAACAGGGCGTTGATCAGGACCTTGTCCATCCGGGCACGCGAGGCCATCGCGTAGCGCTGGGCCCACAGCATGTCCTCGATGTACGCGGTGAACTCCGGCGTGTCCTGGACGAAGTACGCCAGGTCCGGATCCTCCAGGCCGACCTCCTGCTTCTTCATCAGCTTCTTGGCGCCCGTGATGTGCAACTGGGCGAGCTGGTTGCCGATGCCGCGAGAACCCGAGTGCAGCACCGTCCAGACGTGGTCGCGCTCGTCGAGGCAGACCTCGACGAAGTGGTTGCCGGACCCGAGGGTGCCGAACTGGTCGGCCACCTTCTTCGTCTGCTTCGGGTTGAGGTCGGTGTGGGGGAGCCCGAGGTCGCTGAGAGCGCGGTCGGTCGACGGGTCGTCGTGGCCCTTGCCGACGCCGGCGGGGATGCGGCGCTCCACCATGGGCATCAGGGCCGCGAGCGTGTCGGGCAGGTCCGCGGCCGTGAGCGTCGTCTCGGTGGCCACCATGCCGCAACCGATGTCGACGCCGACGGCGGCGGGAATGATCGCGTTTTCTGTGGGGATCACCGAGCCGACCGTCGCACCGATGCCGACGTGCGCGTCGGGCATGAGAGCGACGTGGCCGGAGACGAACGGCAGGCGGGCGGTGCGTGCGGCCTGCATGATCGCGCCTTCGTCGATCTCGCTGGCCCACGACAGCAGGTTCGGTGCGGGCTGGTTCGGCATGGAAGATGCTCCTTACTGGTTGTTGATCAGTGTGGCGGGGCCAGTAAGGATTTCCCACCCATTTATCGGCTGCGGGTCACGCCGACCGTTCCAGGTTCATATGGTTCCCTTGCGAGAGAGCGCTCCCTCATCCGGTTCGGGTGCAGATGTCGGGTGGTCAGAGGTGGGTGGACCGTCTCCTGTTGGCGCGGCGCGGGAGAAAGCGCCGGAGTGCGGCGCGAGAATCTGTCATTCTCGCTGGTCGAAGCTGCATATAGGCGTGTGAGGCGCGGCTTCTCGCGTGTCAGGCGGGTTTTCATCTGGTAACGAGCATCTTGACAGCGGCAGAAGAGGCGAGCACTCTCCCAATCAGGGAGCGCTCCCCGAACGCCCCCGCTTCTCACCCTGACGGAGACGTCGTGAGTCCACACCCCGACCCGTGGATCTTCGACCCGCCATCCCCCGCCCTCGCGGTCGCGGCGACCGGCCGGGACCGCCTGACGCGTCCACGCCGTTTCCCGTCGCGGATGCTCATCGACATCGTGCGCGTCCACCCATGACGACCAAGGGAGCCGCCATGCTCGCCTCACGACTCATCGCGCTGCTGACCCTGCTGATCGGCCTGGTCGCCGTCGTGCCCCGCCCGGCGGTGGCGGAGCCCGTACGGGTGGCGGAGTTCCTCGCCGACTGCCCGTTCAGCCACCGGCTGCCCGACGACCCGATCGTCTTCCCCGGCCTGCCGGGCGCCTCGCACATGCACAGCTTCTTCGGCAGCCGCGTCACCAACGCCCACACCCAGCTCAACGACCTGCTCAACGGCGCCACGAACTGCAACCCGGCCGTGGACAAATCGTCGTACTGGGTGCCGACCCTCTACAGGGACGGCGCACCCGTGGAGCCGGCCATCGTCACGTTCTACTACCTCGGCGAGGGCGTGCGGGACGACATCGTCGCCAGGATCCAGCCGCTGCCCCTCGGGTTGCGGATCGTCGCGGGCAACGCCATGGCGACCGGCCCCGACCACACGACGATCTCCCGGTGGTCCTGCCTGCACGCCGGGCACGTCGGCGCGTCGAAGGACTTCGTCACCTGCCCGCCGGGGACCATGCTGGAGTCGTACCTGGACTTCCCGCAGTGCTGGAACGGGCGCGACCTCGACTCCGCCGACCACAAGAGCCACATGGCCTACCCGGTGGCCGGCGCCTGCCCGAGCACGCACCCCGTGCCGGTGCCCAAGCTGCGGCAGGTGATCCGTTACCCGGTGAGCGGCGACCCGTCGCACTTCCGGCTGGCGTCGGGTGGCGGGTTCACGATGCACGGTGACTTCTTCAACGCCTGGCCGGCGGCGGAGATGGAGCGCCGGGTGCGCGACTGCATCCGGCCGATCATCAAGTGCGGGGCCGACGGGCGGCCGTCGTAACTTCTGTTCCTCGCCCGGGCAGGCCCTCACCGCCCGGGCCTTCCGGAGGTCGTACGCGTGTCACGGGTGCTCGGATTCCTGCTGCCGGCCCTCCTGCTGCTCGGCTGCTCGGCCGCTCCTGACCCTGTTCCTGTTCCTGCTCCTGTTCAGGCACCCGCCTCCAGCGGGGCCTTCACCACCACGGACGTGGCCTGGCTGCAACTGGCCGCGGCCCTGCACACGCGGGCGCTGCCCCTCCTGGAGCTCGCCCGGGACCGCGCGGCCCACCGGCCGCTCGCCGGCCTGGCAGCCCGGCTCGGGGAGGAGCACGAGAGCGGGCGCGGCCGGCTGCGCGCCCTGCTCGCCCAGGCCCGGGTCACCGGCGAGAACCCGCACGCCAGGCACGACATGCCCGGCATGCCCACCGCCGCCGACCTGACGGCGCTGTCCGGGCTGCGGGACCACGCGTTCGACCGGCGGTGCGTCACGTTGCTGCGGGCGTACCTGAAGCAGCTCGCGCTGGTAGCTAAGGGCGAGCAGGGCGCGGGCGGCGCGCGACAGGCCCGCGAGCTCGCGTCCGCCATGCGGCGCGACCACACCGCCGACCTGGCCGAGCTGGACAGGATCGCCGGACGTACGTGAGGCGCGGCTCGGTAGGTTGACCGGATGGAGCTCGGGGAACTGCTGGGGCAGGGCCGCAGCGCGGACGTGTACGCGATAGACGAGGAACGGGTGCTGCGCCGCTACCGGTCGGGCATCGACGCGCGCCGGGAGGCCGCGGTCATGGAATACGTGGCTGGGCACGGTTATCCCGTCCCCCGCGTCCACCCGGGAGAAGGGCCGGCCAGCGACCTGGTGATGGAGCGGCTGGCCGGGCCGACGATGTTACGGGCGATGCTCGACGGCGACCTGAGGCCCGAGGCGGCGGGCGACGCTGTCGCGCGGCTGCTCCTGCGCCTGCACCGGATCCCGGCCCGGCACTCGGCCGACCCCCACGCCCGGGTACTCCACCTGGACCTGCACCCGGACAACGTCATCTTCACGGCCCGCGGACCGATGGTGATCGACTGGTGTAACACCGAGGAGGGCGGCCCGGAGGAGGACTGCGCCATGTCGGCGATGATCCTCGCCCAGGTCGCGGCCGACGCGGGGGACGAGCGCGCGCAGGCGGCACGGGTGGTGCTCGGCGCGCTGCTGGCCGGGCTCGGCGCCGCGATGGGCTATGGCGACGCGCTCGACCGCGCCAAGGCCCGGCGCGGCGCGAACCCCACGATGACCACCAGGGAGCTGGAACTGCTCGACGCGGCGGCGGCCCTGGTGCGCGAGCTGGGCCTCACGGCCGCCAGGCGCCCCGCGCCGCCGTCTCGGTGACGTAGCTCTCGAACGGTTTCGGCGGCCGGTCGGTCACCCGGCTCACGACCTCGGTGACCGGCTGGTCGCCGAGGGCTCGCAGGGCGGTGAACGCCTTGGCCGCACGGATGGCGTCGCCGGAGAAGCCCCGCGCCGCGATGTATTCCTCCTCGCCGCCCAGATAGGTGATCTCGCGGCCGACCGCCCAGCCGATGATCTCCGCGGCCTCCCCGAACGACAGGGCACGCGGCCCCGTGATCTCGTAGGAGTGCCCCGCGTGGCCGTCCTGCGTGAGGGCCGCGGCGGCGACGGCGGCGATGTCGCCGCCGTCGACGAACGCCTGGCGCACGGCGCCCATCGGCACCATCAGCTCGCCCGCCATGACCGCGGGCCGCAGGAAACCCTCGTCGAAATTCTGGTCGAACCAGCTCGGCCGCAGGATCGTCCACCCGGCGCCGCTGTCGCGGACCGTGCGCTCGGCGTTCATCAGCCGCTCATCGCCCATGACCTCGATGCCGCCGCTGGACAGCAACACGATCTGCTCGACCCCCTGATCCACTGCCAGCGACACGAACGCCGGATCGATCGGGACGCCGTCGGGGGCCATGAGAAAGACCCTGGACACCCCTCTCACCGCGGGCTCCCACGTGCCGGGCCGCGCCCAGTCGAACGTGGTCTCGCCGCCTCTGGAGGCGGCACGCACGGTGTGGCCGGCCGCGCGCAGCCGCTCCGCCACGCGCCGCCCGATGGTGCCTGTCGCGCCGAGGACGAGGATCACGAGCCGAGTCATGCCCCGAGTCAAGCAAAGGACACCGACAGAACCTGTCAAAGACGTCCGGCGGCCCGCTCGGTCCAGGCGGCCGTGGCGTCGATGCGCTCGCGCCACATCTTCTCGCCGCCCCCGCCGGGCTCCCAGCGGACGCAGAAGTCGAGCAGGTCACGGCAGCGCGCCAGCATCGCCGCGTGGCGCTCCGCCCAGCCGGGCACGGGCTCGCCGTACGCGGAGAAGAACCGCGGCAGCAGCGGCACGTGCTCGGGGTGGTGCATGCGGAGGATCCACTCGCACCAGGCGAGGTCCTCGACCGGCCGGCCCGGATGGGCCCACTCCCAGTCGAGGATCGCGGTCGTCTCGAACGTGGCCGGGTGGAACAGCATGTTCTGGGGCCCGTAGTCGCCGTGGACGATGCCGAGCCTGTGGATGCGGGCCAGCATGCGGCCGCATTCGGCGAGCACCTCCGCGGCGCGGCCGTCGTCCAGGAGGTCCTGGCCGTGGGAGCCCTCGACCCAGCGGGTGGTCAGGCTGGTCGAGGTGACCTGGTGGACGCGGGGGACGGGAATGCGGCCGCGCAGGCGGCGCAGATATCTGCTCTCCGTGCTGAGCCTGAACGCCGCCTCGGGCCCCTGGTAGCACTTCACGACCAGGGCGCCGTCGCCGACCGTGCTGTTGGTGTACCCGTGCTTCACAAGGGTCGATTCTGGCGCACCGGGACCCGTGCCGGGTGCACCCGCGCACTATCGTCCGTGCGCGCGATACACGATGTAAGAACGGCGCAAACCGCCCAACGGGGTGGAAGGAGCGCGCTCCGGGCGGCTGACCGGGAAAGGCGCGAGCAGCACCATCCCGGCCACGGTGGGCACCATGTAAAGAGTGTCCGCCCGGGTCGTCGCCGCACGCCCTCACCTCCTCACAGGAAAGCGAGAATCTGTTACACAGAGTGCATGTCCGAACTTCGTGCAGGCCAGGCGCGGAACCTGGTGCTGGCCACGGTGGCCTTCGCGGTGACGTTCTGGGCGTGGAACCTCATCGGTCCGCTGTCCGGGAGCTACAGCAGGCAGTTGCGGTTGTCGCAGACGCAGCTCTCGCTGCTGGTGGCGATCCCCGTGGTGGTCGGCTCGCTGGGGCGGATCCCGGTGGGGATGCTGGCCGACCGGTTCGGGGGGCGCCGCATGTTCGCGGCCGTCTGCTTCGTCTCGATCGTGCCCGTCCTGTTCACCGGCTGGTCCACGTCGTACGGCTGGCTGCTGTTCTGGGGCTTCCTGCTGGGCATCCCCGGCACGTCGTTCGCGATCGGCATCCCCTTCGTCAACGCGTGGTACGAACCCGCCCGCCGGGGTTTCGCCACCGGCGTGTTCGGGGCCGGCATGGGCGGCACGGCGCTGTCGGCGTTCTGCACGCCGGTCCTGGTGGAGACGTTCGGGCGGCCTTTCACGCACGGGCTGATGGCGGCGGCGCTCGCGGTGACGGGTCTCGTCATGCTGGGCGCGAGCCGCGACTCGCCGCGCTGGTCGCCCGCGACCGCCCCCGCGTGCCCCCGGATCAGGAAGGCCATGGCGCTCAAGGCGACCTGGCAGTCGGCTTTCCTGTACGCGGTGGCCTTCGGCGGGTTCGTGGCCTTCTCGACGTACCTGCCGACCTTGCTGCAGAACGTGTACCGCTTCGCCCAGACCGGCGCGGGGCTGCGCACGGCCGGGTTCTCGATCGCGGCGGTGCTGGCCCGGCCGCTCGGCGGCACGCTCTCCGACCGGATCGGCCCGGTCAAGGTCCTGCTCATCGCGTTCGGCGGCACCACGGTCATGGCGCTCGTGCTGGCGCTGGAGCCGCCGGCCGAGGTGCCCGCGGGGGCGAGCTTCGTGTTCATGGCGCTTTTTCTCGGACTGGGGACGGGCGGCGTGTTCGCGCTCGTCGCGAAGCTGGTCGAGCCGTCCAGGGTGGGGACGGTGACCGGGCTCGTCGGCGCGGCCGGAGGGCTCGGCGGCTATTTCCCGCCGCTCGTCATGGGGGCGGTCTATGCCACCACCGGTGCGTACACGATCGGCTACGCGTTGCTCGCGCTCACGGCGCTGGTGACGCTGGCGTACACGATGCGGGCCTTCAAAGGCGTCCAGGGGCGCTAGCACACCCGCCACACCGGCCCCGATCACTCATCGCCCGCGACCGGAGCATCTGGGGGTTTCGTCGGGAATTGTCCGGCGCCGTCGTCGGGACCCACTCGTTCAGGGGAACGTTCCAGCAGGTCGAAAACCGTTTGCCGGGCCGCCTCACGCCTTGTCAAGGTTGTCAGGCTATGCGCTCCCTTCCTGAGGCCGATCCTGGCGTGCCCGACATCCGCAGCCCGCTGCGCTATTTGTGGTGGACTGCGCGCAGGCAGTGGCCGTCTCTCCTCGCGGGCATCGGCTTCGCGACCCTGTGGTGGCTGGTGCAGGCCCTGATGCCGGCCGTGCTCGGCAGAGGCATCGACGCCGTCACCGCCAAGGACACCCGGGCGCTGCTGCTCTGGGCGGGTGTCCTGCTGGCGCTCGGGCTGCTGCAGGCCTACACCGGGCTGATGCGCCACCGGATGGCCGTGCACACCTGGTTGTCGGCCGCCTACCGCACTGTTCAGGTGACCGCCAGGCAGGCCGCCAGGCTCGGCGCCACGCTGCCCAAGCGGCTGTCCACCGGCGAGGTCGTCAGCGTCGGAAACTCCGACATCGCCCACATCGGCAGCTCCATGGACATCCTGCTGCGCGGCACCGGCTCCATCGTGGCGATCGTCACCGTCACCGTCATCCTCATCTCGACCTCGCTGCCGCTCGGCCTGCTCGTGTTGTTCGGGGTGCCGATCATGGCCCTCGCCGTCTCGCCGCTGCTGCGCCCCCTGCACCGCCGGCAGCTCAGGCACCGCGAGCTGGTGGGCGACCTGTCCACCAGGGCGAGCGACATCGTGGCCGGGCTGCGGGTGCTGCGCGGCATCGGCGGCGAGCACGTGTTCGCCGGCCGTTACCGCGAGGAGTCGCAGCTCGTCCGCCAGGCCGGCGTCGGCGTGGCCAGAGTCGAGTCGGTGCTCGAAGGCGCCCAGATCGTGCTGCCCGGCCTGCTCATCGCCATCGTGACCGGCGTCGGCGCCTCGTTCGCAGTCGCCGGCGAGATCCCCACCGGCCAGCTCGTCTCGTTCTACCTCTACGCGGTCTTCCTCATCGGCCCCCTGCGCACCCTCACCGAGGCGGCCGACAAGCTCACCAAGGGCCACGTCGCCGCCGGTCGCGTGATCCGCATCCTGTCGATCGAGCCCGAGGTCGCCGGCGGCACCGGGAGCAGCCCGGGTGGCGTGCTGCGTGACTCCTACAGCGGCGTCACCGTCCAGCCGTGCTCGCTGACCGCCATCGCCGCGAGCTCGCCCGACGACGCCGCCGCCATCGCCGACCGGCTCGGCCGCTACGCCGACGGCGACGTCACCTTCGGCGCGGCAGACCTGGCCGATCTGCCCATCGCCGAGGTCCGCGAGCGCATCCTCGTCGCCGACAACGGCGCCCGCCTGTTCACCGGCCGCCTGCGCGACGAGCTCGACGTGCGCGGCGGCGCCACCGACGCGCAACTGCGCGAGGCACTCCACGCGGCCTGCGCCGACGACATCGTCGAGGCCCTGCCCGAGGGGCTCGACACGGTCGTGGCCGAGGCCGGTCGTGAGTTCTCCGGCGGGCAGCAGCAGCGGCTGCGCCTGGTCAGGGCGCTGCTGGCCGACCCCGAGGTGCTCATCCTGGTCGAGCCCACCAGCGCCGTCGACGCCCACAGCGAGGCCCGCATCGCCGGGCGGCTGGCCAAGGCGCGCGCCGGCCGCACCACGCTGATCTGCACGACCAGCCCGCTGGTGCTCGACCGCACCGACCACGTCATCTACGTCGAGGACGGCAGGGTGCTGGCCGAGGGCGCGCACCGGCAACTGCTCGACAGCACGCCCGCCTACGCCGCGACCGTGACCCGCGGGGAGGACTGACACATGGCCCGCGAGATCCTTCCTGTCGCCGACCGCAAACAGGTGCGCGCCTACGCCAGGCGGCTGACCCTGCGCTATCCGCGCGAGCTCACGCTCGCCCTCCTCCTGCACGGCCTGGCCGCCGTGGCCGGGCTTGCCGTGCCGTGGCAGCTCGGCAGGCTGGTGCAGGACGTGCAGTATGGAGCCGAGGTCGACGTCGTCGTCGTGGCCGCCGCCATCGGGGGGTTCCTGCTGCTGCAGGGCGTTCTCGTGCGCTATGCCGTGCTGGCCTCCGCCAGGCTCGGCGAGAAGGTGCTGGCCGAGCTGCGCGAGGAGTTCGTCGACCGGGTGCTCGGGCTGCCGCTGTCCACCGTCGAGCGGGCCGGCGCCGGAGACCTGATCACCAGGACCTCCCGTGACGTCGACGCCCTGTCGCGCACCGTGCGGCACGCCGTGCCCGAGACGCTCATCGCGTCCGTCACCTTCGTGATCACCGTGGGCGCCCTGCTCCTGGTCAGCCCGCTGCTCATGCTGCCCATGCTGATCGCCGGCCCGGTGTTGTGGATCTCCACCCGGTGGTATCTGAAGCGGGCGCGCGACGGCTATCTCCGGGAGAACGCCGCCTACGCCGACCTCACCGAAGGGCTGGCCGAGACCGTCGAAGGCGCCAGGGCGGTGGAGGCACTCGGGCTGCAGGAGCGGCGCCGGGCCCGCACCGACGACGACATCGCGCGATCGTACGCCGCCGAGCGCTACACGCTGCACCTGCGCACCGTGTGGTTCCCCGCCGTCGAGCTGGGCTATGTGCTGCCGGTCGTGGCCACACTGCTGGTCGGCGGACTTTTCTACACCAACGGCTGGGTGGCGCTCGCCCAGGTGACGACCGCGACGCTCTATGCCCAGCAGCTCATCGACCCGCTCGACAGGTTTCTCATGTGGATCGACGAGCTGCAGGTGGGCGGGGCGTCCATGGCGCGGCTGCTCGGCGTGGCCAACGTGCCCGACGACCGGGTGGCCTCCGCGTCGTCGTCGCCCTCCGGCGAGCTGCTGGAGGCGTCGGACGTGCGTTATGCCTATCGTGAGGGCCGCGACGTGCTGCACGGCGTGTCGCTGACCGTCCAGCCGGGGGAGCGGCTGGCCATGGTCGGGCCGTCGGGCGCCGGGAAGTCCACGCTCGGGCGGCTGCTGGCCGGCATCCACGGGCCGCGCGCCGGCGCGGTGGCCGTCGGCGGGGTGCCGCTGGTCGAGCTGCCGCTCGACGACCTGCGCGGCCACGTCGCGCTCGTCACTCAGGAACATCACGTGTTCAAGGGCACGGTGCGCGACAACCTGGTGATCGCCCGCTCCGACGCCGACGACCAGGCTGTGAGGAAGGCGCTCGAAGCGGTGGACGCGCTCGAGTGGGTGCTGGAGCTGCCCGCCGGCCTGGAGACGCACGTGGGATCCGGTGGGTTGGCCGTCTCGCCCGCGCAGGCGCAGCAGCTCGCCCTGGCCCGGCTCGTGCTCGCCGACCCGCACACCCTGGTGCTGGACGAGGCCACCTCCCTCATCGACCCACGCGCCGCCAGGCACCTGGAACGCTCGCTGGCCGCCGTGCTCGACGGGCGGACGGTCATCGCGATCGCCCACCGGCTCTACACGGCGCACGACGCCGACAGGGTGGCCGTCGTGGAGGACGGGCGGATCAGCGAGCTGGGCTCCCACGACGAACTGGTGGCGGCGGGCGGCTCCTACGCGGCCCTCTGGGCGAGTTGGCACGGCACTTCCTCCTCCGCCCATCAGTGACGCCGCCTGCGCACGTGCGCGCATCTCCGGAGGGGTTGCGTCAGCATCGTGTCGTCTTGGCGGGGACGGTGCGGTCGGCGAAGTAGCGGTTGATGTGGTCGCGGGCGCACTCGTTGAACCCGTAGAGCGTGTGGCCGGGCCCGTCGTGGTGGATGACGGCGCTGCCCGGGACCGGGAACAGTGCCCGCGCCACCGCGTCGGACTCGCCCCACGCTCCGGCCCCGAGCAGGGGCGGCAGGCCCTTGGGGAGAGGGGCGGGCTTGTTGGTCACGGGGACCGGCCAGCCGATGCAGCCCAGCATCGCCGTGGACAGGGTGTTGGCGGTGCCCGCGTTGGGGGCGATCTTGCGAAGGCGGGCCCGGGTGGCGGCCATCTCCTTGCGGTCGGCGAAGCGGGGCCAGTCGGTGCACTCCGTGACGCCCGTGGCCTGGTCGGGGTAGCGGGCGCCGCGGGCGGGCACGAAGCCGGACGCGTCGCCCTTGGCGGCCTTGCGGATCGCCTGGGCCAGCTCAGGCCAGGCCGGCTTGCCCTGCCGGGCCCTGCTGATGGCGAAGGACTGCAGGTCGCGGCCGTTGTAGGCGACGTTGGCCGTCGTGGTGGGAACGGGGGTGCGCTCGGCCCTGGCGATCAGCGCCCGCCAGCGGCCGGGCACGTCGGAGCAGTCGTTGGACGTGCACCAGGTGAAGAAGCGCTGCAGGAAGCGCTCGTTGGCCTTGGCGGCCTCCTCAAGCTCGCGTTTCCAGCTCGCGGTGCTGTGGTTGATCGTGCCGTCGAGGACCATCGTGCGGATGCGGCCGGGGAAGAGGCGGGCATATGCCTGGCCGTAGATGCCCGCGTAGGAGGCGCCGTAGAAGTTGAGCCGGCCGTCGCCGAGGAACTTCCTGATGGCCTCCATGTCTCTGGCGTGGTCGGCCGAGCTCATGTGGGCGAACAGCTCGGGGTCCTTGAGCCGGCAGGCCTCGGCGTAGCCGCGGTTGGTGTCGGACAGGCGGCCGAAGGCGGCGTCGTCTTCTGGGGCGTCGGGGAGGGGGACGCGGGTCCAGGCGCACTGCAGGCCCGTGCTGAGGCCTTGGAACTGCTCGCCGTAGCCCCGGGTGTCCCACGTGACGATGTCCATACGCTCGCGGAGCTTGGCCCACCAGCCGGGATTGGCCTGGGTCAGGGCGATGCCGGGGCCGCCAGGGCCGCCGTAGGCCACCAGCACCGAGCCCTCCGAGGCGCCGGTGGCCTTGAGCCGCCCCAGCTTCAGAGTGATCGTGCGGCCGTCGGGTTTGCTCCAGTCGGCCGGGACCTGAAGGTCCGTGCAGACCATGCCGATCTTGTCTTGGGGGCACGAGCGCCACTCCTGGGCGGTGGCCGCCGCCGCTGGGGCGGACAGGCCCGCGCTCAGCAGCGCCAGGGTCAGGGCGAGGGGTTTCAGCATGGCGTTCACGATCCCGCAGAGGGCGGCGGGATCGCGTCGGACCAGGGTTTGATCTTCGCGGCGTGGGTGTCGGACCTGGGTTTGTCAGACCGTCAGCCCCGCGCCGGCGGCCGGCGCGGGGCTGAGGAGTCCTGTTGCGGCGGCCGTCAGGAGAGTGCCTGCTTGAGGAAGTCCAGCTGCAGCAGCAGCAGGTTCTCCGCCACCACTTCCTGGGGCGTCATGTGCGTCACGCCGGACAGCGGGAGCACGCTGTGCCTGCGCCCGGCCGCGAGCAGCGCCGAGGACAGGCGGAGCGTGTGCGCGGCCACCACGTTGTCGTCGGCCAGGCCGTGGACCAGCAGCAGCGGGCGTTCGAGTTTGCTCGCGTCGGCGAACAACGACGACTTCTCGTACACCTCGGGCTGCTCGTCAGGGTGGCCCAGGTAGCGCTCGGTGTAGCACGTGTCGTACAGCCGCCAGTCGGTCACCGGCGCCCCCGCGACCGCCGCGTGGAACACGTCGGGACGGCGCAGCACCGCGAGCGCGGCCAGGTATCCGCCGAACGACCAGCCGCGGATGGCCACCTTCGTCAGGTCGAGGTCGTCGGGGTACTGCTCGGCCACCCCCTGCAGGGCGTCGACCTGGTCCTCCAGCGCCGGGGTCGCCAGGTCGTTGAGCACGGCCCGCTCGAAGGCCGTGCCGCGGCCAGGGGTGCCGCGCCCGTCGGCAACGACCACGGCGAAGCCCTGCTCGGCGAACCACTGGCTCTCCAGGAAGAGGCTCCGCTGGTTGAGCACCCGCTGGGCGTGCGGGCCGCCGTACGGATTCATCAGGACCGGCAGCCGGCCCGAGCCCTGCTCGTGCCACGACGGCAGCACCACGGCGGTGGCCAGGTCGCGGCGGCCGGAACGGCCGAGCGAGACCCGCATGTCGAGGCCGGGGCGCTCGGCGAACGACGGGATCGGCACCGCCGTGCCGTCGCGCTTCACGACCGTGGCCGACACGCCCTCGGTGTCGAGGCTCTGCTCGGTGAGCACGCCGACCCCGCCCGACATGCGCCCGGAGAACACCCCGGAACGGGTCGAGACGGGCAGCAGCGAGTGGCCGTCCCACGTCCACAGCTGGATCTCTGTCGGGTCGCCGCTCGCGCTGAACAGCACGCTGTCGTGGTCGACGTCGAGTACGGCCCGCACCTGCAACGTCGGCGGGGTGACCGGATGGTCGCCGACGTACAGGCGGTGGCCGCCGTCGGCGGAGGCCACCCAGACCAGAGACCCGTCGTCGAGGTGCGCGGGCACTCCCGTCACGACGTCGACCCAGGCGGGATCGGTGTCCTCGCGGACGAGCGTGGTCGCGCCGGTCGCCGGATCGACCGAGAACAGCCGCATCGTCTTCTGGTCGCGGGTCATCGTCACGATCGACAGCGCGTGGGAGTCCCAGGAGGCCGTGGTGAGGTATTCCTCGGTGTACGGCACCGCGACCCGCGACCCGTCGAGCCCCAGCACGAACAGCTCGGTGACCGCGTTGGGCTTGCCGGCCGCCGGATAACGCTGGACGGTGGCCGGACGGTCGGGGTTGGCCGGGTCGGCGATGTGCCAGACGTTGACCGGCGCCTCGTCGGCCCGCTCGACCAGCAGCGCGTCGCTCGACGGCGCCCACCAGTAGCCGCGCATCCTGTCCATCTCCTCCGCGGCGATGAACTCGGCGAGCCCGTACGTCACCATCTCCGACTCCGGCGTGGCCAGCGCGCGGTCGGCGCCGGAGAGCACGTCCTGGACGCGCAGGGCGCCGCCGGTGACGTAGGCGACGTGCCGCCCGTCGGGGGAGAGCCGGGGGTCGATGACCGCGCCCGGCGTGTCGAGCCGGTACGCCTGGCCACCGGCCAGATCCACCACGTAGAGCCCGCCGGACAGGGCGAAGCAGACCCGGGTCACCGCGGCGTCGGTGGCGTAGGCGACGACGCCACCCGCCGACTCCCTGCTGCGCTCGCGCCTGGCCCGCTCTTCCTGCGGCAGGTCCTCCTCGTCGGCGTGGAGCGCGCGCGGATCGACGATCAGGCGTTCGACGTGCGTCTCGGTGTCGAGCTCCCACAGGCAGGTCACCGGGTCGTCGCCCGACTTCGACCGCAGGAAGACCACCCGGCCGCCGTCCGGGGCGATCGTGAAGCCCCTGGGCACTCCGAGGGTGAACCGGCGGGTCCTGGCCGACAGTCGCGGGAAGCTCTCACTCATGGGGCCAATCCTGCCAGGAACGCACCATTGTTACGCTCGGGGCTATGACTGATCGACGGCTCCTGCTCGTGCACGCCCATCCGGACGACGAGTCGATCGGCACCGGGGCGACCATGGCGAGATATGTCGCCGAGGGCGCCCACGTCACGCTGGTGACCTGCACGCTCGGCGAGGAAGGGGAGATCATCCCCGGCGACCTCGCCCATCTGGCCGCCGACAGGGATGACGCGCTGGGACCATACCGGATCGGCGAGCTCGCCGCCGCCTGCAAGGCGCTGGGCGTCGAGGATCACCGTTTTCTCGGCGAACCCGGGCGCTGGCGCGACTCGGGGATGATGGGCGTGGCCTCCAACGACCACCCGAAGGCGTTCTGGCAGGCGGACCTCGACGAGGCGGCGGGCGAGCTGGTCAAGGTCATCCGCGAGGTGCGTCCCCAGGTGCTCGTCACGTACGACGAGAACGGCTTCTACGGCCATCCCGACCACATCCAGGCGCACCGTGTCTCGCGCAGGGCGTTCGAGCTGGCCGCGGACCCCGGCTTCGGCTCGGGCGAGCCGTGGTGGATCGCGAAGTTCTACCACACCGCCGTCGCCAGGTCCGCACTGCGCCGCACCTCGGAGGCGCTGCGGGAGGCCGCGGTCGGGTTTCTCGTCGAGGACGTCGAGGACATGGCCTACGGCTGCGCGGACCAGGACATCACCACCGAGATCGACGCGCGCCCCTGGATCGGCAACAAGACCGAGGCCATGCGGGCTCACGGTACGCAGATCACCGTGGCGCAGCCGTGGTTCGCGCTGTCCAACAACATCGGCCAGGAGATCGCGGGGGTCGAGCACTACACCTTGGCGATCGGGTCGCCGGGCCTGCCGGTGCCGGGGCCGCCCGTGGAGGCCGGCGGACTCGGCGAGCCGTACAACCGCGAGAACGATCTGTTCGCCGGTATCCACTAATCTCAGTCGCTATGGAACATCGCAGCCAGGCCGAGTCGGCGCTGGGCGGGGCGGCGTACGGCATGTTGTTCGTGCTCGGGATCGTGATGGCGGTCGTCGGCGGCTTCACCCACCCGGTGTGGCAGATGGACGGGGTCCCGGTGGCGGCGGTCGTCTGGGTGCTGGCGTTGTTCGGGGTGGGCCTGGGGGCGGGCCGGCTGATGCGCGCCCGGCTGGGAGCGGTCGCGACGGCGATCGGGTGGCTGCTGGTGACGATGCCGTTCACGCTGGAGCTGGGGGCGGGTGACCTGGTGATCGCGCGGGGGGCTCCTGGCTACATCTACCTCTACGGAGGTTTGCTGGCCCTTGTCGGGGCCTATCTGCTTTCGCCCTCGTCAAGTCGGGGTTCATGGCTGTTGCGGGGGTATTCTCCGACTAATCCGATGTAGGGGCATAAAGTAATCTTTGTGCATTTCATCGAGCGGCACGTGGACCCCGCAACGCATCGCAAGGTCGTCGGCCGCTTCGCCACCGGAGTCGCGATCGTCACGACGCGGCGCGACGGCGTCGATCTGGCGATGACGATCAACTCCTTCACCTCCGTCTCCCTCGAACCGCTGCTCGTGCTCTTCTGCGCCGAGAAGGTGGCCAGGTTCCATGACGCGGTGCTGGAGACCGGGATGTGGGGGGTGTCGGTGTTGCCGGCCTCGATGGAGGACGTCTCGCGTTTCTTCGCCCATCGCGGGCGGCCGCTGAACGGGCAACTCGCGCGGTGGCCGCATCACCGGGGTGAGACGGGGGCGGCGCTGTTCGACGGGGCCATCGCCACCGTGGAGTGCGTCACCACGGCGGTGCACGACGCCGGCGACCACTCGATCGTGGTGGGCGAGGTGCGGGCGCTGAGCACGCCCTCGCAGGAGGCGCCCCTGCTCTACCACGAGGGCCGCTACAGGAAGCTCTGACCTGCCGTACACGAGCGGGGTCGCATGAGTCGGGCCAGGCACGAGGCCTGGCCCGATCACTGGTCGCGTTCCCGCGTTACTGGGCGGGGACGCTCTCCGATGGCGACGGCGCGCCCGTGTCCGTGGGGACTCCGGTGTCCGTCGGTGTCACGGTCTGCGTCGGAGGCGCCTCAGTGGGCGGCGCGTCCGTCGGAGCCTCGGTGGGTGGCCCTGTGGGAGGTACGTCGGTCGGCGGCAGCGAGGCCGGCGGGCAGGTGGGGATCTCCTCCGTGGGGCTCGCCGAAGGCGACACGCCCTCGGTCGGCGGCGCGGTGTCGGTCGGCGTCTCAGCGCTCGGAGGCGGCGCGGTGTCCGTCGGCGACTCGGTGTTCGGAGGGGTCTGGGTGCTCGGAGGGGTCTCGGTGGCGGTTTCCGTGGGCGTCGGGGGCGGCGGGGTCTCGGTCGGCGCCTCAGTGGGCGGCGGCGTGTCCGTGGGGGCGTCGGTCGGCGGAGGCGTCTCCGTCGGCGGGTCACCGGGCCGGCACGTGAACGTGACCGTCGGGCCGGGCTCGGTCACGGTCACCGTGACCCTCTCCGTCACGGTCGGCAAGGGGATGGGCGTCACCTCGACGCGCGCCTTGCCACGCTTCTTGTACGTGCCCCGGCCCAGCCTCTTCGTGGACTCGGCCGCACCGTCGATGACGGGGATGTCGGCGGTCGCGGTCTTGCACGACCCCCTCTTGCACACTCTCTGCTTGACGGTGAAGAGCGCGGGCCCTTCGTGGGTGAGGGAGACGTCCAGATAGGAGACGCCTCTCTTCTTGACCACCTTGGTCTTGGCGGTGTACTCCCCGGTCGTGGGACTTTCCGATGGGGCTGGAGTCTCGGTCGGGCCGTCGGTTAACGCGACCCTCGCGCCTAGTGGGCTGTTAGAGGATAGGGGTTCGGTCGCTGACGTCTGGGAAATCGCGGCTCCGCCGGCTCCTGCCAGTGCGACGGTGCCGAGCAGCGCGCCCAGGATGGAGAGTTTCATAATCCTGCTCTTGTGGGAGATTTCAGGACCCTGGCCATTATTCCGAGTTGTCAAGATCGGTCAAGACTGAGACGCATGGACAAGCGCTTCCGGTTCCGGCGTGTGGCGAACTCTTTGAACCTCGCCACCCCGCTCGGCCTGCTCATCGCCCGCATCGGCGGCGCCACCCGGCAACCCGGCCCCAACGGGCTTATCCTGGCCTTCGGCTACCGCTACCGTTTCCCCGTCGCGAGCGCGTTCACCATCGGAAACGTGGTCCTGACCAGGAGCAACTCGCTGAATCACCGGCTCGTCCTGCACGAGGACCGGCACGCCACGCAGTGGGCGTGGTGTGCGGGGCTGCCCATGCTGCCGCTCTATCTGATCGCCATGCTCGTCTCGGCGATCGTCTGCGGGGACCGCGCGTCCTGCAACGTCTTCGAGCGCCTCGCCGACCTGGAGGACGGCGGCTACCCGCGCGCTCCCCTCCGGTGGCGAACGCGCAGGAGTGGCGATTGACAGCCGTTGTAAAAAACGCCCTCAGGGGTTGAGCCGGAGCGTGTGCACGGCCGCCTTCTTGACCGACTCCGGCGTGGAGAACATCGGCAGCAGCTCCCCTCGCGCCCAGGCCTCCGCCTGGTCCTCGTAGTTGTCGTGGAAGGCGTGCCCGGAGGCGCCCGTCAGATTGATCCACTGGGACTTGTCCAGGTCGGACAGGTCGACGATCATGCGCATCGACGGGACGGCGGTGATCTCGTACCCTCTCTGCACGTTCCACCCCGTGGCGTTGACCGCGTCCTTGCCGCCGGGCACGGACAGCGGGCCGCGGTTGAACAGCGCCTCGACCGGCGCGCTGCCCGAGGTCCCCAGCGAGCCGTTGACCAGCTCCAGCCGGTGCAGGTCGCCCCAGCGCCACGACGTGACGTCGTCGCCGAGCCGGTCGGCCAGCTCCTGGTGAGCCGAGGCCATCGCCTGGCGCAGGATGTCGTCGCGGGTCTCCTTGCGGTTCTTCGTGGTGACGTCGTCCCAGAAGGGGTCGCCTGGGGCGGCGAGCAGCAGCCTGACGACCTCGTACCATCGGTCGCCGCCGGCCGGCCTGGCCTGCTCGGGCAGGTCGTCGTTGAAGGTCAGCACGAGCACCTGGCGCCACACGGCGTTGAAGTACGCGGCCGCCGCGGAGTCGAGGTCCTCCCGCCTGTCCCACGTCTTCAGCAGCTGCCTGGCCTGGCCGCTGGGCCCTGCCAGGTCGACCCGCATCAGCGCCGGGATCAGCGTCTCCGCGAAGCCGTTGTAGGTGTCCTGCTGGATTCGCGCCATGGCCGCCGCGTCGATCGGGCCCTTCCCGAGCGCCTCCTCGATGAGGTCGCGAATGCGTTCGGAGCGGTAGCCGTACGACCAGTCCTTGGTCAGCAGGGGGCGGTAGCGTGCGGGGTCGATGACGGCGTTGTTCGCCGTGACGATGAACCCGTCGGCCGGCTCCTCCACGGACGGCAGCCGGTCGAACGGGATCGGCTCCGGCTTCCAGTCGTACTCACCCGTCCATCCGGGGACCGGCCAGGTGCCGTCGCCGTTCTCGCGTACGGGGATGCGTCCGGGGGCCTGGTAGCCGATCTTGCCTGATGTGTCGGCATAAATCAGGTTCTGGGCGGGCACCTCGAACAACGCCGCCGCCGCCTTGAACTGCTCCCAGTCGCTCGCCCTGTTGAGCTCGAAGATGGCGTCGGCCGTCCGCCCCGGCGTCAGCGCCGTCCACTGCAGGGCCACCGCGTTGGCCTCGCCGCTGGGCCGGGCGGTGTCGATCACCTCGTTGATCAGCGGCCCGTGCCGGGTGCTCCTGACCGTGATCGTGACCGGGTCGCCGCCGGCCACCTTGATCTGCTCCTTCCTGGTCGCAAGCTTCAGCCGCTCGCCCTGGTAGAGGTACGTGTCGCCCTCCACCTGCTCGAGGAAGAGGTCGGCCACGTCGGGCCCGAGGTTGGTGAAGCCCCACGAGATCTTGCCGGTGTGCCCGATGATCACTCCGGGCACGCCGGAGAAAGTGAACCCGGTCACGTCGTACGGGCACTCCTCCGTGAGCTTCCTGCAGTGCAGCCCCGTCTGGTACCAGACGGACGGCATCTGCGGGGCCAGGTGCGGGTCGTTGGCCAGCAGCGGCTTGCCGGAGGCCGTGTTCGCGCCGCTGACCACCCACGAGTTCGACCCGACGCCCTCGCGGTCCTCGGTGCTCATGGTGTCCGGCACGGCGTCAAGGGCCTCGGCCGCCTGGGCGAGCAGCCGGCCGGCCCGCCGCCGTGGCTCCGCCTCCTGGTCGAAGCGGCCCTGGGCGAGGGCGCCCTGGGTGACGATCGGGGAGTGGCGGTCGTACGGATAGCCGGGGTAGAGCTGGTCGACCCGCTCCTTGGGCAGCTTGGTGAGCGCGAGCGCGCGGTCGATCTCGTTCTCCACGTTGGAGCGCAGATCCCACGCCATGGCCTTGAGCCAGGCCACGGAGTCGGCCGCGGTCCACTTCTCCGGCTGGTAGGCGCCGTTCTGGAGCTTCAGCACGGAGTATTCGAGGCTGCGGTCGGAGGCGTTGGGGTTGGCGGCGAGCCAGGTGTTCACGCCCTTGGAGTACGCGTCGAGGTTGTCGCGCGTCTCCGGGGCCAGCCCGCCCAGCTCCTCCTCGGCGACCCGGCGCCAGCCCATGGTCCTGAGCGCCTTGTCGGTCTTGAGCGTGGCGGCTCCGAAGAGCTCCGAGAGGCGGCCGGCGGTCATGTGGCGCCGGAAGTCCATCTCGAAGAAGCGGTCCTGGGCGTGGACGAACCCCTGGGCCATGAACAGGTCCGCGGCAGTTCCAGCGTAGATGTGCGGAATCCCTGATTTATCGCGATAAATCTCCACATTCCCGGATAAACCCGGCAACCGTAGCGATCCATCCACCTGAGGGAACGACGTCCGCACCGTGACGACAAGCACGCCCGCAAGCACCAGCGCTAGCGCGAGCAGAACGGTCAACACCCGAGCGGACCACCGCAACGGCCACGGCATCCACGCATAGGGCCTCACCGACTACCTCCATCATGCCGAAACTGGCATCAAGTCTGACAGCCGAAGATCACTCCTTGGAACGTCGCAACGGGTGCGCGGAGCGCCGGTCACACGATCAGGACCCGAAGATCAAGCCCAGGTCTGCCCCTCCGGGGTGTCGGCCACGCGGACCCCCATCTCGGCGAGTGCGTCCCTGAGCCGGTCGGACGCCGCCCAGTCTCTCGCCTCGCGGGCCCGGGCGCGGGCCTCCAGCAACTCCCCGGCCCCTGGCGGCAGCACCCGCGTCCTGCCGATCTCGCTCGGCAGGTCCAGCGCCAGCACCTGGTCCAGGTGCAGGAACGCCTCGAGCTTCGCCCCAGGCGCCACCGACTCGTCCCGCTCCAGCTCCCGCAGGGCGCGCAGCGCCGACGGCGTGTCGAGGTCGTCCTCGATGGCCGCCTCCACCCGCGCCACGTGGTCGCGAGGCATGGGCGCGCTGACCGACTCCGACCACTCGGCCACCCGCGAGCGCCACCTGCGCAGCGTGCGGTCGGCGGCCCGCAACGTCTCCCAGGTCAGGTTGAGCTGCTGGCGGTAGCGGTGCTCCATGAAGGCCAGGCGCAGCGCCAGCGGGTCGAGGCCGGCGTCGGCCACGTCGGAGAGCAGCACCACGTTGCCGGTGGACTTGGCCATCTTGCGCCCGTCGAACAGCAGGTGCTCACCGTGCACCCAGTGGCGCACGACCTCGTGCCCGGCGGCCGCGTCGGACTGGGCCCGCTCGTCCTCGTGGTGCGGGAACCTCAGGTCGATGCCGCCGGTGTGGATCTCGAAGCGCGACCCGAGATAGCGCAGCGACATGGCCGAGCACTCCACGTGCCAGCCGGGGAAACCGCGCCCCCACGGCGCGTCCCAGCTCAGCTCGCCCGTGGCGGGTTTCCACAGGGCCCAGTCGGCGTGGAAACGTTTGCGGGGGTCGACGGCGTCGATGCGGTGGGCGGGCTTGAGCGCGTCCAGCCGATTACCGGAAATTTCGCCGTACGAGGGAAAGGTTTGCACGTCGAAGAAGACCGACCCGTCCGGCACCGCGTACGCGTGCCCCTTCTCGATCAGCTTGGCGATCAGCTCGATCATCAGGTCGATGTGCTCGCTCGCGCGCGGCATGTGCTCGGGAGGCCGCAGGCCGAGCGCGCTGGTGTCACGCCTGAAGGTGTCCTCGTAGAAGCGGGCGAGCTCGCTCACCGAGCGGCCCTCGGCCCGCGCCTGCGCGAGGACCTTGTCCTCGCCCTCGTCGGCGTCGTCGGCGAGGTGGCCGACGTCGGTGATGTTCTGGCAGGCCAGCACGCGCACCCGCCGCAGCTCCAGAACCCGTCTGATCAGGTCGGACAGCAGGTAGGTGCGCAGGTTGCCCACGTGCGCGTGCCGGTAGACCGTCGGCCCGCACGTGTACATCCGCACCGCCCGCCCGGTGGCGATCTCCTCGACCTGCCGGGTGCGCGTGTCGTAGATCCGCACCATCTGCCGAGCTTAGCCCGAGGTCATCCGCCCAGGAAACCGAGGATGTCCCTGTCGCCGCGCTCGCGCAGCCTGTCCAGGATCTCGTCGCGCGTGGCGAGGTCGGACGCCCCGATCCTGGCCCCGATCAGCCGCAGCCCCTCGATCTCCGAGTTGACCGGCGCGGTGATCCCGATGAGGTAGAGGGCCCGGTTGAGCGGCGGCATGCCGGGAGGAGCGGCGGGCATGTGGCGCGTCAGCAACTCGCCGCCGTCCGACACGGTCAGGAACACGTGGTCACCGTCGCTCGCCTTGAAGTCGGCCAGCACGTTGCGGATCGACCCCATGGTGGGCTGGTTGTGCCAGCTGATCACCACGTCACCGGACGGCGTGGAGGCGGTCAGCGACCCGCCCGGCGCCATCCCCAGGTACGCCGCGAACCCGGTCGGCAGCGGCGAGCCGGAGCCGCGCAGGTGCTCGGCGTTGATGTCCACCCGGTGCCACCAGCGCCCGTCGCGGGAGCGGAAGCTGCGCCGCGTCTCCGACACGTCCTTGCGCGGATGGTACGGCTCCGCCTCCCCGCTCGGCGAGGTGCCCGCCACCCGGACCCAGCCCCGCTGCGTCCGCTCGAACCCGGGGCCGCCGGAGTAGGCCCGCACCGAGCTCTCGCTCACGTCGTAGCGGGAGGTCAGGTTCGTCACGATCGTGCTCACCGACGCCTCGCCGCCGGCCCGCTCGATCTCCCGGGCGATCATCTCCCTGATCCCCAGGTATTCGTCGCCGCCCCAGCGGGTCAGGCCGTACTTGTTGCGGTCGATCCGGCGGAAGCGGTCGTCGGCGGTGAGCTGGTTGCGGATGCCGACCAGGCTGTAGTCCTCGCCGATGCGCTCCTGGATCTCCTCCGGCGAAAGCGGCGTGCCGGCCACCGCCAGCACCGCCTCCGCCTTCTCGTTGACGCTGCGCGGCCACGGCACCACGTGCGTGCCCAGCACGCGCAGTTGCGGCACGCCCAGGATCCACCGCTCAGCGACGTCCTCCCGCACGCCGAGCTGGGCGACCATGGCCACGGCCTCGGCGAGCGGGTGCGGCCCGTCGGCGAACAGCTGGCGCGTCTTCTCCCTCAGGTCGTCGGCCCCGCCCGCCACGAGCCAGCCGTCGGACTGCTCGTAGCCGGTCAGCAGCGTGCGTACGAACCGCCACGCCGGGATGCCCAGGCTGCGCAGCTCGGCGGCGTGCCACGGGACCGCGGCCTGCAGGTCGTCGGCGGGCACGGCCGAGCCCAGCCGGCCGCGCAGCCACGACACGTGCGCGGCCACCGCGGCGGCCTCCGGCTTGGCGAGCCAGGCCTCCACGTGCTCGCGCAGGTCGCGCTCGATCTGCCTGATCCGCTCCCGCGTCACCGAGAACCGCTGCGCCAGCTCGTCGAGCGTGGCCCGCTGTGTCGCGTACAGCCGGTCGCTGGCGATGGCCCGCTGCCGGTCGTCCAGCGCTCCGAACAGGTCGTCGATCAGCTCGGGCAGCGGCTTGTCCGCCCTGGACGGCGCGGGCACGGCCTCGGGAAGGGGCTCGAGCAGCCGCTCGAACACGCCGGTGAACAACTTCTGCACCACGTCTTTGCCCAGCGTCTCCGGCGTCCGCTCGGCCTCGGCGGGGTCGGAGAAGCGCAGCAGCGGCAGGATGTCGCCGAGCATCAGGTGACCCCAGCAGGCCATGGCCAGGCCGGCCAGGTGGCCCGCCACGGTCTGCGTGCCGGCGATGGCGCAGGCACGGTCGAGGGGGATCGCCTGCCACCAGGCCTCGGGCAGCTGCGGCTCCTCCACGATCGGCGCAATCTGACCAGGGGAGGTCCAGCGCAGTGGTGGCGCGAGGTCGCTCAGGCTGAGGTTCATTGAGGTCCAACCGGCAATGGGACGTTATATCCGCAGTTCAGACTATGTGATCAGAGGGACAAAAAGGGGCTCCCTCGTCCGGAATGGGAGATATAGAGCATCGAGCGGGCACGGGTGCAGGCGACGAACAGTATGCTCCGTTCGCGCTGCAGCGCACGAGCCCTGGCGTGCGGTTCCTCCGGAGGTTCCTCCGGCGGCGGCTCGGGCACCACGCTCTCCGCCACTCCGACGAGCGCCACCCGCTCGAACTCGAGCCCCTTCAGGTGAGGGAAGGTCCACGCGCGCACGTCCAGGCCCGACAGCGCCCGCCGGGCGGCACGCACATGCCGGACGTCACGGGCGCCGACCGCGATCTCCTCGGCGGGCACACCGTCAGCCAGCCACGACTCGACCACGGTCCGCAGCCCCGCCAGCTCCTCCTCCTGGGTGGCGTACGCCCTGACCACCGGCCGGGCGCCGTCGCGCGCCGCGCGCAGGCCGTACATGTCGGTGGCGCCCTTGACCAGGCCGGGCGCGAGGCCGCCGCCGCGCACCCTGACCACGAACGACAGCAGCTCCTGCGGCAGGCGGTAGGAGAGCTTGAGCGTGTGCTGGACGGCGGGAATGCCGACCGCGCCCAGCGCCACCCGCGCGTCGGTGACCCGCTGGTGCGGATCGCCGACCACGAACAGGTCGTCGCGCGCGTGCGGCGCCACCGCCCGCAGCAGCCGCCACTGGGCCGGGCTGACGTCCTGCGCCTCGTCCACCACGATGTGACGGTACGGCTTGTGCCCGGGATCGACGTCGTCGAGCAGGTCGCCCGTCGCGCGCGACAGCAGCCTGAGCGCCTCGTCGGTCAGCTCGGCCAGCGAGCGCGCCCCCTGCCCGACCAGCGCCGGTCGCCGGCCCTCCGCGTCGGTCACGATCCGCATGGCCAGGCGATCGGCGTTGTCCACCTCGACCCGCTTACGCACCACCTCATCATCGATCAGAAGGTCGAGTTTCGCAGACAGTTCTTCGGCAAGCCCTTGGGAAAACGTCACGAGCAACACCGGCCCCGCGCCGTGCGCGGCCAGATGGGCGGCCCTGTGCAGGGCGACGACGGTCTTGCCCGTGCCCGCTCCGCCCACCACCAGCACCGGGTGCTCGTAGCGCGCGGCCCTGGCCAGCCGGTGCTGTGGCGGATGCAGGAACGTGCACCAGTCAGGCGCGCGCAACACCCGGTCGAGCTCCACCTTGCCGGCCACGAACACCGCCCGGTCCGGGCTGCGCAGCAGCGCCGCGTACAGATCGTCGGGGTCGACCGGCCCCGGCTCCTCGGACGAGGCGCGCCAGGCGTCCAGCTCCCGCCACGCCTGCGCCAGCGTGCCGCCGCGGGCGAGCACCGCGAGCGGGGCGTGCTGAGTGGGCGGCAGCAGGGGTTCCAGCGCCGCCACGTCGGCCTCGGTCGTGACCAGCCTGAACAGCGGCAGCGCGTGAAAGTCCAGGCCGAGCGCGAGCAGATCGCCGTCGCAGATCGGGGCGAACAGCCCAGGCGAGCGCACCGACCTGCGTAACGCGGGCTCGACCCGTTCGAGCGCCTCGACGTCCCACTCCTCGACCACGCCGAGCACCGGGTTGACGCCGAACCTGTGACGCTGCGCGTACGACCAGGCCTCCGGGTCGGGCAGCACCGTACGCAGCCAGAACACGTCCCGCTGCCGCACCACCACCCCGCGATGCCCCTCGGCCAGGCGCAGCGTCGCGACCCTCGCGTCCCTGGCGCCCCGCACCCGCTGCGGATGCGGGGCGCCGGCCACGTTGAGCAGGAACCGGCGCAACGCGACCACGGCATCCCTGCGCACCGGCGGTGCCAGTGCGCTGAGCTCCCTGGGAAACTCAGGGCCGATCGCGAGCCGCGGCACCGGCTCAGTCCAGGAGAGCGAGCAGGTCGCGGTCCCCGCGCTCGCGGAGCCTGGTGAGCAGGTCGGGCAGGCTGACCGGGCCCGTCATCCCGATCCTGGTGGCGATGACCCGGGCTGCCTGGTCCCTGGTGCCTCCAGGCGCGGTGTACCCGACCAGGCGCAGCGCCTTGGTGATCTTCTCCGCGCCCTGGGCGGCGACCGGCAGGTGCCTGGCCCTGAGCACACCCTCGTCCGACAAGGTCAGGAACAGGTGCCCGCCCTCGCGCGCGCCGACGTCGACCAGGAGACGCTCGATCGACTCGAGCGCCGGCTTGCCGTGCCACGTCATCGTCAGCTCGCCCGCGGCGCTCCTGACCGTCCTGCTCTCGCCCGGCGACAGGCCCAGGTACGACGCGAACCCCGTCGGCAGCGCGCACTCGCCGCCCGCGAGCTGCTCGGCGGTCACGTCGATGCGCAACCACCAGCGCCCGTCGGGCTGCCGGAAACAGCGCCGGGTCTGGGAGACGTCCTTCAACGGCTGGTACGGCTGGCCGGACTCGTCGGCGGAGCCGCCGTTCGACTCACCCGCCGGCGCGACCGGCGCGAACGCCTGGAACTGCGGCGGGCCGGCCGGCGGGGGAGCGGCCTGAACCGGGCCGAACGCCGACTGCGCCTGCGCCTGCGGTGCCTGGGCGGCCTGCGGCTGGGGCTGGGGCTGGGGCTGGGGCTGGGGTGCCAGGGTCGCCAGGACGAACTGCCAGGCGGGCACTTCCAGCGCGCGGATCTCCACGTGGTGCCAGTCGGCCGCGCCGATGAGCTGCTCCTTGGGGGCGGCCGGGCCCAGCGTCCGCACCAGGTCGTCGAGGTGGGCGCGGTACGGCGCCGCCTCCTCGCTGGCCAGCCACTGGTCGAGGCGGGCGCGCAGCTCGTCCTCGGTGGCGGCGATCTCCGCCGGGGGGACGGCGAAGAGCTTGGCCAGCTGGTCCACCGCCGAGGGCTCGTCGGTGAAGATCCGGTTCTGAGCCACCGCCCAGCTCTTGTCGTCCAGCCCGGCGAACGCGGCCTCGATGAGCTCCGGCAACGGTTGCTCCCGCCCGGCCGCCTCCACGGGTTGGGGGTCCAGGGTGACCGGCCCGGACACCGCCCCATCGCCCTGGGACTCGTGCACCGGCGCCGCGTCGGCCCAGGGCCCGGGCTCCGGTGCTACGTCGGCCTGGGGTCCGGGCTCCGGCGCCGCGTCGGCCTGGGGTCCGGATTCCATCGCTACGGCCTGAGGCTCGGCTTCCGGCGCCGCTACGACGTGGGGCTCGGATCCCGGCGCCGCTACGACGTGGGGCTCGGATTCCGGCGCGGCGTTGCGCTGGTGCTCGGGCTCATGCCCGGCCGCGCTCACCGGCTCCGCACCCTCGGGGGAGGACTCCAGCACGTCCTGGCCGGGCGCGAGGGCATCGGCCGCGCCTTCCGCCCGCCCACCGAACGGCTGCCACGACTGCTCCGCCTCCGCGGCGGGCGCACCCTCAACGGAGGGGTACCCCCCGGACGGCTGCGCCTCGGGCTGCGCCTGCTCGGCTGCTGCCTGCGGGAATTCTGCTGGGCGCGCCTGCTCACCCTGGAGCCGTTCAGGCTGCTCGAACGGAGGGCTTTCGGACCGGAGCTCGGCCGGCTGGTCCGTGCCCTTCCCCGGGCTCTCCATACCGTGCGCGGCACCGCCGGCCTCGGCCTCCGCGACCGGACCCGGGCTCATGGCTTCAGCCGCAGGTTCCGCAGCCTCAGGCTCCGCGACCCGCTCCGGGCTCACGGCCTCAGCCGCAGGTTCCGCGACCTGCGCGGCACTCGCGGCGCCGGCGCCGGGTTCCGCGCCTTGCTCGGCACTAGCTGCCTCAGCGCCGCGGTCGGCCGCTGGCGCGGCTTCGCTCGGTTCGGCGGCGGACTGCGCCGGCGCCTCAGCGGCACGCTCACCGGCCGCGTGAGGCGTCTCGTGCTCAGCGGCCCGCCCCTGGAGTCCTGCCTCGACGACCCCCTGACCCTCGCCCGGCTGGTCGGCCGCGACGACGGGCTCGGACCCGTGAGCCGTTTCCGGTGCGGCCGGTGCGGGGGCCACGATCGGGCCGACCGTGGCCGCGGCCTCGGCCGCCGGTGCCGGGTGTTCGGGACGCGGGCGCGCGAGGCGTACCAGGACCGCGGAGAACAGCGTGTTCAGCACCGGCCGCGCCTGGACGAAGGGCTGGTCGACCAGCTCCCGGCTGGTCAGCGCCAGCAGCCCCGCCCACGAGCCGGCCCGGTCGAGCGCGATGGCGACGGCGGGCTCGTCGGCCTCATCGGGGTCCAGGACGTGCAGTGCCGGCAGGACGTCGCCCACCGTCGCCGCGGGCCAGTGCTCCAGGGCGATCTCCGTGAGCAGCTCGCCCAGCGACTCCGGGCCGATGGCCGCGAGCACGTGTGGCATGGGCAGGGTGCGCCACCACGCGTCCGGCAGGTCCGGTTGCCCGGTGAGTAGCGTGATCGTCGACGCGTCGCTCCACCTCAACGGTGGTACGAGGTCGCTCAGGCAGAAATTCATCCCGTTCCGTTCACCAGCCCCTCACGCCGCCGCAGCGGTGCAGCCATAGTCTCGCCGCCCACGGAACAGACCATAGTCCGGCAAAACAGCCCTACGCATCATGCACTACGCATCAGCGCCGAACAGCGGCAAAGCGTAGGCGCACGTAGTCGGCCATCCAGCCACTCTCCCTGCGCAGCGCAGGGGCGGCCAGTTCGTTGACGCGCCGCAACAGGGGCCCCACGATGTCCGGTGGGAGCCCCTCGAGCACCGAGGCGGCGAACGTGTTCACCCAGTCGGCGGCCCCGCCCGGGCACTCGTCGAGGGGCGTCGGCCGGTCGAAGTATTCGAGCAACCTGACGACGAAACCCTCCTGTTCGAGACGCCGGGCGTACTCGGCAGGCGTGGGAAAGTACCACGGCAGGTCCGGTTCGCGCAGGCCGTATTCGCGCCAGGCGGTGAGCATCGCGGCGGTCAGCTCGGCGCAGTTGCCCGCGCCGCCCATCTCCGCGACGAAACGTCCGCCAGGCGTGAGGGACTCGCGGACGTTCGCGATCACGGTGCCGGGGTCGCGGCTCATCCAGTGCAGCGCCGCGTTGGAGAAGACCGCGTCGTACGGTTCGACGACGGTGAAGTCGTGCCCGTCGCCGACGATGAAGTTGATGCCCGGATACTGTGCCAGCGCCTTCTCGATCATCCTGGCGGAGCCGTCGATGCCGAGCACGTCGGCGCCTCTGAAGGCGATCTGGGCGGTGAGCACTCCTGTGCCGCACCCGAGGTCGAGCACGCGCTCCCCGGGTCGCGGGTCCAGCAGGTCGACCAGTGGCGCGCCCTGCGTCGAGACGTAGCCGAAGCTGCTGTCGTAGGCGCGACTGTTCCACCGCTCCAAACTCGGCGTGTCGTATCGCAAGACGATCAGCTCACATTCGATCAGACATCGGGCCCCCGTGGCCGTGCTGTCCGTTCACTTTAGAGCCTGAACGTCCCTACGACATATCAAGTCACATCGGACTCATCCCATGCTCTTCGCCCATTGCCGCTTGAGGTACGCCTTCGCCGCGTCTGCCTGCGGAATCGTCAGGATGACCGGAGGGCCGGGCGCCTTGGGCAATTTCGCGGCCTGCTCGGCGTCGAGCGTGCCCTTCATGCGCATCGCCTCGGTGCGCGCGGGCCGGGCGAACCCCTTCATGAGCAGGTTCTGGCCCTCGTCGGAGAACAGGAACTCCTGCCAGAGCCGGGCGGCGGCCGGATGCGGCGCCGTCTTGCTGATCGCCTGCACGTGGTAGCCGCCGAGTGCGGCGTCGCGAGGGATCGTCACCTTCCACGCGTCGGGCTGGTGGGCGCTGCGGGCGGCGTTGAGGTGGTCCCAGGCGACGATCGTGTTGGCCTTGGCCGGTTCGGTGAGCCTGCCCGCCTGCTTGAGCTTGGCGAACAGCGACACCCCCTGCGCGGGCTGCGGCACGCCGGCCCGCATGGAGGCGGCCATCACGCCGTCGAACGCCGACGCCGAGCGCAGCGGGTCGCCGTCGAGCGCGACCCGGTAGCCGGGCTTCAGCAGGTCGGAGAAGGAGGCGGGCGGCTTGACGGCGCGCGGGTCGTACCCGATGGACATGTAGCCCCCGTAGGCGGCGTACCAGCCGCCTGACGGGTCCTTGACCGGGTCGGGCAGGTCCTGCCAGCCCTGCACCTTGTACGGGGCGAACCGCCCGGCTCCGGCGACGGCCACGTCCATCGTCAGGTCGAACACGTCGGGTTTGAGCTGCGCGGCGACGTCGAGTTGGCGCTTGCTGCCGGCGTTGGGCTCCAGTTCGTTGACCTTGATGTCGTACTTGTCGGCGAAGGTGTCGATGATCTCGCCGTAGTTGACCCAGTCGCGGGGCAGGGCGATCACGTTGAGCTCGCCCTCGCGCCCCGCGGCCTCGGCGAGCCGCTCCATGGTGCCGAAGCCCGCCTTCATGGAGGCGGCCTGGGCGTTGACGGGCGGCAGGTTCTTGGCCTCGGTGGAGGCGGAGTCGGTGGACGACGCGCCGCATCCGGCGCTGGCGAGGATGGCTGCTGCGGCGGCGCAGGTACGTACAGTCACACAACGAATACTTACCGCTACGTCCGTCCAGGTCGAGGAGGCGCGGCCGGAACGACCCTGGCGGCTACAAGCGTCTCTTCAGGAATCTCCACCAGAGTGCCGTCCTTCTTGCGGACGGTCAGCACCCCGGACTCCCACGACACGAGGATGCCCACCGCGTCGCGAAAGCCTTCCGGAACGCGCCTGCGGGTGGTGATTCGTGCGCCGATGTCCTGACTTGTGATCGCGATGACGAGCCGTGCCGCCACGAGTTTGCCACCCTCCGTTTCGGCCAGTCGGCAAGCACGGCAATACTAGGGCGTAGCAAACCGCGGTCAGAGTCATGCCATGGTGCGGAGAGAAGGAGCTCGAGGTGACCTACGTCATCGCGCAGCCTTGCGTGGACGTCCTGGACAAGGCGTGCATCGAGGAATGCCCCGTTGATTGCATCTACGAGGGCGAGCGCATGCTTTACATCCACCCCGACGAGTGCGTGGACTGCGGCGCGTGTGAGCCTGTATGCCCCGTCGAGGCCATTTTCTATGAGGACGACCTTCCCGAGCAGTGGAAGGACTACTACAAGGCCAACGTGGACTTCTTCGAGGACCTCGGCTCGCCCGGAGGTGCCTCGAAGGTCGGAAAGATCGAGAAGGACCACCCGGTGGTGGCCGCCCTGCCGCCGCAGGCAGAGGGCCACTGACGGTCGCGGCACGGAGCGAGCGGGGGCATCCGGGCTGGGTGCGCCCCGCTCTCGAGGCATGCCCGGCGCTCGATACGGCAACGTGACACCCTGGAGAACCGTGAACAACCTGCCCGACTTCCCCTGGGACAAGCTGGAGCCGTACAAAGAGCGCGCGCTGGCACATCCCGGCGGCATCGTCGACCTGTCGGTCGGCACGCCCGTCGACCCCGTGCCCCAGAAGGTCCAGGACGCGCTGGTCCAGGCGGCCGACAGCCCCGGCTACCCCTTCACCCACGGCACCAAGGCGCTGCGCGAGGCCGCCGCGAGGTGGCTGCGCCGCCGGCACGGCGTCACCGTCGACCAGCGTGACGTGCTCCCGGTGATCGGCTCCAAGGAGTTCGTCGCCTGGCTGCCCACCTACCTCGGGGCACGGCGGGTGGTCTTCCCCGAGCTGGCCTACCCCACCTACGACGTGGGCGCCCGGCTGGCCGGTGCGGTGGCGACCGCCGCCGACAGCACGCTCGCGCTCGGCCCCGAGCGGGTCGACCTCGTCTGGGTCAACTCTCCCGGCAACCCGACGGGCAAGGTGCTGCCGGTCGAGCACCTGCGCAAGGTCGTGGCGTGGGCGCGCGAGCGCGGCACGGTCGTGGCCTCCGACGAGTGCTACATCGAGCTCGGCTGGGAAGAGGAGCCGGTCTCGATCCTGCACCCCGACGTCTGCGGCGGCTCCCACGAGGGGCTGCTCGCGGTCCACTCGCTCTCCAAACGCTCCAACCTGGCCGGATACCGCGCCGGGTTCGTGACGGGTGACCCCGTCCTGGTCAAGCGGCTGCTGGAGACGCGCAAGCACGCGGGCATGATCATGCCCGCCCCCGTCCAGGCGGCGATGACGGCCGCGCTCGGCGACGACGCGCACGCCGACCGGCAGCGCGAGCTCTACTCCGCCCGCCGTGCCCTGCTGCGCCCCGCGCTGGAGCGGGCCGGGTGGCGCGTCGACCACTCGACGGCCGGGCTGTACCTCTGGGCGTCGAACGGGCAGAGCGCCTGGGATCAGGTGGCCAAGCTCTCCGAAATCGGCATTTTGGTCGCGCCGGGCGAGTTCTACGGACCAGCAGGTGAGCGGCACATCCGCATCGCCGTCACGGCCACTGATGAGCGGATCGGTGCGGCTGTGCGCCGCCTCCAGTAGGATCGCGCGACATAGCCCGCCGCGCGGGCTTGACGCATAAATTGATAAGAGCTTTTGCCGAGACAGACCGCGAGTGGAGCGAGCTGATCGATGAGCATGACCTCCATGGTCGTACTCGGGCTGAGCATCGTCACCATCCTGCTGTTGCTGGGTGCCTTCCTGGCCACCCTGCGACAGGACAGGAAGGGCCGGACGAGCGCGCCGCCGGCTGAGGTCGCTCCCGTCGAGACCCCGCTGGCCGCGCCGGTGATCGCGCCCGGGCATGCCGGCACCGACTACACCGACCCTCGCACGATCCAGGTCGGCGACCGGATCAAGGTGCAGGGCTCGCCCGCGCGCGTGCTCGGCTCCATGCACGTCTCGTGGCAGGGCAACCAGTGGATCGAATATCTCCTGCGCGACGGCTCGCGCCGCCTGCAGTGGTTGTCGGTGGAGGTGCTCGACGGCGACCCGCCGCACCTTGAGGTGCTGCTCTGGACCGACGTGCCCACCCAGGGCATGGTCCCGGCCAAGAGCATGCTGATCATGGAGGGCGTGGAGTTCTTCCCGATCGAGCGGGGCACGGCCGCGTTCAGGAGCGAGGGCGACACGGGAAACCCCGAAAGGGGCCTGCTCGACTTCGCCGACTACCGCGCGTCGGACGGGCGGCTGCTCTCCTTCGAACGCATCCAGGGCCGCTCATGGACGGCCTGCTACGCCCAGCCGCTGCCGCCCGGCTCGATCTCCATCGTGCGCAGGGCGTCCTGACCGGGCCTCCCGCGGGCGCTACGACAGGTCGACCCGGCGGGCGCTCGCCTGGCCGCCCGTCTGCCAGCCGTCGCGCTCGAAGTCGTTGACCCAGGTGGCGCCGTTGTAGCCGACGCGGTTGAGCGCGTACTTCTCGGCGTGGGCCACCGACCACGCGGCCACCAGCCAGCCGCGCCGCTTCGTGTTGATCGCCGTGCTGCCGAGCGCCCTGGCGAGCTGCTTGCGCGCCGCGGCGGCCCGCGACTTCGGAGCGGAGGTCTTGCCGGCGGGATACCAGCAGTGCACCGCCTGGGGAACACGTCCGGTGAACGCCGCGGCGAGGATCTCGGCCTCGCTTTCGTGCGCGGCATAGGCGTAACCGCCCGCCGATCGCTGCACGGCCTGCGCCGCCTCCGCCAGCGGGAGCTTGCGGTAGTTCTTCACCTTGACCAGGGCGGCGAAGAACTTGTTGGTGGCGTAGACGGGGTCCATGAGCTGCTTCTTCTTGCCCCAGCCCTGCGACGGGCGCTGCTGGAACACGCCCACGGAGTCGCGGTCGCCGAAGTTGAGGTTGTAGAGCTTCGACTCCTGGATCGCCGTCGCGTACGCGATCACCACGGCCCGCTCCGGCAGCCTGCGCCGCGCCGCGACCGCCGCGATGGTGGCCGAGATCTGCGCCTGCTCGGGATCGAGGTTGCGGACGCCGTCGGGCGTGTTGACCACGCAGTACGCGTGCCGCTCGGCCAGCTGGGGTGTCCGCTTGAGAAGGTGGTAGAGGCCCACGGAAATGGCCACGGCGAGAACGATCACGATGATCGCGATGGTGATGACCCCACGGGAGAAGCGCACGCGCACGCTGAAGAACCTACCCGGACGGATAAGCTCCGAGGCCATGAGTCACGTGAGCACCTCGTCACCGATCTCGCCGGTGGTGGACGAGTTGTGGGAGCGCAGGGCGGATTTGTCGCCCGCCGACGTCGACGCGCGCAACGTGGTGGTCGGCGCTGTCGACCTGCTCGACAAGGGCGAGGCCAGGGCGGCCCGCCTGATCGACGGCGACGTCGTCGTGGACGAGCGCGCCAGGCGGGCGATCCTGCTCAGCTTCACGGTGCTCGGCATGGCCCGCTCGCAGGTGGGTGACTTCCAGCACCACGACAGACACCCGCTCAAGAGCTCGTTCGACGGGGTGCGGGTGGTGCCGGGGGCGATCGCCCGGTGGGGCTCCTACCTGGCGCCCGGGGTGGTGCTGATGCCGTCGTTCACCAACATCGGCGCGTACGTGGACGCGGGCACCATGGTCGACACCTGGGCCACGGTCGGATCCTGCGCCCAGATCGGCAAAAACGTGCATCTGTCCGGCGGGGTGGGCATCGGTGGCGTGCTGGAGCCGCCCGGCGCCGTCCCGGTCGTCGTCGAGGACGACGCGCTGGTCGGCAGCCGGGCGATGATCGTCGAGGGCGCCCGGGTCGGGCAGGGCGCGGTGGTCGGCGCGGGGACGATCCTCTCCGGCTCGATCCCCGTGATCGACGTGCGGACGGGCGAAGAGGTCGCCCGCGGCCGCATCCCCGCGTGGTGCGTGGCGGTCAGCGGCACCCGCCAGAAGGAGTTCCCCGGCGGCACGTTCGGCCTGCCCTGCGTGCTCGTGCTGAAATACCTGGAGCCGGGGCAGCGGCACGACAAGGCGGCGCTCAACGAGGTGCTGCGCGAACACGGAGTGAACACCTGATGCTTGACCTGACGCAGGACGTACGCGCGCTCACCGCCGCGATCGTGGACATCGAGTCGGTCAGCGGCGCCGAGCGGCGGCTGGCCGACGAGGTGGAGCGGGCGCTGTCGGCGCTGCCCCACCTGAAGGTGGACCGGTCTGGGGAGACCGTCGTGGCCCGCACCCAGGCGGGCCGCTCCGAGCGGGTGCTGATCGCCGGGCACCTCGACACCGTCCCCGTCGCCGCCAACCTGCCGAGCAGGGTGGAGGGAGACCTGCTGTACGGGTGCGGCACGTCCGACATGAAGGCCGGCGTGGCGGTAGCGCTCAAGCTGGCGGCGGCCGTCCCGGCGCCGGGCAGGGACATCACGTACGTCTTCTACGACTGCGAGGAGGTCGAGGCCGAGCGCAACGGCCTCACCAGGGTCGCCAGAGACCACCCCGGCTGGCTGGCGGCCGACTTCGCGGTCCTGATGGAGCCGACCGACGGCGTCATCGAGGGCGGCTGCCAGGGCACGCTGCGCGCCGAGGTCACCGTGACGGGCAAGCGTGCCCACAGCGCCAGGTCGTGGCTGGGGGTCAACGCCATTCACGGGATCGAGCCGGTGCTCTCCAGGCTCAACACGTACGAGGCGCGGCGGCCGGTGGTCGACGGTCTCCAGTACCACGAAGGGCTGAACGCGGTCGGCGTGCGCGGCGGGGTCGCGGGCAATGTCATCCCGGACCAGTGCGTGGTGACCGTCAACTACCGCTTCGCGCCCGACCTGTCGATCGAGCGGGCCCAGGAGCACGTACGCGAGGTGTTCGACGGTTTCGAGGTGGCCTTCGTCGACGCCGCGCCCGCGGCGAGGCCGGGCCTGACACATCCGGTGGCGGCGGCCTTCACCGAGGCGGTCGGCGGCACGCCGCGCGCCAAGCTGGGCTGGACCGACGTCGCCCGCTTCTCCGCGCTGGGGGTGCCCGCCGTCAACTACGGGCCCGGCGATCCGAACCTGGCGCACCAGCAGGGGGAGCACGTGTCGCTGACGAAGATCGTCGAGAGCGAGCGGGCCATGCTCGAATGGCTGTCCACATGAAAGTGGCCTTCCTCGCCGGCCATTTGGCGGGGAAGACCACTTTCAGTCCCGAGCAGCACCCTCGGCAGTTAGACGCGGGGGAGTCGAAATTCGGTTCCCTGCTTCTTCCAAGAATTTTTATTGACCGGTGTCAAGGCGCTTACCTGCGGTTCTGTCCCGACAAGCACCTCCGTCCGCCGGCACGGTACGGCTCAGGCCGCCGAGCGGAGGTGGAACCGGCCGCGCCCGAAGGCGACTAGCGTGACCCGCATGGAACAGTCACGTCGGGAACGCCGTCAGGGGCAGGCCGTCGTCCGCGGTCGCCTCGTCCCCACCTCCACGCACGACCAGCGCCTGCTCGCCCGGCAGGGGCCCTCCGACTGGGTGCACATGGACCCGTGGCGGGTGCTGCGCATCCAGGCCGAGTTCGTGGAGGGTTTCGGCCAGCTCGCCGAACTGCCGCGGGCGGTCACCGTCTTCGGCTCGGCGCGCACCGGTGAGGAGTCCCCCGACTACACGCAGGGTCGCCGGCTGGGCCGGGCGCTGGCAGAGGCGGGCTACGCCGTCATCACGGGCGGCGGGCCCGGCGTCATGGAGGCCGCCAACCGGGGCGCGCGCGACGTGGACGGCGCGGTGTCGGTCGGGCTCGGCATCGAGCTGCCGTTCGAGCAGAGCATGAACGACTACGTCGACCTCGGCATCGAGTTCCGCTACTTCTTCGTGCGCAAGACGATGTTCGTCAAATACTCCTGCGGCTTCATCGCCCTGCCCGGCGGCTTCGGCACGCTCGACGAGCTGTTCGAGGCGCTCACGCTGGTGCAGACGCGCAAGGTCACCTCCTTCCCCGTGGTGCTGGTGGGCACCGAGTTCTGGGGCGGGCTGCTCGAGTGGGTCAAGGCCTCTCTGCTCGGCACCGGGAAGATCGCGCCCCAGGACCTCGATCTGATCACCGTCACCGACGACGTCGACGAGGCCGTGCGCATCATCGCCGACGCCGACCGGGCACGGTCGAGGCAGCAGGAGGAAGAACTGGCGTCCGCCGCCGCCCAGCCCGCAGAGCCCCAATAGGCTGACCCTTCGTGAACATCTGCGTCTTCTGTGCCTCCAGCCTGCGTATCGACCCGAAATACATCGAGCTGGCCCGGCAGGTCGGCACCGAGCTCGCCAAGCGCGGCCACACGCTGGTGAGCGGCGGTGCCACCGTCTCCTGCATGGGCGCGGTCACCTCGGCCACCCGGGCCGCCGGCGGGCGCACGGTCGGTGTGATCCCGCAGGTCCTGGTGGACATCGAGGTGGCCGACGAGGCATCCGACGAGCTGGTCGTCACCGACGGCATGCGCGAGCGCAAGGGCGTCATGGACGCCCGCTCCGACGCCTTCCTCGTGCTGCCGGGCGGCATCGGCACGCTGGAGGAGCTCTTCGAGATCTGGACCGCGCGCGTGCTCGGCCTCCACGACCGCCCCTTGGTGATCCTCGACCCCTGGGGCCTGTACGAGCCGCTCAAGACCCTCGTCAGCACCATGTACGACGAGGGCTTCACCCGGGCCGACGTCTTCGACGCGATCTCCTGGACGTCCACCGTGGACGAGGCGTTCGCCCACCTCGAAGCCCGTTCGCAGCCCGTGCGGCCCAGCGTCGCCGAACTCGGCGAGGCGACCGGCTGACCGGATTGCGCTGCTTGCGGTGATGCTGAACGAGCCCCGCCGTATGAGTACGATGCCAATGTGCTGGTCGTACTCGCCATCGCCGCGATCGCCATCTTGGCATGCGTGGTCTTGGTCTCCCTAGGCAGGGGCGGTGAGCTGACCGAGTTCCCGCCGGACGTGCCGCCTCTCGAACTGCCCGAGCCCGCGCAGCTCACGGCGGTCGACTTCATGGCGCTGCAGTTGCCGGTCAACCTGGTCGGCTACCACACGCAGAGCGTCGACGAGACCCTGCGCAGGGCCGCCAGCGCGATCAGCGCCCGTGACACCCGGATCGCGGTGCTGGAGCAGCGCGTCTCCGAGTTGTTGTCGAGCCGGCTGTACGCGCGGCAGGAGAGCCACGCCGCGCCGGGAGCCGGTCTGCGCACGGACCACGCGCCGCAGGCCCCTGCCACCTACAGGGAGCTGCCCGAGTCGGGCGACCCGGTGCCCGGTGGAGGGCCCTGGGACGACGACGCGGAGGGGCAGTACGCGCAGTGGCGCGTCTCTCCTCGGGATGCCGCCGTCGAGCAGGCCTCCAACGGCGCCTCGCCGGCCGGGCACGAGTCCCGGGAAGGCACCGGCACCAGCACCAGCGACGGCACCGGCGACGGGGCCGCGGACGGTGGCGAGCGCGCGGACCAGCCGGAGGGCGTGCCCCCGGACGGCGAAGGCCCGCAAGACGTGACCCGCGACGGCGAGCGGGAAGAGCCGCCCGCCGAGCCGATCGAGGCGGACACGACCGGCACGGAGACGGGTGGCGAGGAGATGGGCAGCGAGCCGGTGGCCGGGGAGGTTCGGGGAGAGGCGGAGGCACCCGCGCGCTCCACACCGGGAGACGATCGGTCGTGACGGAGCCGATCCGCTGCACCTGGCCGGGCATGGCCGACCCGACGTACCTCGCCTACCACGATGAGGAGTGGGGCCGCCCGGTCAAGGGTGACGACGCGGTCTTCGAGCGTGTGGCGCTGGAGGCGTTCCAGTCGGGCCTGTCGTGGCTGACGATCCTGCGTAAGAGGGAGAACTTCCGCGCCGCCTTCGACGGATTCTCGATCGTCAAGGTCGCCGCGTACACCGAGCAGGACGCCCAACGGCTGCTGGGCGACCCCGGCATCGTCCGCAACCGGGCCAAGATCGAGGCCGCGATCAACAACGCCAGGGCCGCACTCGAGCTGCCCGAGAGGTTGTCGGACCTGGTGTGGCGCTTCGCCGAGCCCGACGCGGCCGTGCCGAGGACGATGGCCGACGTGCCCGCCATGACCCCCGGCTCCAAGGCGCTGGCCAAGGAGCTGAAGAGGCACGGCTTCACCTTTGTCGGCCCGACCACGGCGTACGCGCTGATGCAGGCCATCGGCCTGGTCAACGACCACATCGAGGGCTGCCTGGCACGCTCACGCCGACCGGCCTGACACGGCCGCCGCCCGACAGGCGGCGCCCGTCGGGCGGCGGAAGGACGGGCGCGCCCGTCAGGTGCCCTCGAACGTGGGCCGTTCCTTGGCGAGGAAGGCTCTGGTGGCGTTCTGGTGGTCGCGGGTGGCGGCGCACGCGTCCTGAAGGTCGGCCTCCAGCGCCAGCGAGTCGGGCAGCGCGTGCGTCGCGGCGTACGCCAGCGCCCGCTTGGTGGCGGCGTACGCCACGGTCGGGCCCTGAGCCAGCGACCCGGCGAGCTCCCGCGCGGTCTTCAGCACGTCGTCCGGGGGGACCACGCGCGTGACCAGCCCCAGCTCCAGCGCGCGGGCCGCGTCGACAGGCTCGCCGAGCAACATCAGCTCGGCGGCCCTGCCCTGGCCGACCAGCCGCTGCAGCGTCCACGACGCGCCCGAGTCGGGCGCCAGCCCGATGCCCGCGAACGCCAGCGCGAACTTGGCCCTGTCGGACGCCACCCGCAGGTCGCAGGCGAAGGCCAGGGACGCGCCCGCCCCCGCCGCGACGCCGTTGACGGCGGCCACCACCGGCTTGCCCATGGTGGTGATGAGCTCCACGATCGGGTTGTAGTGCTCGCGTACGGTGTCGGCCAGGCCGCGGCCCGCCTCCAGGTTGCCGGCGTGCTCGTGCAGGTCCTGGCCCGCGCAGAAGGCCCGCCCCGAGCCGGTGAGCAGGACGGCCCTGACCGCGGGGTCGGCCGCCGCCCGGCGCAGCGCGTCGAGGAGGGCCTGCTTGGTCTCGGCGGTCAGCGAGTTCATAGCGTCGGGACGGTCGAGGGTGATGGTGGCGACGGCGTCGGCCACGTCATAGCGGATCAAAGCAACTCCCTGTCGACGAACGCGGCGGCTGCGGGCAACAGCCGGGTGGCTTCCTGCTCGAAGTAGACCCTGGCCTTCTCGCCAGGCCAGCCGGCGGGCAGCAGCTCGGGCGGCAGCCCCGGGTCGCGGAACAGGAAGTTGCGCCAGCCGTGCACGAGCCTGCTCCTGGTGGCGAACACCTGGTCGGCCGGTGCCCTCTCCGGGAGCCCGCTGATCAGCGTGTCAGCCTCGGCCAGCCAATGCTCGTACGCCTCGCCGATGGCGGCCAGATCCCACGCCCTGGCGACGAGCTCGCGGGGGTCGCCCTCCAGCGCCGAGTCGAACCTGTCGGCCCGCACGCCCTCGCTCTCGAGCAGGTTGTCCAGCTCGATCGACGAGCGTGGGCCGATCCAGGCCGTCTCCGACAGCGCGGCGTAACCCAGGAACGTCAGATCGGCGCGGAGCCGCTCCCTGCGAGGGCGGTCCTTGACCGGCTCGAAGACGATCAGATGCCACCTGCCGTGCCAGATCAGCGTTCCGGCTCGGTAAATTCTCAGCGCCGCCTCATCCAGGCGCCTGACGCACTTCGGCGTCAGCCCGTAGCCGGGGCCCTGAGGGAGCCTGACCGGTTGCAGCCAGCCCTGCCGGACCATGCGCGAAACCGCCGTACGCACGGCGGGAGCGGCGATCTCCAGGGGTTTCATGAGCCGGACGAGAGCGGCCACGGTGGCTTGCCCACCGCGCGAGCGCAGGTGGTCTCCATAGAGGTCGAACAGAGCGGCGCGAGCGTGCACGAAGTCCAGTTTGGACGCGATCGCCGACCTCGACAACGCATTCTGGGAGGAGATCGTTACCCATGAGCGCTCTCGATGCGGGAGAATAGGACATCACAGAAGACGTGAATGCGCCGACCACCCCCGATGGGCGGTCGGAAATCGCGGGCCGCGGGAGCCCAAGGCAGGAAGGGAAACACGCATGGCGGCGATGAAGCCGCGGACCGGCGATGGTCCGCTCGAGGTCACCAAGGAAGGGCGCGGCATTGTCATGCGGGTCCCCCTGGAAGGTGGCGGCCGGCTCGTCGTGGAGATTTCCGCCGACGAGGCCAAGGCGCTCGGCGAGGCGTTGAAGAACGTCGTCGGCTGAGCGCTCCCGAGAGACACCTTTTTGGTTCTACGACCCTGGCGATAATCCGGCGCCAGGGTCGCTGACGTTCGAGGAGAGATTCCGTGCCCATAGAGACCACTGCGTCGGTGGTCGCCGAGGTTTCCGACGATCCCGAGCTGCTGGCCGTCCCCTACACCTCTGACCTCACCCCAGCGCACTCGGTCGAGCTGCACCTGCCCGTGCCCGACCTGCTGGCACACTACGAGGCCAAGGGGGAGGCTGGAGAGGTCGTCGAGGTCCCGGTGGCACGGGGTGGCGGCGTGGGCCGCGTGCTGCTCTACGGCGTCGGCGACGGCTCCCCGCGCGCGCTGCGCCGGGCCGGTGCGGCGCTGACGCGCAGGGTCAAGGGCAAGGACACGCTGACCGTGGTGACGCCCGGCGGCGACGTGGCGGCCTTCGCTGAGGCGGCGCTGCTGGCGGCGTACTCGTACAAGATCGGCAAGGTGGGCAAGCCGGCCGTGCGGACGCTCGCGTTCGCAGGGGCCGACGAGGCTCAGGTGCGCCGCGCGCAGGTCGTCGCACAGGCGGTGGCGCTCGCCCGCGACCTGGCCAACACGCCGTCCTCGGTGAAGAACCCCGCCTGGCTCGCCGAGCGGGCCGCCGAGAGCGGCCTGCCGGTCAAGGTGTGGGACGAGGAGCGCCTCCAGGCCGAGGGCTTCGGCGGCATCCTCGCCGTGGGCCGCGGCTCGGCCAGCCCGCCCCGGCTCATCCAGCTCTCCTACACGCCCGAGCAGCCGGCCGACCGGCACGTGGTGCTGGTGGGCAAGGGCATCACGTTCGACTCCGGCGGGTTGTCGCTGAAGCCGACGGACAACATGAAGACCCAGAAGACCGACATGGCGGGCGGCGCGACCGTGATCGCCGTGCTCGGCGCGCTGGCCAGGCTGGGCGCGCCGGTGCGGGTCACCGGGCTGGTCGCGGCCGCCGAGAACATGCCGTCCGGCACGGCGCAGCGGCCCAGCGACGTCATCAAGCACTACGGCGGCCGCACCGTCGAGGTGCTCAACACCGATGCCGAGGGGCGCCTGGTGCTGGCCGACGCGCTCGCCTACGCCGACACCGTCCTCGACCCCGACGCGGTGGTCGACGTCGCGACGCTGACCGGGGCGATCACGGTCGCGCTCGGGCGCAACGTGGGTGCCGTCTACTCCACCGACGACGCGCTGGCCAAGCAGCTCGTCGACGCCGGTCAGACGGCGGACGACCGGCTCTGGCGGATGCCGCTGATCGAGGACTACGTGCCCGCGCTGAAGTCGCCGATCGCCGATCTCAGCAACGTCGAGTCCGGGTCGAGGTTCGGTGCCGGGTCGATCACGGCGGCGTTGTTCCTGCGGGAGTTCGCGGGGCAGCGGCCGTGGGCGCACCTCGACATCGCCGGTGTCGGGCGCAGCACGGTCGACGAGGGCACGCTGAGCAAGGGCGCCACGGGGTTCGGCGTGCGCGTGCTCCTGGAGTGGCTCACGCGCACCTGACGGGCGTCAGTCGGCGATCTTGATGGCGGCGAGCAGGCCGTCGCCCAGCGGCATCAGCACCGAGCGGAGCCGGTCGTCCGACTGCACCAGCTTGCCCACCTCGCGCAGCGTCACCGTCTCGGGGTCACGCTGCGCCGGGTCGGCCACCCGGTTGTGCCACAACATGTTGTCGAAGGCCACGATGCCGCCCACGCGCAGCAGCCGGACCGCCTCGGAGAGGTAGTCGGCGTATTCGTGTTTGGCGCCGTCGGCGAACACCATGTCGTAGCCGCCGTCCGACAGCCGTGGCAGCACGTCGAGCGCCCGGCCCGAGATGAGGCGCACCCGCCCGCCGGAGAAGCCCGCCTCGGCGAACGCCTGCCGGGCCAGTCGCTGGTGCTCGGGCTCGACGTCGACACTCGTCAGCGTGCCGTCGCTGCGCATGCCGCGCAGCAGCCACAGACCGGAGACGCCGCAGCCCGTGCCGATCTCGACGACGGACTTGGCGTTGACCGCGGTGGCCAGGAAGCACAAGGCCGCCCCGCCACCGGGAAGGATGGGCGTGGCCCCCATCTCCAGCCCGCGCTGCCGCGCAGCGTGCACGATCTCATCCTCATGATGGAACTGCTCCGCATAGGCCAGAGTGGCCTCCACCGGAGTGGTCATCGGCCGCCTCCCCCCACTTTCGTGCGATCGTCGCAAAAGGTCATACACGTGATTGGTGTCGATCGCAGCCTATGGGAGACACGCCGGGACGGGAACTCAGGAGGGACCTGAGGCGTTGCAGGTTTAAACGGGCTTTGCCGGTCCGGAAGGCAGGCAGTGCGCACGGAGGGACGAAACCAGGCACTATGGCGGTAGCGGTGGTCCCAGAGAGAGGAGTTCTGGTGGACGAAAGCGACCACCAGACAGATACTCCGGTGTCGTCTGACTGGACTCCTCCCACATGGGAGGAAGTGGTGCGGACCCACTCCGCACGGGTGTATCGGCTGGCGTACCGGCTGACCGGCAATGTGCACGACGCGGAAGACCTGACCCAGGAGGTCTTCGTCCGGGTCTTCAGATCGTTGTCGAGCTACACCCCCGGCACCTTCGAGGGATGGCTGCACCGGATCACGACCAACCTGTTCCTCGACATGGCGCGGCGCAAGCAGCGCATCAGGTTCGAGGGGCTGGCCGACGACGCCGCCGAGCGGCTGCGCGGTCGTGAGCCGTCTCCTGCCCAGGCGCTCGACGACGCTCATCTGGAGCCCGACATCCAGGCCGCCCTCGACGCGCTCGCCCCGGAGTTCCGGGCCGCGATCGTGCTCTGCGACATCGAGGGCCTGTCCTACGAAGAGATCGCGGCCACGCTCGGCGTCAAGCTGGGCACGGTCCGAAGCCGGATTCACCGTGGCCGGGCGCAGTTGCGGGAGGCGCTCGACCATCGAGCCCCCCGTAATTCTCAACTCCCCCCGACCGTGACCCGTGGGGAGGAAAACTGATATGGCTCATCTTGGAGAACGCGTATCCGCGCTTGTCGACGGGGAGCTCAACCACACCGAACGCGAGCGCGCGCTCGCCCATCTGACCTTCTGTGCTGACTGCCGGCGAGAGGTCGAGTCGATGCGGGCGCTGAAGTCGCGCCTGCGCTCGCTCGACGATCCCGCGATGCCGGCCGACCTGACGATGTCCCTGCTCCGGATGGCGGAGCCGGGAGGGCCGCTGCCCCCGAGGGAGCGCCCTTTCCCCACCCGCACCTTCGGCGGGGTGCCCATCCCTGGGCCGCACAGCATCGCGCCTCTCGACAACCGCCCGCGCCGGGACGCCGCTGGTGGGGCCACGGGCCCTGGGCGCGGTGGTAGGCGGCGCACGACCTACGTGGCGGTCGGGGTGGTCTCCGCGGCCGTCGCGCTCGGCACGTTCTTCGCAGCCACCGGCGTGGGCCAGAGCAACCCCGCGCCCCCGGTCGAGCTCTTCCAGCAGCCCGATCGCAACTCGCCGACGAGTGCTCCCTCCACCGCCACACCTTGAGATCGCACCATGCCTGGGATACTTGGGGTGGCGTAGTCAACGACGCGCGGGGCATACGATCTGGGTTCGGGATTTGTCACAGGCGATTCCTGACAAATGCTTTATGACCCTCGTATGCCGCAAGAGCGAGGATTGCGGTGGCCGAGCCAAGGAGTGGTGAGACTTAGATGACCGACGAGACGCGCCCCAACGAAGGACGCACGACGTCGGACTACCCCGAGCCACAGGGGCGGCCGGACTTCCTGCCCGCGGATGACGCTCCCGAGCACGAAGGCAAGCGGCCCGAGCCGCCCGCCTCGTTCGGCACCTCCTGGGGCGACCCGTCGGGCCGTTCCGAACGTTCCGGCACGCCACCGTACGACAGCCGCCCGTACGACAGCCGCCCGTACGACGGCCGCCCGTACGGCGGCTCGCCCACCGACGGCGGGGCCGCGCCGGACACTTCCGGGTCGCGGCCCGGTGCACCCTCGTTCGGCCCGCCCGACCCGGGCGCCCGCTCCCATGACGATCCGCCGTCCGAGCCGGGCGCGCGCCCCTACGGCGGCCCGCCGTCCGATCGGGACTCACGCTCCCATGACGGTCCGTTCTTCGGGCTCGCCGAAAGCGGCACGCAGGAAAACCCCGCGTTCGGCCGTCCTGACGGCGGTGAGGGCGGTTACGGCCGTCCTGACGGTGGCGAGGGCGGTTACGGCCGTCCTGACGGCGGTGAGGGCGGCTACGGCCGTCCCGATGGCGGCACGCAGGAGAACCTCGCGTTCGGCCGCCCTGACGGGGGCACGCGGGCGTACGAAGCCCCGCTCTTCGGCGGCCCGCCTTCCTACGGAGGCGCGCCACCGCCGCCTCCGCGCCAGGCACTCGGCATGGGCGCGGGCTGGGCGCCGCCGCCCTCGGGCGCGCACAGCCACGGGAGCAGGCCGCGCCGCATCCCGAGCACCGGCTTTCTCATCTCGACCGCCGTCGTCATCGCCCTGGTGGCCTCCCTGCTCGGCAGCGTCGGCACCTACCTGCTCACCAAGCCGGCCAGCGACAACGACCCCGGCTACAGCCTGGGCCCGGTGCCGACCGGCGCCACCAACCGGGCCCCCGACTCGGTGGCGGGCGTGGCGGCCCGGGTGCTGCCGAGCGTGGTCTCCATCGAGGCCGGCAACGGCATGGCCACCGAAGGCGCCTCGGGATCCGGCTTCGTGATCAAAAACGGTTACGTGGTGACCAACAACCACGTGGTCTCCCCGGCCGCCAAGGGCGGAGAGATCAGGATCATGTTCAACAACCGCAAGACCACCTCGGCCCGCATCGTCGGCCGCGACCCCGGCTCCGACCTCGCCGTGATCAAGCCCGAGGACACGTTCGGCACGCCCGAGATCACCCTCGGCAACTCCGACCAGGTCGTGGTCGGAGACCCCGTGATCGCCGTCGGCTCCCCGCTGGGCCTGACCGGCACGGTGACGACCGGCATCGTCAGCTCGCTCAACCGCCCGGTCATCGCGGGCGACGACACCGGCGCCAGCTCCGAGGAGCCCGCCTACATCAGCGCGATTCAGACCGACGCCGCCATCAACCCCGGCAACTCCGGCGGACCGCTCGTCAACGGCCGCGGCGAGGTCGTCGGGGTCAACTCGGCGATCGCCACCCTCAGCCGCTCGCTGAACAGCCAGAGCGGCAGCATCGGCCTGGGCTTCGCGATCCCCGTCAACCAGACGCGGCGGGTGGCAGAAGAGCTGATCGCCACCGGCAAGGCCAAGCGTCCCAAGATCGGCATCCTTCTCGACCGCGACTACAAAGGCCAGGGCGTACGCATTGCTTCCGAGCCGGTCGGCGGCCAGCAGCCGGTCGACGCCGACGGGCCCGCAGGCAAGGCGGGGCTCAAGGCGGGCGACGTCATCCTGGAGATCGACGGGCTCGCGCTGCAGGACGGTAACGAGCTGATCGCGCTCATCCGCAGCAAGACGCCCGGCTCCACGATCAACATCAAGTTCCAGCGCGCCGGCCAGGAGCAGAACGCCACGCTGACCGTCGAGGCCGACGACCAGCCCGCCCCGACCCCGTCCTGAGGGCCTTCCATCGTGGGTAGATCGGCTGCTCCTCCACAGCAGCCGATCGTTCCTTGGCAGGTGGCAGACCGGGCGGGCGCGCGGGAGGCGGATCGGGCGGCTGGGCACGGGATTCGCACAGAAATGACCATGGGGCGGCGACCGACCTAGGCCGGAGAGCCCTTAGTCTGTGGATAGGCCGGGGTTGTCCTCGGAGAGGTTGGACTGCGGTAGGAGCTCACGGTGTTCGGACTCGGGTGGGGGGAATTCGCGGCGCTGATCGTCATCGCGCTGCTCGTCTTCGGCCCCGACAAACTGCCTCAGGCCGCCTCGCAGGCGGGCCGGACGCTGCGAAACCTGCGGCGCATGGCCACCAACGCGCGTGACGACCTGCGTGCCGGGCTGGGCCCGGAGTTCTCGAACTTCGACCCCGCCGACCTCAACCCGCGCACGTTCGTCCGCAAGCATCTCCTCGACGACATCGAGGACGACTGGAACAACAAGCCGCGCGAGCTGGAGTCGACGACCACGGCCCCCGCCACGTCCGACCCGGTGGACGAGCTGGGTTACGGCGAACTTCCCCCTTACGACTCCGAAGCCACCTGACGACACCCGCCCTCACGACTCCATCCGGCGATGCCTCCTGGCCCCCGGAGCGAGCACGCCTGCCGACGACGGTCCCGCCCTTGCCTTGGGTGATGCGCATCCGTGGTGGAGCCGGGGCGTGGCCCTGTGTGCTGAGGCCGGTCGTCGGCGTCTGGGCGTGCGGCCGCGCCGGTCCGGGTCGCCCGCCGTGTCCTGGCCACGCCCTACGCCGGCGTGTCGTCGATGGAGCGGACCGCGACCGGCCGCCCGATCCGCGCTCGAACGTCAGCGGCTCACGCGCGGGCCGGGCGGCGGGGTCGGGGGTCAGCCGCGGGGTGCGAGACCGAGCTGGAGGCCCTTGAGGCTCGAGGAGCGCTTGCTCAGGGCGCCGGCGATCGAGCGCAGCTCCGCGGCGGCCGGCGAGTCGGGGTCGGTCAGGACCAGGGGCTTGCCCTCGTCGCCGCCCTCGCGCAGCCGCAGGTCGATCGGCACCTGGCCGAGCAGCGGCACCCTGGCGCCGAGGATGCGGGTCAGCGCGTCGGCGACCGTCTGGCCGCCGCCCTCGCCGAACACCGCGATGCGCTCGTCGCAGTGGGGGCACGGCAGCCAGGCCATGTTCTCGATGACGCCGGCGATCTGCTGGTGTGTCTGCGCGGCGATGGAGCCGGCGCGCTCGGCCACCTCGGCGGCGGCCATCTGGGGCGTCGTCACGACCAGGATCTCCGCCGAGGGCAGCCGCTGCGCCACCGAGATGGCGATGTCGCCGGTGCCCGGGGGCAGGTCGAGCAGGAGCACGTCGAGGTCGCCCCAGTAGACGTCGGCGAGGAACTGGTGCAGGGCCCGGTCGAGCATCGGCCCGCGCCACACCACCGCAGTGTTGCCCTCCGGCTTGAACATGCCGACCGAGATGACCTTGATGTCGTGGGCCACCGGCGGCATGATCATGTCTTCGACCTTGGTGGGCTTCTCGGCGGCGCCCAGCATGCGGGGCACGCTGTGGCCGTAGATGTCGGCGTCGACGATGCCGACCTTGAGGCCGCCGGCGGCCATGGAGGCGGCCAGGTTGACGGTGACGGACGACTTGCCGACCCCGCCCTTGCCGCTGGCCACCGCGAAGACGCGGGTCAGCGAGCCTGGCTGGTTGAAGGGGATCTCCTTCTCCGGGCCCCGGTCGCCTCTCAGCTTGGTCTGCAGGGCCTTGCGCTGCTCGGTGCTCATCACGTCGAGCTCGAGTTGCACGTCGGTCACGCCGTCGAGCTTGCTGACGGCGTTCTTCACGTCGCGGCGGATGGTGTCCTTCATCGGACAGCCGGCCACGGTGAGGTAGACGCCGACGCGCACCGCGCCGCCGGAAGCGATCTCGATGCTCTTGACCATGCCGAGGTCCGTGATCGGGCGGCGGATCTCGGGGTCGATGACGGTGGCGAGAGCGGCCGTCACGTTTTCCTGGGTTAGTGCCATCGAAGTCTCGGCACGAGGGAGTGCCGTCCCTCCTTTGTCGGTATATGTGTGACAGGCGCTGGACGCCAGTGAGGATGCCCCTCCATCGTATGAACCGGCGGCCTCGCTGGGTTAATCCGAGCTGTTAGATGTTCGTGCAACAACGTCTTAAGGTTACTCCGTGACTCTTCTGCGCCACGAAGGCCTTACCGCCGACGAGCTGGCGGTCTGGCGGATGTTGCAGCGGGCCCAGGTGCGCATCACCCGTCACCTGGAGGCGGAGCTGCTGGTCGCCCACGACCTGCCGCTGGCCTCGTACGACGTGCTCATGCAGCTGGCCGAGGCGCCGGAGTGGCGGTTGCGCATGAACGATCTCGCCGAGCGCGTGCTGCTCTCCCGCAGCGGGCTGACCAGGCTCATCGACCGGCTGCAGCGCGACGGCCTGGTGGCGAGGGAGGCCTGCGCCGACGACGCGCGCGGGTTGTTCGCGGTGCTGACCGAGCGCGGGGAGGCCAGGCTGGCCGAGGCGACGCCGACCTACCTGCGCGGCATCAGGACCCAGTTCCTCGACATGCTGGGCCCTGACGAGATCGGCGAGGTGCGGTCGATGCTCGCCAAGCTCGACATCACCGGCGCTCCCTGAGCTCCTCCAGCAGGCGTCCGAGCTCGGAGCGCAGATAGTCGCGGGTGGCCACCTCGTTCAGGGCCAGGCGGAGCCCGGCGATCTCGCGGGTCAGATATTCGATCTCCGCCTGGTTGCGCTCGGCCGTCTCGCGGTCCTGCTCGTACTGGATGCGGTCGCGGTCGTCCTGGCGGTTCTGGGCCAGCAGGATCAGCGGCGCGGCGTAGCTGGCCTGCAGCGACAACATCAGCGTGAGGAAGATGAACGGGTACGGGTCGAACTTCAGGTGATCGGGCGCGGCCACGTTCCAGGTCACCCAGGTCGCCACGAACACGGTCATGTAGACGATGAACCGGGCGGTGCCCAGGAAACGGGCGATCTGCTCCGACAGCCGCCCGAAGGCCTCGGGGTCGTAGTGCGGCCGCAACGACCGCCGCAGGTCACGGGGCTGGTCGAGGCGTTCAGACGTCATGGTCGGCCCCTTCTCGCCAGTCCTTGGGAAGCAGGTGGTCGAGCACGTCGTCGACGGTCACCGCGCCGACGAGCCGGCCGAGCTCGTCCACGACGGGGGCGGCCACGAGGTTGTAGTTGGCCAGGTAGGAGGTCACCTCGCGCAGCGTGAACTCCGGCTTGATCGGGTCGATCGAGGGGTCGAGCACGCCGCCGAGAATCGTGGACGGCGGCTCGCGCAGCAGCCGCTGGAAGTGCGAGACGCCCAGATAGGTGCCCGTCGGCGTCTCCGTGGGCGGCCTGGTGACGTAGACCTGCGCCGCGACGGCCGGCGTCAGGTCCTGCTGGCGGATGTGGGCGAGGGCCTCGGCCACCGTGGAGGTGGGCGGCAGGATCACCGGCTCGCTGGTCATCACGCCGCCCGCGCTGTCGACGGGGTATGTCAGCAGGCGCCGCACCGGGGCGGCCTCGTCCGGCTCCATCAGCGCCAGCAGCCTGGCCGACTGCTCCTGAGGCAGGTCGTGCAGCAGGTCGGCGGCGTCGTCGGGCGCCATCTCCTCCAGCACGATGGCGGCCCGCTCGGGCTCCAGCGTGCCGAGGATGCCGATCTGGTCGGCGGGCGGGAGCTCCTCCAGCACGTCGGCCAGCCGGTCGTCGTTGAGCGCGCGGGCGATCTCGACGCGGCGCTTGCCCGGCAGCCCGTGCAGCGCGCTGGCCATGTCGGCGGCCCGGAGCGACTCGAACGCGGCGATCAGACCGGCGGCCCCCTGGTCCTTCTGCAGCGTGTCGAACCCGGTCACCTCGGTCCAGTCGACGATCCGCAGGTCGCGCCGGCGGCCCCGGTGGAGCGCGACCTTGGTGATCTCCCACGTGGACGGCTTGACCTCCTCCATGGCCACGTCGTAGACGGTCATCTGCTGGTCGTCGCAGGACACGGCGAGGTCGAGCATCTCGCCGATGACCAGCGTCTCCGTGGCCCGCTGCTCGAACCTGCGCATGTTGAGCCGGCCGGTGAAGACCACGGCCCCGGCCTCGATGCGGCGTACGCGGGTGATCGGCAGGAAGACCCGGCGGCGCGGTTGCACCTCGACCACCAGGCCGTGCACGTTGGGCCGCCGGGTGAGGCGCAGGCCCGCCACGACGTCGCGCACCCTGCCGATCTGGTCGCCGGCGGGGTCGAAGACCGGGGTGCCCTGCAGCCGGCCCACGAAGATCTGCACGTGGCCAGGCTAACAGGGCTATCCCGTTGCGCCCCGTACGCCGGACGTGTCAGTATCAAACCCGCTTAACGGTCATTACGGTTCGGATGGTGTGCGATGAGGTATGCGGGGCTGGCGCTCGCGTTCGTGGGCTCGTGGTGTTTCGCGTTCGCCGGGCCGATGGCCAAATACCTCATCGCGGCCGGGCTGGCGCCGATGGAGGCCGTCTGGACGCGGATGGCGGGGGCGGGGCTGCTGCTCGTAGCCGTGCTCGCCGTGGTGAGACCGCGCGCGCTGCGGATCAACCGGTCGAAACTGCCGTTCTTCGGCCTCTACGCGCTCATGGGCGTGGCGGGCGTGCAGTCCCTGTACTTCGTGGCCATCACCAGGCTGCCGGTGGGGGTCGCGCTGCTGCTGGAGTTCATGGCGCCGGTGATGGTGGTGGCCTGGGTGCGGGTCGTGCGCAGGGTCAGGCTCGCCCGGGCCGCGTACGTCGGCGCGGTCGTGGCGGTCGTGGGCCTCGCGATCGTGGTCGAGGCCTGGCAGGGGCTGCGGATCGACGCGCTGGGCCTGCTGCTCGGCCTGCTGGCCGGGGCGTGCTGCGCCGGATATTTCCTGATGTGCGATGGCTTTGGCGACGACATCGACCCGCTGGGCCTGATCGCCTGGGGTCTGCTGGGCGCGGCCGTCCTGCTGATCCCGGTCTCGCGGCCCTGGAACATCCCCTGGGAGGCCTTCACGGTCTCCGCCACCCCGGAGGGCGCCGTCACGCTGCCGGTGATCGGGGCCTACCTCTGCATGGCGGTCGTCGCGACCTCGATGGCGTACATCCTGAGCATGTACGCCGTGCGGCGGTTGTCGGCCGCCGTGGGAGCCACGGTCGCGTCGTTGGAGGTCATCGCGGGCGCGGTGGTCGCCTGGGCGCTGGTCGGGGAGACGCTCGGCGTGTTCCAGATCGTGGGAGGGCTGATCGTGCTCTCGGGCGCGCTGCTCGCCCAGACCGCCACCGCCTCCGCCCAGCCCCCGGAGGCGCCCGAACCCCAGCTCATCGAGGAACAGGCCGCGGTCACCGCTCCGGGGTGAGGCGCACGACGGTGCACTCGCGGGCCCAGCGCTCGGTGAGGCCCTCGCTGTCGCGGGCGTTGAGCCGCTCCTTCGCCAGCACCGCCACGGCGTCGGCGGCCGAGGCCTGGTCGACGACCGACACCGCGGCGTCGAACTCCACCAGCCTGGCGCCGTTGTCCTTGCTGCGCAGCGTGACCCGCACCCGGTCGAGCCGGTCGAGACCGGGCAACTGCTGCTCCTCGCCGCCCGTCACCACGTAGATAGCGCCGTCGTGCCAGGAGTGCCAGGCCAGCCGCGGGCGGTCGAGGGTGAGCCAGAGGATGCCCGACTTCTTCGCGCCCTCTTGGATCGCAGGGGTGTTGTCGCTCACAGCTCCGACTGTACGGCCGAGCCGGGGCCTGGGACGAGTACCGTGTGCGCATGCGCTCCCGTCGTTCGGTGCTCGCCGTGCCAGGCAGCAACCCCCGTTTCCTCGACAAGGCTCAGACCCTGCCCGTCGACGAGGTCTTCCTCGACCTGGAGGACTCCGTCGCGCCCCAGGCCAAGGAGGGGGCGCGCAAGAACATCGTGACCGCGCTGCGCGAGGGCGACTGGTCGGGCAAGACACGGGTGGTCCGGGTCAACGACCTCACCACCCAGTGGACCTACCGCGACGTGATCGAGGTCGTCGAGGGCGCGGGGGAGTTCGTCGACTGCCTGATGCTGCCCAAGGTGCAGGACTCCACCGAGGTCGTCTGGCTCGACACGCTGCTCACCCAGATCGAGAAGGCCATGGGCCACGAGGTGGGCCGCATCGGCATCGAGGCGCAGATCGAGAACGCGCGCGGGCTGGTCAACGTCGACGCCATCGCGGGGTCGTCGCGGCGGCTGGAGACGCTGGTCTTCGGCCCGGCCGACTTCATGGCCTCGATCAACATGCGCACGCTCGTCGTCGGCGAGCAGCCGCCCGGCTACGTCGAGGGCGACGCCTACCACTACATCCTCATGCGCCTGCTCATGGCGGCCAGGATGCACGACCTGCAGGTGATCGACGGCCCCTACCTGCAGATCAAGGACGTCGAGGGTTTCGTGAAGGTGGCGCGCAGGGCGGCCGCGCTCGGGTTCGACGGCAAGTGGGTGCTGCATCCCTCCCAGGTCGACGCGGCCAACGAGGTGTTCTCGCCGGCGCAGGAGGACTATGACCACGCCGAGCTCATCTTGGAGGCGTACGACTACTACACCACGGTCGAGAGGCGCGGCGCGGTCATGCTGGGCGACGAGATGATCGACGAGGCCTCCCGCAAGATGGCGCTCGTCGTGGCGGCCAAGGGGCGGGCCGCCGGGCTGACCCGTACGACCTCCTTCACACCTTGAAGCCGACGGCGGTGAAGAACCAGAACGACGAGGTCAGCCAGAGCCCGACGAGCACCGTGAACGCCGCCCCGCCGAGCACCGGCAGCGTCCAGCCGGGCGCGCCGCGCCTGGGCAGGGCGAGCATCTTCGCGGTGAACACCCCGTAGAAGAAGCAGCCGAGCAGCGAGTGCACCAGCACCCTGGGCACGTCGTACTGCAGGCCCAGGGCGTAGAGGCAGTGGAAGGCGACGGGGATCGTCAGCAGGAACGCGATCCGGCCCGACCAGCGGTGCACGCCGGGCGGGATGGTGACGCCGAGCCTGCCCCACATCGACAGGGCCGAGACCACCTGCACGATCGCCAGGACGAACGCGCCCGTGGTGAGCCAGACCTTCATCGGCAGCGCGGCGGAGAACCCGGCCACGCCGACCGCGAACCCGGTGGGCGTGTGGGCCCGCCCGAAGACGCCGAGCGCGACCACGACCAGGCCTCCGGCGATCAGCGGCCACAGCAGCGGGGTCAGGCTGCGGGAGGGCCGCTGGTGGATGGCGGTCATGACATCTCCTCGATGAAGCCGTCGACGTCCTTGGGGTAGACCGTGGTGTCGTCCACGGTGAGGGGGGTGGTGGGCCGCTCGCCGTCCAGTCGCGGGATGTCGAGCTGCTCCTCGCCGAGGACGGCGGCGCCGACCTGGGTGAAGCCGCCCTGCGGGTTCTTCAGGACGATCCAGCCCGCCCTGAGCTTGGCGCCCCTGACGATCGCGGTGGCGCGGTAGAGGCCTGACGGCTTGACGACCGTGGGCGCGACGAAGCTCCACTTCTCGCCGCCGAGGGCGACCGTGCCCCTGGCCTTGCCCCCTCCCAGCGCGGCCGTGACCTTGGCGCTGCCGAAGCCGGTCAGCGACAGCTCGCCCGCCGACTCCTTGCCCTTGAACCAGGCCTCGGTCCTTCCGTCGCAGAAGTAGCCGATGGCCTTGCCGTTCCTGATCGAGATGGCGATGAGGCCGCCGTTGCCCTTGACACGCCCGCCGTAGTCGGCCCTGATGATCTTCTTGGGCTCGGTGCGGGACGGCGAGGGGGAGGATTGCGCGGTGTTCGTCGCCGCGGGAGGCGACTCCGTGGTGTTCTCCTGCGCGGGGGTCGTCTCCTCTGCGGAGGGCGCCTCCGCGGCCGTGTTCGCGGCCGTGTTGTCGGCCGCGGGTGCCGCGGTGATGCTGGCGACACCGAGTCCCGCGGCGAGCACCGCGCCCGCCGCGAGGGTGATGACAGGTCCCAGCCTTGACATGGACTGCTCCCAGGGTCGAATGCCTACGACCCCGAGCATCCGCCTAAAAGAGCGCGCCGTCTGTGAACTAATGCGCACCAAGCGGACAGAATGTATGGATGCAGGAAAACCCAGGGTCCCAATTCCCGTACGGCGCGCCGCCGCCGGGCTACCCGTACCCGCCCCAACGTCAGCCCTGGTTCCTGCCGACACCGCGCGGGGCCCGCTACGACCACATGGCCAGGACCGCCGCGTCCCATCCGTGGCGGGCGATCGTCGGGACGCTCATCATCGCCGCGGGCTTCTTCACGCTCGGCCTGGTGGTGGTGTTCGCGGGCATGCTGGTGTCGTTGCTGGCCGGCATCCCGTTCACGATCGAGCCCAGCGGGCAGCTCTCGGGCAACCCGGAGTTCGCTCTGGTGGTCCTGCTGTTGTCGCTCGCGCCGATGATCCCGCTCGTGCTCGGCACGGTGGCGCTCATCCAACGCCGCCGCCCCGGCACGGTCTCGTCCGTGACCGGGCGGCTGCGCTGGTCCTGGATGGCGCGCTGCGCGGGGCTGGCGGTCCTGGCGCTGGCGGCCGGCCAGGGCACGCAAATGCTCGTCATGTCGGCCTCGGGCGAGAGCGGCGAGATGTTCGGCTGGGCCGGTTGGGAGGGCTTCCTGCCGGCGCTGATCGTGATCGTGCTGCTGGTGCCCTTCCAGGCGGCCGCCGAGGAGTACGTCTTCCGCGGCTGGTTCGTGCAGGCGGTGGGCGCGCATGTGCGCAATCCGATCTGGTCGATCCTCATCGGGGCGGCGTTGTTCGCGTCGTTGCACGGGTACCAGCCGGCCGGGCTGGCCGACGTGTTCGTGTTCGGGGCGGTGATGGGATGGCTGACGGTGCGGACGGGGGGTCTGGAGGCGGCGATCGGGCTGCACGTCATGAACAACCTGCTCGCCTTCGGGCTGAGCGCGGCGGCCGGCAGTCTGGAGGAGGCCCTCGACCAGCCGAACGTTCCGGTGCCCTGGCAGGCGCTGCTGGGGACCGCGGTGCAGCTCACGGTTTACGCGGGTGGTGTGTTGTATCTAGCCAAAAAGCGGTCAATAAGCACTGTGTCTGGATAAATCAGGCACGGGGTGCCGGGAATCTCGCTAGAGAGGTCTCGCTATTCCGGCCGAGTCATGCTGGTCTGGATCCTGTGGGGACGGCGAGGGTTTCCCGGAGGTAGTCGTTTCGACCGTTCCCATGCCCGGACACGACCCGATTGATCGACGAGTTCCACCCGTACGACACGTTCGACGAGGAGGTACGGCGCGTGGCCTCCGGCCCCAGCGAACCGCCACGGCGACCGCCGGGTGACGACGACCCGCGTTCTGAGGGGGCGTCGGAACCGCAATCTTCTGAAGAGCCCAGGATCAGCCACGCGCCGCCTGGGCCCACCGACGACCGGGCCAGGGGGTTACCGCTGGCATCACCCTGGGACATGCCGCCGTTCGCCGCCCCCGTCCCGGAGGACGAGCCGCCGGAACCGCCCAAGGGGCGCCGGCCGTACAGCTCGCCGACGGTGGATTCCGCGGCGGAGCCCGAGGTGGAGCCGCGCCGCCGCCCCCGCCGCATCGTCAACCGCCCCGACAAGCTCGTGGCGGGCGGCCCGCCCCCGAAACCGGAGCCGGATGCCGTCGAGGAGGAGGCGGAGCCGTTCCAGGGCACCCGCATCCCCCCGTACGTCCGGGTCTACCCCGTCGAGGAGCCCCCCGAGACCGAGCCGGTGCCCGAGCCTCGGGAGGTGCACCCGGAGGAGGGCGAGCCGGAGGTGCGGCGCGTCGGACGGCCGCCCGCGGGACGCCCCACGCGCCCCGACCTCCTGGTCGCCACCGGGCCACCCCGCCCGCAGGGGTCGAGCGGCAGGCACCACAGGGGCCCGGCGCCGGCCGCTGTCCGCAGGGCGGTCCCCGTACGCCGCGGCAGCAGGGCGACCCCCATCGTGCTGACCGTGGCCGCGGCGGTTCTGGTGGCCGCGGGCGTGCTCGTGTGGCAGTGGAGCGGCGACGAGGCCCCCGGCCTGCGCCTGGAGGCCGGCACCGGGCGTTCGGGAGACGAGTTGTTCACCGTGCCCGCCGCGGGCGACGGCGTCAACCAGAAGCTCAACGACATGGCCTCGGCGGGCCGGGCGGTGGTGGCCGTCGGCAGCGACACGACGAGCCCCACGCCGCGCCCGCTGTTCCTGTTCTCGCCGGACGGGGGCAGGACCTGGCAGCTCGGGCAGGTGCACGGCGTCTCCTCGCCCACGGTCCAGCGGGTGGTCGGCGGCGACGGGCGGTGGCTGGCCAGCGGCGGCGACGGGCTGGCGGGCGAGCGCGGCCTGTGGACCAGCACCGACGGGTTCAGCTGGACGGCCGTGGAGCAGCCGGGCGGGGCCGCGTTCCGGGCCGGTGATCACATCCACGACATCGCCCGGACGGCCTCGGGGTTCGTCGCGGTGGGGCGTACGACGGGAGAGGACGGCGGGTCCGGGCCCGCGGCCTGGCGCTCGGACGACGGAGCCGGCTGGGAGCGCGTCGAGACCAGAGGGCTGGAAGTACGCGAGATCAGAGCCGTGGTCGCCAGGGGCGACACGGTCGTGGCCATCGGGCAACCCGCGGTCGGCGAGGGATCGCGGGTGCTGCGCTCGGCTGACGGCGGCCGTCACTGGCAGGCGACCGGCTTCCAGCTCCCCGAGGCCGTGCCGCGCACCGGGACGCTGGGCCTGCTGCCCGAACAGTTCGTCCTGGTGCCGACGCGGCAGCGCACGGTCACGGGTGACGTACGCGTCTACTGCTCGCCGACAGGGGCGCAGTGGAAGCAGTGCGGCACCATCGGCGGCCTGAGCGGCGAGAGCCCCGGCGTGGAGTCGCTGATCTCCCACAAGTCCGGCGTCGCGGCGATCACGCAGGCCGGCCTCGGCAAGTACACCGTGCTGACCAGTACGAACGCCCGCGACTGGGACAAGCGGGCCGACTTCGCGGACCTGCGGGGCGCGACCCTGCGCGGGTTCACGATCTCCGACGGCGGCACCCTGTTCGCCGGCGGCGACCAGGCGGCGTCCGACGTCGACAACCAGCTCGTGCTCATGGCCGCGCCACCGCGCGGCGCGGCGGCGCGCGTCAAGCTCGGCGAGGTAGCAGGCCTGTCGCGGATCGCGCGCGAGACGACCGCGCTGACCAGCTTCTCCGGCAGGTACGTCGCCGTCGGCTCGGCGTCCGGCGACGCCGGCCTGTGGACGATCAAGAACTGGCAGAGCTGGAAGTCGATGAGCCTCGGCGGGCCGGGCAGGCAGTCGCTGGAGGACGTCACGCATGGGGAGCGGGGCTGGCTGGCGGTCGGCGTCACCGAGACGAACGTCGCCGTCACCGACCCCCTCCTCGTCACCTCAGCCGACGGCGAGAGCTGGAAGAGGCTCGACGTCTCCGGCGACCTGGCCCGCGACAAGGACCACCCCTCGCTGACGACGCACGTGGTGACCGCGGGCAAGCAGGGGTACGTCCTGGTGGGCGAGTCCAAGGACCAGGCGGGCGTGTCGAGCACGGCCATCTGGTTCACCCCTGACCTGCGCAAGTTCACCAGGTCGGAGAAGTTGCCGCACGGCGGCTCGGGCGTGCGCGTCCACGACGCGGTCGCCGGCTCCGACGGCTTCGTGGCCGTGGGCGGCTCGGGCGCCGCCGAGCAGGAGAACAGCGTCGTGTGGCACTCCGACGACGGTGTCAACTGGACCGCTCGCGACGCGGTGTCCCCGCCCGGCGCCACCTCGGCGGGGCTCCGGCGGGTCACGGCGTACCAGGGCAAGCTGGTGGCGATCGGCACGGCGCTGGTGGACGGCGCGCGGCGGGCGTTCGCGGCGGCCTCCGACGACGACGGCGCCACGTGGCGTACGGCCTGGCTGCCCGCGGAGCAGGCGGCGGCGGTCTACGACCTGGCGGCGGCCGATGAGGGCCTGGTGGCGGTCGGCTGGCACGGCGCCCCCGGTGAGGGCGACAGCGCGGCCTGGACCTCGCAGGACGGGTTGTCGTGGAACCGGATGGAGCTGACGAAGGACAGGCTGGCGGGGCAGGGCATGCAGTGGTTGTCGGCGGTGGCGGTTACGCGTGCCGACGCGTCAGGGGCGGAGGTGGTGGCGCTCGGCCGGTCGACGACGTACAACGCCGACCATCTGATCCTGTGGACCTCCAGCCTGTCCGCCAGCAGGTAGGAGCCGAGACCCGGCGAGTGGGGCGGGCGGCGCCGCGAACCCCCATCGTCCGGCAGGCGCTTCGGCTAACGGGGCAACACGCCCCAGCCCGTCAGCGTGTCGAGCAGTCCTTCGGTGAGCGGCAGCCGGGCCAGCTCGTCCATGCCGCACCACCGCACGTCCGCGGCGTCGTCACCGGCCGCGGGGGTCCCGCCGGTGACGTCCGCGAGATAGTCGCGGATCACGTACGTGACCCCGCCGGGTCCGGGGCGCTCCACCGTGCCGGCCAGGCGGCCCACCTCCACGTGCAGCCCCGTCTCCTCCAGGACCTCGCGCCGCAGTCCAGCGGTGTCGGTCTCGCCGGGCTCCAGCCTGCCGCCGGGGATGGACCACAGGCCCATGCCGGGCGGATGCCCCCGCTGCACAAGGAGAATTCGGTCAAAGGCGTCAAAAACTATCGCCCCAATACAATTTACGCGCACATGACCAAGATTACGACGAGATAACGAGAACCACCCTTGACGCAACGCCGCAAAAGGAAGCACCGTGGGTAGCTGTGAGAGCGGCTGCAACCTGCCCACGGTGTTCTGGCCGGCTTCACGAGCCGAGCGCCTGGTCGAGTGCCTATCGATGCGACACGCACGGGGATGTCCTGCCTTATCAGCCTCCGTGGCCGCCGACCAGCACGGCGCTGGAGGCGATCCGCAAGAGCTCCGTGGTTCCCGTGTGGCTGCCATGGCCGTTGCCGGCCGGCTGGCTGGTGACCGGTTTCGGCGAGGTGGGCGACCAGCGCACCGGCGGTCGCGCCAGCGTGGTCGCGCTCAGCGGGCCGTCGCTCACGGAAGGGCCTGCCGACCTGCTCATCATCGCGGAGGAGCCGGGCATCGGGCTGGGCGCGGCCTACGCCGGGCTCGACGGCCCCGACCCGGGCTCGGGGTTCGACGCCGGCCCGCCGAACGCCAAGATCCAGGTGCTCGGCCATCCCACCGCCATGTGGTGCGTGAATGGGCAGGCCGACCGGGCCGTCTACGCCGGCGAGGCGCTCGGCAACTGGTTGTGGACGATCGCCTGGCCGGCCGACGCCGGCTGCCTCATCGCGCTGACCGAGCTGTCGCTGATCGACGCGCGGGATCACGACCTGGATGTCCCTTTCGGTGCGTTCTCTCCCCGGCTCGAGGAGTAGGACGGGCGACGGCGATTCGCGCTCTCCTGAAGACGGGCTAGAGTTCGGAGGCGTGACAGCGCGTATCGAGCGAGTGGTGACCGAGGGCGTCGTCGACATCGACGGCACCGAGCACAAGGTCGAGAACAACACCTGGATCGTGGGTGACGACGACGAAGTGATCGTCATCGACGCGGCGCGTGACGCCGAGAAGATCCTTGAGCAGGTGGGCGAGCGTGAGGTGCTGGCCGTCATCTGCACGGCGGGCCTGCCCGACCACGTCGGCGCCTCCATCGAGGTGGCCAGCAGAGACGAGGCCGTGGTCGCCCTGCATCCCAAGGACAAGCCGCTGTGGCGGGAGACCTGGTCGGAGACCTGGCCCGACATCGACATGGAGGACGACGGCGTCTTCGAGGTGGCCGACGTCCAGCTCGACGTCATGGAGACCCCCGGCGTCACGCCCGGCGGCGTGTCGCTCTACTGCGAAGGGCTCGGCGCCGTGTTCACCGGCAAGGCCCTGCAGGCCGACGGCCCCGGCAAGCTGGGCGGCGAATATCCCGCCCTGGCCGACCAGCTGACCTCGATCGGCGGGCGGCTGTTCACGCTGCCCGGCGAGACGCGGATCCTGGCCGCCCACGGCGACGAGGTCACGGTCGGCGACCTGGAGCCGCACTTCGACGACTGGGTGTCCGGGTCGCTGACCCGCGTCGACACCGAGCCCGCCGACGACGACGGCCCGCTCACCGACGGCACCAAGATCTCCGGCATCCGCCTCGGACCCGGCGACGAGTGAGCCATGAGCAGGGTCGGCGGGTCCCGTCCGGCCGCCTCGCGGGGTGAGGGCGGATGAACACGCAGCTTCCGCTGGAAGGGATGCCGCGGCGGCTCTACTCCTGCACGCCGTCGCGGCTGAACGCCTGGCTCGACTGCCGTCGCCGCTACCGGTTCACCTATCTCGACCGGCCGCAGCCGTCCAAGGGCCCCGCCTGGGCGCACAACAGCGTCGGGGCGAGCGTGCACAACGCGCTGGCGGGCTGGTGGCGGGAGCCGTACGAACGCAGGACCCCGCTGACGGCGGTCGTCCTCGTCACGAACGGGTGGATCACCGAGGGGTTCAAGGACGCCGAGCAGTCGGGCCGGTGGCTGGGCCGAGCTCGCGACCTCGTGTCCGGATATGTCGCGACTTTAGATCCTGCTGACGATCCGGTGGGCGTCGAGCGCACGGTCGCCACCCGCACCAAGGTCGTCGCCCTGTCCGGCCGCATCGACCGGCTCGACCGGCGCGGCGACGAGCTGGTCGTGGTCGACTACAAAACCGGCCGCCGCCCGCTCACCCAGGACGACGCCCGTTCGTCGCTCGCCCTGGCCGCCTACGCCATCGCCGCCTCCACGATGATGCGCACGCCCTGCCGCACCGTCGAGCTCCACCACCTGCCGACCGGCGAGATCGTCCAGTGGCGGCACACCGACGAGTCGCTCACCCGCCACCTGCGGCGTGCGGAGGAGGTCGCGACCGAGGCCGCCGAGGCCGACGAACGCTACCGCGAGCTCGTGGCGGCGCCCGCGCGCAAACCCGCGACCCCGCCAGGCGGGCGGCCGTCCACCGGGCCATCCATCGGGCCCGCCGCCGTGCCGGCGGAGGTCGACGAGCTGTTCGCGCCCGCCCCCGGCCCCATCTGCTCCTGGTGCGACTTCCTCCGCCACTGCCCCGAAGGGCAGGCCGCAGGGCCGGAGCGCCGCCCCTGGGACGGGCTTGCCGACTAGCCAGGCTCACCCCCTGGCGGCGCGGGCCGGACCGTGAAGGGCGTGGAGCGGTTACCGGTCGCGGTGGCGCTGGGCTCGCTGTTCAACCCGCTGAACTCATAGATGATCGCGGTCGCCCTGGCCGGCAGGACTTCGGCCAGCGGCGGGGATCGGTCAGCCCCTTGAGCCCTCTGCTCACGTCGTAGCCCGCGGCGCCGAGCCGCTCCCTGGAGGCCCGCAACATCCGCCGCGTGGCCGGCATGAACGCACGGTCGTGCACGGGCTCGGGCAGCGCGTTCATGGCCAGCCTGAACGCCGCGAGCCCGGCCGTCACGGCCGCCGCGGGCACCTCGGGCAGCGCGCCGTACATGCGCCTGGCCCAGTCGGGCAGCGTGAAGTAACAGAGCGCGCCGAAGGGGAAGTAGCCGGGTTTGCCGGGGGACAGCATCCTGAGCTCGCGCGGCAACCGCGGCCACATCAGGAAGCGCACGGTCGAGGCCGCCTCCTCCGTGACGCGCAGGCTGGGGCGCATCTGCTTGAAGTAGGCGTCCATCTCCGCGCACGAGCCGGGCACGTCGTCGAGGTGCAGGCCGACGTACGTGGCGCTCCTGCGCTGCTCGCGCAGGTAGCGGTCGGCCTGCCGCTCGGTCAGCCCGAGCCCGCCGCGCCTGGCCACCTCGAGGTATGACGAGACCTCCGCGCAGTGCACCCAGAGCAGCAACTCGGGGTCGTCGACCCGGTGCGTCCCGCCGGTGTCGGGATCGCGGATGCGCAGGGCCCGGTGGATGCCGCGCACCCGCCTGCCGATCTCGTCGGCCTCCTCCGGGCTGCCGAACGTCACCCGGCCCACGAAGTCGGCGGTGCGGCGCAGGCGGCCGAAAGGATCGTCCTGGAAGGTGGAGTTCTGCCAGACGCCGCGCATCGCCAGCGGGTGCAGCGCCTGCAACATGAGCCCGCGTACGCCGCCGACCCACATCGAGCGGTCGAGATGCACCTGCCACGTCGCGCTCTGCGGCGGCTGGACGACGATGTCTTCGATGCCCCTCATGGTGAACGCAGAATCACACGGCAGTGGACCTTGTGTCCAAGTAATGTTTCTCGGCCGTGTTCCAGAACCTCACCAGCGCCGCCGCCGTCGTCTCCGGCGCCTCCACGGCGGGGGAGTGCATCGCGCCCGGCACGACCACGGAGTCGGCTCCGAGCCTGGCCGCCATGTCCGACTGCGCCTCCGGCGGCCATCCGTCGTCGTGCTCGCCGAACAGGACGAGCGTGGGCACCTCGATCTGGCGCAGCTCGTCGGTGCGGTCGCGCATGGTCAGCACCTGCTCGGCCATCCGTGTCAGGCCGGTCGGCGAGTTGCTGATCAGGCGCTTGTGCAGGAACTCCCTGATGTCGTCGGACACGTCGCCGGCCAGCGCCTCGGGCTCGAACCTGTGGTGCCACAGGTGTTCCAGGCCCAGCGCCGGCACCTCTTCGGTGATCGTCCTGGCGTTGCGCGCCCGCCGGCCCTCGATGGGCCCTGGACCCGAGCTCATCAGCGTGAACGACGCGAACTTCGTCACCCCGTCGATCACCGCCTCCCTGGACACCAGCCCGCCGAAGGAATGGCCCACCAGGTGCACGGGCTCGCCGACGCCGACGACCTGGGCGAGCGTGTCGATGTCGGACCCGAGCGCGGCGCACGTGTAGGCCCTGGGGTCGTCCGGGCCCGGCGTTTCGTACTGGCCGCGCAGGTCGACGACCACCACCCGGCGGCCCGACTGGGCCAGCGTCATCAGGACCGCGAGGAAGTCCTCCTTGCTGCCCGTCAGGCCGGGGACCAGCAGCGCGGGCCAGCGCTCGATCACACCACTGACCGGAACCGCCTCCAGGACCGCGAACGTGCCCTGTGGCGTTTTGATCTTCTGTGGTGCGACGCCAGGCGGCAGGTCGAGGAATCGCGGCGTACTCACGTGGGGCAACAATACCCAGAGGTCAGCGCCTCGACACCGGCATGGCCACGACGCCGGTGCGAGTTCTCAGGGGAGACGAGCTGTGCGCGGTGCGGGAAACCCGCCCGTTGGAGGCCTGGTACGCCCCCAGACCCCCGTGGCGGGCGCTGAGCGCCTCCTGGGGGCGCGTGCGTAGGTGGGCGGGCCCCAATCGGGCTGGTGCGCCGCGGAATCGTATGAGGGGCCCGTACGGCCCGTCGCGCGGCATGCGAGAGGCGCGCACCCGCTCGGGGTGCGCGCCTCTGTTGCCTCCTCAGCCGGCGCGGCGGCGGTTGCCGCCACCGCCGTTGCCGCCACGGGGCTGGCGCCGCTGCTGCTTGCGCTCGGTCGCCGCGGACGGGGCGATGTCGTCGTCGTCCGTGGCGAGGTCGGGTGACTGGAAGATCACCGCGAACGGGCTCGGCGGGATGATGCGGTCGGGCTCCTTGCGCGCCGGTGGCGGCGGCGTCGACAGGAAGCTCGGCTCGGCCGCGGCCGGCGTCACCGGCTCGGGCCCTGAGGTGGGCCCGGTGGTGGGCCCGGTGGTGGGCCCGGTGACAGGCGCGGCGGGAGCGACCGGCGCGGACTCGGCTCCGGCGTCGCGCTTCGAGCGGGTGCCGGTCCCAGTGCCGGTCCCAGTGCTGGTCCCAGCGCCGCTCCCGGTGCCGGGATCGGCGTCGGTCCCGGCGTCGGCCTCGGGCTTGGCGGACCGGCGCGAGCGGGTGGGCTTCGCCGGCGCCTCCGGCGCCTCGGCCAGCGCCTGCTCGATCGCCGTGGACGCCGCCCCCCTGCGGGTGCGGCTCCGCTTCGGCTCGGCGGCCTGGACCTCGTCCGGCGAGAAGATGGCCGGAGTCTCCTCCGTCTTGGTCTTCAAAGGCTCGACCTCCGTCGTCTCGGCGGGTGCGGTCTCCGCCAGTTCCCTGCCGCCGCGGGTACGGCGGCGCTGGCGCGGTGTGCGGGCGGGGCGCTCCTCGCGCTCGTCGCGGCGGCGGCCCCCGCGCCCGCGGATCCTGCCGGTCTCACCGAGGTCCTCGATGCGCTCCGCGGACAGCCCCGCGCGCGAGCGGCTCGCGTGCGGCAGAACGCCCTTGGTGCCCTCGGGGATGTTGAGCTCGCTGTAGACGTGCGGCGAGGTGGAGTAGGTCTCCTCGGGTTCGGCGAAGTCGAGCCCGAGCATCTGGTTGATCATCTTCCAGCGGGTCAGCTCCTCCCACTCCACGAACGTGACCGAGATGCCCGTACGCCCGGCCCGGCCGGTGCGGCCGATGCGGTGCACGTAGGTCTTGTCGTCGGTGGGGCAGTCGTAGTTGACCACGTGGGTGACGTCGTCGATGTCGATGCCGCGGGCGGCCACGTCGGTGGCCACCAGCACGTCGATCTTGCCGTTGCGGAACGCGCGCAGCGCCTGCTCGCGCTGGCCCTGACCGAGGTCGCCGTGCACGGCCGCGACCGCGAAGCCGCGGGTGTCGAGCTGCTCGGCGACCATGTCGCAGGCCCGCTTGGTCTCGCAGAAGACCATGGTGAGCCCGCGGCCCTCGGCCTGCAGCAGCCGGCCGACGATCTCGATCTTGTCCATGCGGTGGACGCGCCACACGAGCTGGCGGGTGAGCGGCGTGGTCTCGCCCTCGCCGCTTTCGAGCTCTGCGCGTACGTGTGTCGGGCGGTTGAGGTATTTGCGCGACAGCGCGACGATCTCGCCCGGCATGGTGGCCGAGAACAACATCGTCTGCCGCTGCGCCGGGATCAGCTTGAAGATCCGTTCGATGTCGGGCAGGAAGCCGAGGTCGAGCATCCGGTCGGCCTCGTCGAGGACGAGGGTGGTGACCTGGCTCAGGTCGAGATGCTTCTGCTTGACCAGGTCGAGCAGGCGGCCGGGGGTGCCGACGATGACGTCGACGCCGGCCTTGAGCGCCTCGATCTGCGGCTCGTACGCCCGCCCGCCGTAAACGGTCAGAACCCGGGAACCGAGCTTGCCCGCGGCGGTGACGAGGTCTTCGCTGACCTGGACGGCCAGCTCGCGGGTCGGTACGACGACCAGCCCGCGCGGCTTCTTGCGGTTTTTGCGCGGCTTGCCGATGCCTTGGAGCATGGCGATGCCGAACGCGTAGGTCTTTCCCGTGCCCGTGCGTGCCTGGCCGATGAGGTCCTGGCCGCTCAGCGCGAGCGGGAGTGCCATTTCCTGGATGGGAAACGGTGCGACGATGCCCTCGGTCTCAAGGGCATCGGCGATCTCTGGTGTGACTCCGAGGTCTCGGAAAGTCGTCAGCGTGGCCTGCCTCAGTCTCAAATGAAGGCGGGCCTGCCGGGACCGACGGGCGGAAAACAGCCCCCGTGTCGTGGGTCCGCGCGGTAGAGCCAGCCCTCTCGCGTCATCAGCGACCGCGCACCCGGGGAACGGGGGCAATCGAGGGAAACCCCCCGAATTTACACAGTGCGGTCGCACTTTCACAGAGCAGTGTACTCGATACCACAACGCTGACCGAGCTTACGTATGTTCCCGAAGATTCCCCCAAGTACGCTGCCTTGTTATGAAGGAGTCTCCTGGAGTCGTCGACCTGCTCGGTGTGCTGGCCTACGCGGAGTTGAGCGCCCACGCGCGGATGACCGAGGACGCCGCGTCTCTGGCGCCCTCTCTCGCCGACCGGGCGGCGCTCAGCGAGCTCGCCGTCACCGAATTCGCCCACTTCCGCCTGCTGCGCGACCGGCTGGCCGAACTGGGCGCCGATCCCGCCGAGGCGATGGCGCCGTTCGTCGCGGCGCTGGACGCCTGGCACGCGCAGACCAGGCCGGCCGACTGGCTGCAGGCGCTGGTCAAGACGTACGTGGGAGACGGCATCGCGCTCGACTTCTACCGGGAGGCGGCCAGGCACCTCGACCCGTCGATCGCCAAGCTGGTCGACGAGGTGCTGGTGGACGAGGGCCGGTCGAAGTTCGCGGTCGAAGGGGTGCGGGCGGGCATCCAGGCGGACCCGGCGGCGAGCGGGCGGCTGGCACTGTGGGCGCGGCGGCTCGTCGGCGAGGCGCTCAGCCAGGGCCAGCAGGTGGCCTCGGCCCGGCCGGAGCTGGCGCTGCTGCTGATGGAGTCGGCCGGCGAGGGCCAGACGGACATATCCCGACTTTTCGCGAAGTTGACCGAGGCGCACAACAAACGTATGGCGGCCATGGGCATCTGAGGCAGGCGCTTTGTCGGCATCGGGCGGCGCGCGGGCACGCAACGGTTGTACCGTGCCAGACATGAGGGCCTCGCGCCGCTACGGCAGTATCTTGACGAGATGTGAGCCGGCCCGCTGGAAACCGCGGGCGGTGCTGCGGAGACAGAGCGCGGCCTGCCCGGCCACGGAGCCCAGGCGAGATGCCGTGCCCCGGCCGCGCAGGCCCCGGGGGTGCCTGATCGGCAAGCCGCCGAGCTGAGCCAGGGTCCGAGCCAGGAAGAAACCGGTGCGGGCACGGCGGGAGCCCGTGCACGTGGGTCAGGAGAAGCGGGGCACGGCGCGTGTCGCCGCACCCCGCTCACAAGTCTCTAGAGCGTGCCGCCGAACCCGACCGGCCGCGACTCGTCCTCACCGATCTCGATGAACCCGAGCGAGGCGACCGGCACGACGATGCGCCTGCCCTTGACGTCGGTCAGGGCGAACACGCCGCGCTCGACCGACAGCGCGTTTCTGATCTCCTCCTCCACCTGCTCTGCGGTGAGGTTGGTCTCGACAACGAGCTCGCGGTGCACGGAACGCACGCCGATCTTGATTTCCATCCTGGCTCCCTAGTCGACGGGGCTGGCTCACACCCCATGGTGACCGCTCGTTCCGGTGAAAACCGCAGATGATCGCGCCCAGCGAACGGGTTATGCCGTACGCGGAAAACCGCTGATGCCGCGCCAGGCGAGCCGAGCCATGAGCTGCTCGGCCGCGTCCTTCGGGATCGAGCCCTGCGTGGTGACCCAGTAGCGGGCGCTCACCTCCGCCATGCCGACCAGGCCGACGCCGAGCAGGTGCGCCTCGTCGCTGGTGCACCCGGTGTCCTCCTGGATGACCGCGCTGACCATCTCGGCGCACTCGCGCAGCGACCGCTCCACCCGCTGCCGCACCGGCGCGACGTTGCGCAGATCGGACTCGAAGACCAGGCGGAACGCCTCGCCCTGGGTGGAGACGAAGTCGAAGAACGCGCTGAACGTGGCCTGCACGCGCAGTTTGTTCTCCTGGGTGGAGGCCAGCGCCTCGCGGCAGCGGTTGACCATGTCGTCGACGTGGAGGTCGAGCAGCGCCAGATAGAGCTCGAGCTTGCCGGGGAAGTGCTGGTAGAGCACCGGCTTGCTGACGCCTGCCCGGTCGGCGATCTCGTCCATGGCGGCCGCGTGGTAGCCGTTCTCGACGAACACTTCCTGCGCGGCGCTCAGCAGCTGCCGGCGTCGGGCGAGTCGGGGCAGCCGGGTGCCCCGGGGCTTCGCGTCCGGGGTTGCGGTCACGCGGGTCTCCATAGGTCTCTCAGCGGGGCTGTGCGGACATCCTACGGGCGCGTCAACGGGCCCTCAGTGACAACGGTCACCGACGAGCCGCCACCGCACAGGTCATCGCCGTGGAGCCGGCCCAGCGAGACCGGCTCAGCGATAGTCGTCATCGTCGAGCTCCACGACGCGGTCCTGGTCGGCCGCGTCGGCGGGATCGACGTCGAGCGGCAGCTCGCTGCGCAGCCTGCCGACGGGGCGGATCTCGCGTTGCTGCTCGGCCGCGTCGGCCTCGGGCGTCTCGATCGAGAAGCGCTCCTCCTCCTCTTCGAAGGTGCTCGCGTCCCCGCGTATGTCCATCTCTGACATGTCGATCCCCCTCTTGGTGTGGACGCGTCCAGACTACGCCCGGCTGAAAAGGTCGCCGCGTTTCTCCACTCTGGCGAGTACGTCCGGCGCCGTGAACACCAGTTCCTCGGGACCCTCGCAGTCCTCGACCTCCTTCCATGACAGGGGGGTCGAGACCGTCGGCCGCTCCCTGGCCCGCAGCGAGTAGGGCGCCACGGTCGTCTTGGCCGGGTTGTTCTGGCTCCAGTCGATGAACACCTTGCCCGGCCTGGCCTTCTTCGCCATCACGCTGACGACCTCCTGGGGATGCTCCTTCTCCAGGAGTTGTGCCAGCCGTTTGGCGAAGGCGGAGGGCTCCTCGCGGCAGTCCCAGTCGGCGTACAGCTGCATGCCCTTGTTGCCGCTGGTCTTCGGCACCGCGACGAGCCCTTCGTCCTTGAGCACCTCGCGGAGCATGAGCGCGACCCGGCAGCACTCGACGATCGTGGCGGGCGGGCCGGGGTCGAGGTCGATCACGAGCGTGTCGGGCGGCAGCGCCTCGCCGTCGTCGTCGACGCGCCACTGGGGAACGTGCAGTTCGAGCGCGGCCAGGTTGGCGTAGTAGACGAGCGTGGGCAGGTCTTCGACGACGGCGAAGTCGATGCTCTCGCGGTTCTTGGTGCTGCCGGGCGCGGGCAGGTTGACCCGCCTGACCCAGTCAGGGGTGTGGTCAGGGGCGTTCTTCTCGAAGAAGGACTGGCCGGTGACGCCGTTCGGGAACCGCTTGACGGTCAGGGGCCTGCCCGCGAGATGCGGCAGCAGGACGGGGGCGATGCGGCTGTAGTAGTCGATGACCTCGGCCTTGGTGAAGCCGTAGTCGGGATAGAGCACCTTGTCCAGGTTGCTCAGCGCCAGCTCGCGCCCGTCGACCTTGACCGGCACCTTCATGGCGTCACCTCCGAGGGGAGCTTGTCGGGGCGCAGGCCGCGCCACACGGGGTGCCGCAGCCGCTGCTCGTCGGTCCACATCGTGTAAGCCACCTCCCCGACGAGATCAGGCCTAACCCACCGGCTCCGCCACGGAACCTCGTTGCAGAACGGGCTGCGCGCGACCTCCAGCGGGCGCAGCCTCCCGTGGAGATCGTCCAGTACGGCGTCCGTGAACCCCGTGCCGACGTGCCCCACGTACGTCAGGCCGGTGCCGGTGAACACCCCCATGACCAGTGACCCGATCCCGCCGGACCGGCGGCCCTTGCCCGGCTTCCAGCCGCCGATGACGACCTCCCTGGTGCTCAGGTTCTTCACCTTGACCCACCACGGTGAGCGCGTGCCCGGCCGGTAGGGCGCGTCCAGCCGCTTGGCGACCACACCCTCCAGACCCTGCTCGTACGTGGCCGACAGCAGGTCGGAGTCGCCGGGGAAGTACGGGGGCGCGCCGACGTCCAGCTCGTCGAGGAGTGCCCTGCGGTCGCGGTAGGGCAGGTCGAAGAGGGGCGTGCCGTCGAGATAGAGCAGGTCGAACGGCATGTACGTGACGGGATACCGTTTCAGCATGGCCGGGTCGGGATCGGTCAGGTGCATCCGGTGCTGCAGCCGGATGAAGCTGGGGCGGCCCTGCGGATCCAGCGCCACGACCTCGCCGTCGATGATCGCGTGCTTGACCCCGAACGCCGCAATCAACCCCGAAAGTTCCGGATACCGCCGCGTGTACTCGACCCCATGCCGCCCCGTCACCCGTACGCCGTCCTCGATGTGCACGAGAGCCCGGATGCCATCCCACTTGACCTCAAGCCCGTACATGTCGCGATCGCTGGGTAGTTCTCCGGGGACAGCCAACATCGGTTCGACCGGGTATGGCATTGGTTGCCCCATGACGGGTATGTGCCCATCGGTGGGCCGTTGAGTGCTGAGGAGTTGCGTATGCGCAGCATCTGGAAAGGTGCGATCTCCTTCGGCCTGGTCACCATCCCGGTCAAGCTCTACTCGGCGACCGAGCAGAAGGACGTGACGTTCCACCAGGTGCACCGCGAGGACGGCGGGCGGATCCGGTACAAGCGCGTGTGCACGGTCGACGGCGAAGAAGTCCCCTACTCCGACATCGCCAAGGGGTACGAACTCGCCACCGGCGAGGTGGTCGTGCTGACCGACGAGGACTTCGAGGACCTGCCGCTCAGCAGCTCGCGCCGGATCGACGTGCTCCAGTTCGCCCCCGCGGACCAGATCGACCCCATCTACTTCGCCAAGTCGTACTATCTGGAGCCCGACGCGCAGGGGGCGAAGCCGTACGTGCTGCTGCGCGACGCCCTGGAGAGCTCCGGCCAGGTGGCGGTGGTCAAAGTGGCCCTGCGCCAGCGGGAGTCGCTGGCCACGCTGAGGGTCAGGGACGGCATCTTCGTGCTGGAGACGATGCTCTGGCCCGACGAGATCCGCACACCCGACTTCCCCTTCCTGGAAGAGGACATCGAGGTACGCGCGCAGGAACTCAAGATGGCCGAGTCGCTGATCACCACGATGGAGTCCGACTTCGACCCGAGCGAATATCACGACACGTACCGCGAGGCCCTGCAGCAGGTCATCGAGGCGAAGGTGGCGGGCAAGGAGGTCGTCGCCGCCCGCGAGGAGGAAGAAGCGGGGCCGGCCGTGGATCTCATGGCCGCGCTGAGGGCGAGCGTCGAGGCGGCCAAGAAGGAACGCGAAGGCGAGCCGGCCAAGCAGAAGAAGGCGGGCGGCAAGTCGAAGGACGAGGACAAGGCCGCTTCCAAGCGTAAGACCCGCAAGTCCGCGTAGCGCTCCGCCCAGGCCCGGGAGCCGCCCGGGCGCGCGCGTCCTACTGCAGGGACGCCCTCGGCGGGGCAGGCCGCTCTACAGCGGAACCTGGTTCGTTCTGGCAGGACGCCTGGGCGCGGCGTAGCGGATGTGGCTCGACGCCGGCGGCAGACGACGGCCGGCGATGTCACCGTTCGAACCCTGGCCCCGGCGAACCGCACCATCGTGTACGGCGCGCGGCCGTGCCCCGGCGCCGGGGTTCGAGGCTTCACCACCTGACATCTCCGTCCTGTGCCCGGAGGCACTGAGGGCTGGGGACGGTTCCGCCGGCGGCGAGAACCTTCCAGCCGGATCCGGCGTCCCGGGCGCCGCGCAGGTGCGCCCCGGACAGACACACGCTCGTCAGGGACCTCCTCGGACCACTGACCCTGCCGAGGCCGTGGCCGTGGCCGTGCGCCGGCCGACGCGGAAGTCGGAATGAAGCCGCCGCCATGACCAGTAACCGAATCGGACAAACCGGATAATTCATAGCATTTCATTGGATAAATGTTTAATAGAAGCAATAACATTGTTAATGCCTAGCAAAATGGGGCGATAGCTGTTTGTCTCCCTTCGTGGCGGAAATGACATTCCGTGGATGACTCTTCAGCAGCCGTCCAAGCCTGTTTTCTGTTTATCGGGAAACGCGAGAACGGGGCAATCGATCCTTTAGGGGGAACACGCAATGCCCAAGCTCAAGAGTGCTATCGCAGGCCTCGCCATCAGCACGGCCCTGACCGGTGGCGTCGTCGCCGTCGGTGCGGCGACGACCTCGTTCGCCGCTGGTGCCGCCACCCAGGTCAGCACCGGCACATCCGTGGTCGCGGGTGGCTGTCATGGCTGGTGGCGCTGCGGATGGCGCCGTCACCACCGCCAGAAGACGCACGTGAGGGTGAAGGTCCACAACAGGAACCGCAACATCAACAGGTTCCCGCGCCCGACTCCGACTCCGACGATCACCATCACCGCCACTCCTGCAGAAGACGAGTAAGGTGACCCGCCGGACGGCGAAGAAATGAGCAGTCGTCTTTCACGTGCGGTCGCCGCTCGCGGGGAGCGGGAATTGACCGGGTGAAATCTCGGCCCTCGGGAACGGCCCGTGCATTCATCGCACGGGCCGGTCCTGAGCTTTGTTTCTGCGTGCCTCTACGGCAATCACTGGTGAGGGCTCTGCCGGCTTCCGTCGCGGGGCCCTCGCTGCCTTCTTGTAAGTGGTGGGCCAAGAGTTCTATTGCATGGCTCATGGCGTAACAGCCATGACGATGTCTGCGGTCGGAAAAGGCTTGCTAATTCCAGTTAGATGGAGATTGTCTCGGTTAGATGCAGCATGCGGATGAGCCGCTAATGGTGAATCCGTGCCGCTTCCCGTCATTCCGGTATCTGCCGGTTATCCGGGAGCACAGAGAACGGGGCAATCGATCCTTTAGGGGGAAACGCAATGCCCAAGCTCAAAAGTGTTATCGCAGGCCTCGCCGTCAGCACGGCGCTGACCGGTGGCGTGGTCGCCACGGGCGCGACCACGACCGCTGCCAGTGCCGCTACCCAGGTCAGCGCGGGCACGTCCGTCCTGGCGGGCAGTAACTGCCACAAGCGCCGCTGCGGTTGGGGCTGGGGCCGCTGGGCCAGAGGGGGCGGCTGGGGCAAGTGGGGCCGGAACCGCCACCACGGCCACGGCCGCATCCGAATCGTCATCGTCAACCGGAACCACAACGTCAACCGCTTCGACCACGACCGGTTCAGGTGATCGGCTCGCTCATGGTCTGAGCCCGTGGCGCAATTTCCCTGCGCCACTGTAGGAGTCCGCTGAATGCGATGTACTCCTACATGGGAAAGAGTGCCCGCATTGACGGGATCGACGTCATCTCTCCGTAGACAACGACGTCCTCCCACAAATGCGGGCACTCGACTTTCCCGCCGCCGCCCCACCGGCGCTCACCCCCGCCACCGACCGCTCACCACCGCCACCCACATCTCCCCGCTGTCCCTCACCCCACCATGTCCGCCATCCCCACCCCACCGGCAGCCTCCCCACACGCCCGTTCCCCGCCGCCATACTCTGACCGCAGCCACCACATCCGGCCAGTCGCCGCCTGAGCCAGTTCCCCGCCGCTCCAGCTGATCCACAGCGCCCTGCTTGACCCGTGCCGCCGCCTTCACCACCGCTGTCAACGCCTCCACTGCAGCAGCCCTCAGCGGAGGGCATGGCGGCATGCGCCGGCGGGCATGGCGGCATGCGCCGGCGGGCATGCCGGCCGCGCGGACCGGTGGCACGGTCGGCGGTGCCCCGGCCAGCCTCCAGCGGGGGCATGGTCCCGGAGTACGCGGGGCATGGTCGCCGCGGCACCGGCGAGACACGGTTCCGGAGTACGCCGGGCATGGTCGCCGCAGCACCGGCGAGACACGGTTCCGGAGTACGCGGGGCATGGTCGCCGCGGCACGGGCGAGGCACGGTGCGGAGCGGAGGCGCCGAAAAGCACGGCCCCCGAGGCGAGGCGGGACGCAGCGTGCGCGGTGGATCTTGAGGGACGTGATGTTTGACCGGGTGACTCATGCGGCGATGACCACAACCTGCGTGCCCGACCCGCTGGTGCGGTCGCCCGCCGTGCGTCGGCCTGCTCGCCCGTGCGCCAGTGGTAGGTGCGTCCGTGCGCCTGCCCGTGCGTCCGCGCGCCTGCCCGTGTGTCCGTGCGCCTGCTCTCCAGTCCATCCGGTGTTCGTCGTCGGCGAGGAGGAGGCTCCCGGGAGGTCGGTACGAGGAACGTGAAGTGCCCGCATCCGCTGGGTGGACGTCGAGACTCCCGGAAGGAGGACGTCGGTCGCCGCGAATGCGGGCACTCTGTGGTGAACCGGAGTTCATCGCCGTGGCGGACCCCGGGGGTGGCGCAGGGAGCGCGCCACCGGGCTCAGACTATGGCGTGAGCCCGATCACCTGAACCGGTCGTGGTCGAAGCGGTTGACGTTGTGGTTCCGGTTGACGATGACGATCCGGATGCGGCCGTGGCCGTGGTGGCGGTTCCGGCCCCACTTGCCCCAGCCGCCCCCTCTGGCCCAGCGGCCCCAGCCCCAACCGCAGCGGCGCTTGTGGCAGTTACTGCCCGCCAGGACGGACGTGCCCGCGCTGACCTGGGTGGCGGCACTGGCAGCGGTCGTGGTCGCGCCCGTGGCGACCACGCCACCGGTCAGCGCCGTGCTGACGGCGAGGCCTGCGATAACACTTTTGAGCTTGGGCATTGCGTTTTCCCCCTAAAGGATCGATTGCCCCGTTCTCCCATTTCCTGCGATCGCCTGGATCGGCGGGAAGCGGGATCGGATGTCTCGCTAGCGATTCATCCGTGGTCTACATATATCCGAATCAAGGACCAACTAACCGCAATTGTCCAGTTTTGCCGGATAGTAGAGACCTGCATGGCTTTTGTGGGGATGGCCGCCGCCGCTATATGTTCGTACAAATGCAGCGAGGGCCCCCCTGGCCGATGCCAGTGGAGCCCTCGCCGGGAGTGCCGTGTGCGATGCGGAGAAATGAGCCCGATATTCGCTGGCCGTGTCACGTCGCTGTGCACGACGGTCATTCACGGATAACGGGTGTTCATCCCTGCGTCATCGTTTCACGGTCATGTCACCAGTCGTGCTTGTGGTGGCGGTGGCGGCGCTCGCCGTTCTCGTTGCGGTTGTCATTGCGGATGACGACGCAGATGTTCTGGCGGTGGTGACGGCGGTGTCCCCAGCCCCAGCCCCAGCCGCCACCGTGGTGGCCGTGACGCTTGCAGCTTTGGCGGTGGTGACGGCGGTGTCCCCAGCCCCAGCCCCAGCCGCCGTCGTCCCCAGTGACGACGGACGGGCCGGTGCGGACCGGGGTGTTGGCCTCGGCGCTGGTCGCGCCCAGGCCGACCACGCCGCCGGTCATCGCCGTGCTAAGGGCGAGGCCTGCGATAACACTCTTGAGCTTGGGCATTGCGTTTTCCCCCTAAAGGATCGGTTGCCCCGTTCTCGACGTTTCCGGGTTACCTGAAAACAGGTCTTGGACGGCTGCTGAAGAGTCATCCGTGGAAAGTCATTTCCGGGGCCGTGGGCGGGCAAACAGGAATCACCCTATTTTGCTGTGCATTAACAATCTTATTGCTCGGCTTAAACATCTATCCAATGAAATGGCATGATATGTCCGATTGTGCCGCCACCCAGAGGGTCGCAGCACGAATGGCGGATACTGCTCGCCCCGGCGTTCCGATGTCCTGGGCGCGCGAGCGCAATACCCTGATCCGAATTTCTGGTGTACGTATTCGCCGACACGATGGAATGGCGCGATCAACCGGCGGCACCGAATCGTGTCGTCGGCGGGCATGCCCGAATGGGCGCGGCGCCGCCGCCCCTTCGTTGATCCCGCCATTAACGGTAAGTGCTCTGGTGATTACGCTAGGTGTCGCTGGTCTGATGCTTTCCGAGGCGTGCCTGCCATAAACGGCGAACGGCGGCTTTTGCCGCAGTCTTGGGCTGTCATGAGATCCCTTAGATACCTATAAAGCGATATATGCCGATATGTCCGAATCAGCGGGCCTGGCATGCCCGCCCCCACGGCGCCGGTCGCCTCAGGGGGGCGTGGTTATCGTTGAGGAGAGGGGAAGAGACGTCCCAGCGCGACGAAGGAGGCTCGATGATGACCGCGGAGCCGGTCCCGCACTGGCCGGGACGCATGATCGGCTCGGTGCACGTCCGATCCACCCAGCCGGCCCCAGGCGAGACCTGGGCCGGTCCCTCCACCGCCAGGCCGCCCCATGGCGAGGGGCCGGGCGCGGCGCACGCGCACGCGGTCAGGGAGGGCCCGACGGAGCAGGCCGTCTTCGTGCACGGGCTGGCGGGTTCGGCGACCAACTGGACCGACCTCATGGACGAGCTCAAGGACGAGGTCACCTGCCACGCCCTGGACCTCCCCGGCGCGGGCCACTCGCCGGTCCCCGCCGACGGCGACTACACCGTCGGGGGCCACGCCAAGGCCGTGATCGGTCTGCTGGAGCGGACGGGTCCTGCCCACCTGTTCGGCAACTCGCTCGGCGGCGCGGTCTCCGTCAGGGTCGCCGCCTGCCGTCCCGACCTGGTCCGCTCGCTCACCCTCATCTCGCCCGCCCTGCCCGACCTGCTCCCCAGGTACGGTCCCGTCCGCGTGGCCGCCGCCGCGCTGCCCAAGCTGGGTGAGTGGGCGGCGAACACGATGCGGCTGCTCCCGGCGGAGCAGCGGGTCAGCGCCTCGCTCGCCATGGTCTACGCCAACGCCGACGCCGTCCATCCCGAACGCCTGCGCGACGCCGTCGACGAGCAGCGCAGGCGCGACGACCTCCCCCACGCCGGTGAGGCCGTGATCGCCTCCGCCCGGGGCATCGTCGCCGAATACTTCCGCTTCGGCGAGGACAACCTCTGGCGCCAGGCGGCGAAGGTCGAGGCGCCGACCCTGATCGTGCACGGGCGGCACGACCGTCTGGTCCGCCCGGCCATGGCCGCGAAGGCGTACCGTACATTCCGGAAGGTCAGGCTGGTGTTGCTGTCCACGGCCGGGCACGTGGCGATGATGGAGACACCGCAGGTCGTGGCGGCGGAGGCACGCCGTCTGATCGGTGAGACTCGATTGGGGAATGCCCGACTCGCCAGCTAGGTTTCAAGGTGAGATAAGACCCCCTGCAAACGGGAGCGTAGAAAGTGTCGTTGCCACCGCTGGTCGAGCCGGCCGCAGAGCTGACCGTCGACGAAGTGCGCCGCTACTCGCGTCACCTGATCATTCCCGATGTGGGCATGGCGGGGCAGAAGCGGCTGAAGAACGCCAAGGTGCTGTGTGTGGGCGCCGGGGGCCTGGGCTCTCCCGCGCTGCTCTATCTCGCGGCGGCGGGCGTCGGCACCCTCGGCATCATCGACTTCGACGTGGTCGATGAGTCCAACCTGCAACGCCAGGTCATCCACGGCCAGTCCGACGTGGGCAGGCCGAAGGCCGAGAGCGCCGCCGCGTCGGTCCGTGAGATCAACCCGCTGGTCGACGTCGTGATCCACAACACGGCGCTGAGCACGGAAAACGTCATGGAGATCTTCTCCGGCTACGACCTCATCGTCGACGGCACCGACAACTTCGCCACGCGCTACATGGTGAACGACGCCGCGGTGCTGCTCGGCAAGCCGTACGTCTGGGGGTCGATCTACCGCTTCGACGGGCAGTCGAGCGTGTTCTGGGCCGAGCACGGGCCGTGCTACCGCTGCCTCTACCCCGAGCCCCCGCCTCCCGGCATGGTGCCGTCGTGCGCCGAGGGCGGCGTGCTCGGCGTGTTGTGCGCGTCGATCGGCTCCATCCAGGTCAACGAGGCCATCAAGCTGCTGACCGGCATCGGCGACCCGCTGGTCGGGCGGCTGATGATCTATGACGCCCTGGAGATGAAATACCGCGACGTCAAGGTCCGCAAAGACCCCGAGTGCGTGCTGTGCGGAAAAAACCCGACGGTCACGCAGCTGCTCGACGACTACGAGGCGTTCTGCGGTGCGGTCTCCGCCGAGGCCGCCGAGGCCGCCAGCGGCTCCACGATCACGGCGCTCGAGCTCAAGGGCATGATGGACCGCGGCGAGAGCATCTACGTCGTCGACGTCCGCGAGCCCAACGAGTACGAGATCGTCTCCATCCCCGGCGCCAAGCTGATCCCCAAGGGCGAGTTCCTCAACGGCTCGGCCCTGGAGAAGCTGCCGCAGGACAAGAAGATCGTGCTGCACTGCAAGTCGGGCGCGCGCTCGGCCGAGGCGCTGGCGGTCGTCAAGGACGCCGGTTTCTCCGACGCCGTCCACGTCGGCGGCGGCGTGCTGAGCTGGGTCAAGACGGTCGACCCGAGCCTGCCCAGCTACTGACGGTCTCAAAGGGGCGCTCGCCGTGGATTCCGCACGCCCCTGGCCCACCCTGGTGACGGCCTCCGCGCTGACGCTGATCTGCGCGGTGGCCGCCGGGGTGGCCGGCAGCGCGGCGGGCACGGAGCTGACCCGCGGGCCGAGCACGGCCGAGCTGCACGCGGCGGCCCAGCGCGAGATCGCCGAACGCTGGCGCGCCTGGCCCACGGGCCGCATCTTCCCCACCACGCTGGCCTACGCCGCTGAGCAGGGCGGGCGAGAGCATGCCAGGAGGATAGGCATCTCGCCGCACACCTCCTGCGCGGACTCCGTGGACGCCGAGGCCGCCACGGCGTTGCGTACGGAGGGCTGCCGGGGCGTGCTGCGGGCGACCTACATCGACGCGCTGCGCGGGGTGCTCGTGACGATCGGCATCGTGGCCATGCGCGACGAGCGGGGTGCTCTGCAGGCCAAGTCCGCCTTCTCCGACAACGGCGAACCCGAGCCCGGGCTGCGGCCGCTGGCCTTTCGCGGCACGGTGGCCGACCGGTTCACTCCTGCCGTGCGCCAGGCGGGCTCGGTGCGCCAGGCGGGCCCCTATCTCGTGCTGACCACCGCCGGCCAGGTGACCGGGCGACCCGCCGGCACCGTGGGCGAGCAGCGGCCCGCCATCTTCGCCTTCGCCGCAGAGATCTCCGAGCGCGTGTTGTCGAGGCTGAGCACGCCACGGATGCCCGACTGCACGGCCAAGGAGTGGGCGTGCTGAGGCGGGGCAGAGGCGGGGCCGTGCTGAGGCGAGGCGCGGTGGTGGCGGCGCTGGGGTCGTTGCTGCTCGGGATGCCGCCCGTCTGGGCCGACGACGTGCGGGGCGGCCAGCAGGCGGTGATCGAGACGCTCGACCTCACCAAGGCGTGGCGCACCAGCAGGGGTGCGGGGGTGCTGGTGGCCGTGCTCGACTCCGGTGTCGACCGGCGCCATCGTGACCTGGTCGGCTCGGTGCGCGTGGGGAAGGATTTCACTGAGGGCGCAAACCCGCGAGGCGTGACTCCGCGCAGGTTGCACGGCACGTACATGGCCTCGCTGATCGCCGGGCACGGCCACGGGCCCGAGGGAAAACGGGGGATCATCGGCGTCGCGCCCGAAGCACACGTACTGTCGGTAAGGGTCATCCTCGAGGATGAAGAGCCCGGTTTCCGGGAGTTCAACTCCGCCGAGCGCTTCGAGAACGTGGTGGCCCGTGGCATTCGCTACGCGGTGGACGAGGGAGCAGACGTGATCAACATGTCGATCTCCAAAGAGCTGGCGACCCGGCAGGAGCGTGCGGCGATCCGTTACGCCATCTCCAAGGGTGTCGTGCTGGTGGCCGCCGCCGGCAACCACGGCGACAACAAGATCGACGGCGACTTCGCACCCTACTCCTACCCGGCGGCGTTCCCCGGGGTCGTCTCGGTGGGGGCGACGGACCGGCGGCTGCGGCGGGCCGCGTTCTCCAACCGCAACTCCTCGGTGCTGGTGTCAGCGCCCGGCGTGGACATCATGGGCGCGGGCCCTGGCGGCGAATACTGGGTCGGCAGGGGCACCTCCCAGGCGACCGCGCTGGTGTCCGGGGTAGCCGCCCTCATTAAAGCGAAATATCCGGATATGTCGCCGCCGCTCGTCGCCCGAGCCCTCTCCACCGGCGCCACCGACCGCCCGCCCGGCGGCTACGACACCGCCACCGGCTTCGGCGTCGTGAACGCCGCCAGGGCGCTGGCCGAGGCCGGCAAGCTCGCCGGGCACACCGAGACCGCAACCGGCGCCGAGGCCCACGACCCGGCCAAGCCGCTGGCCGGCGGCGACGCGGGCCCCGTCAAGGTCATCACCAGGGACCAGCGGCAGGTGACGCTCTACTCCGCCATCGCCGCCGCGGCGGGCGCCGGTGCGCTTCTGTCCCTGGCTGTCATCTTCGTCCTGGTCAGGCGCGTACGTCGGGCGCAGAGCTCACAAGAGGCATGATCCGCCTACTTAGGGGGACGAAATAGACAAGCGAACGCGGGAACGAGGCGGTGGTGAAGGCACGTAGGACGACCTCAGGGCTTCCGCGCGCCGGGGGAGAGGCCACGCAGCGACGGAGCAACCCGCTCGGCGCCGCGACCGGCCGCAGGTCACGCGTCCGCGCATGGCCCGCGGCCAATTCCCGCACGCGCACGGCCGCCCGGCAGCGCGCCCAGATGGAGGACCTCAGGCAGGGCATCCGCTACCGGCGCATCTTCGTCGTGCTGCTCGGCGTCATCCTCGCCGTCTCGGCCATCGTCGTGCTGCTGGGCACGGTCGGGCTGGTCGCCGAGACCCGCTCGCGCCCGCTGACCGCCGCCGAGCAGAACCAGTACAAAGACGAGGAGATCGCCAGGCGCTGGCAGGCGTGGCCGGCCACGGGCGTCTTCCCGGAAGAGGTGAAGTACGTCGGCCTCGACCGCGCCCAGCAGTACGCAAGGCGCGTCGGCATCGCACCGGAGACCGACTGCGGCAAGGGCGTGGACGCCTCCGTGGCCGGGGTGCTGCGCAACCACGGCTGCGTCACCATGCTGCGGGCCACGTACACCGACCAGACGGCAGCGTTTGTCATCACGGTCGGCGTCGCCGTGCTGGAGGACGAGGAGTCCAGGGTCTCGGCGACGGACGAGCTCACCAAGGACGACCGTGTCGGCGTGCTGCCGGTCGCCTTCCCCGGCACGGTGACCGAACGCTTCGGCCCTCAGCAGCGCCAGCGCACCGGCTGGGTGGGCGCGGGGCCGTACATCGTGTTCTCGACGGCGGGCTACGCCGACGGGCGCGCCAGGGCCGCGGTCCCGCCCGAGGAGATCCTGCACAGTGAGTTGTGGCCGACGGCCAAGTCGGTCGGCAACCAGATCGCCTACTTCCTGGCGGACCCGCCCAAGGTGCCGCCCTGTACCCAGGGGAACGTGTGCTGAACGCCGTACGCACGCTCACGGCCGCGCTGCTCGTCCTGGCAGGGCCCGCCGCCGACCCCGTACGCGACCAGCAGCAGTGGGTGCTGGACGCGCTCAACATCGAGCGGGCGTGGTCGGTCACCAAGGGCGCGGGCGTCACCGTCGCCGTTGTGGACAGCGCGGTGGACGGCGAGGTCAAAGAGCTCAAGGGCCGCGTGACCGCCGGCCCCGACATGACCTCGGGCGCGGTGAGCCGCGAGGTGTCGCCGGGCAGGCACGGCACCGCCATGGCCGGGCTGATCGCCGGCTCGGGCGAGGACGACGGGTTGACCGGCGTCGCCCCGGCCGCGCGCATCCTCTCGCTGCCCCTGGTCACCGACGAGGAGCCCACGATGGTCACGCCGGCGCCGGACGAGGGGCGCTCGCGGGAGAGCCCGCTGGCCCGCGCCCTGCGCTACGCCGCCAACCACGGCGCCCAGGTCGTCAGCATGTCGATCGGCTCCTACGGCCCGCTCAGGTCCGAGCGCGAGGCCGTCTCCTACGCGCTCGGCAAGGGCGTCGTGCTGGTGGCCGCCGTGGGCAACGACGGCCAGACCGACTATGCCAAGAAGGAGGACACCTCCTACTGGAGCTTCCCCGCCGGCTACCCGGGCGTCATCGGCGTGGCGGCCACCGACAGGCAGGGCAGGCGGGCGACGTTCAGCAGCGACAACCTGTCGGTGCTGGTGGCGGCGCCCGGCGTCGGCGTGCCCGTGGTCAAGCGCAAGAGCGGCTACGAGATGTCGCAGGGCACCAGCTCGGCCGCCGCGCTCGTGGCGGGCGTGGCCGCGTTGATCAAGTCGCGCTATCCGAAGATGCGGCCCGAGCAGGTGGCCCAGGCGCTGTCGTCGAGCGCCAGGGGCCGGCCCGCCGCCGGTTACGACGACCAGACGGGGTTCGGCGTGGTCGACGCGGCGGCCGCGCTCAACGCCGCCGGAAGCCTGAGTGGCGCGAAACGCAGCGTCGTGCCGGGGATGGACCACTTCGGGGAGGGCGAGGACTCACCCGTCCCGGCGCCTCCAGGGCCCGACCCGCTCCGCCTGCTGTTGTACGGCGGCGGCGTGCTGGTGGCGCTGGTGGCGTTCTGCGGCGCGATCATCATGCTCAATCAGCGCAAGGAGTGAAAGGCTCCGTACGACGGGAGGAGTGAACATCCGCTATGGTCCCCCGTCATGGGATACGAGCTGCGGGTGGTGCGTGAGTCACCACTCGCCTTCGCGGAGCTCGCGAAGGCCATCGCTCCGGCCGGTTTCGAGCTGCGCGGATCTGACGAGATCGTGGCCGGTCACGGGGGCGCCGTGCACGCGGTGGCACGCTGGGACGACCAGCTGATCGGCGAGCCGGGCTCCGACTGGCAGGTGGCACAGCTCCTGCGGTTGTCGGCCGCGCTCGGCGCCCGGCTCGTGGGCGAGGACGGCGAGGTCTACGCTCTGCGTGACGGCGTCATCGAGGTCGAGGCGGGCGGCGGCACGGTGGAGATCGGCAAGTTCGACGAGATCATCGACGCCGGGCCGGCCTCATGGACTCCATGAACCCGTTCGCGGAGAAGGTGCTCGATCTCGTGGAGCGCATCCCGCCGGGCAGGGTCATGGCCTACGGCGACATCGCCGAATACCTCGGCGAGGGCGGTCCGCGTCAGGTCGGCGCGGTGATGTCGACGTGGGGTGGCGGCGTGCCGTGGTGGCGGGTCGTGCACGCGGACGGCAGCGGCGCCGCCCCTGACCACCTGCGGAGATGCCTGGCCCACTGGCGCGAGGAGGGCACTCCGCTGCGCGGCGAGCGGGTCGACATGCGGCTGGCCCGCTGGGACGGGCGTTCAGCGGATTTTCAGTAAGCGGCCTGACCAGCACTTTCGCCGAACGGGCGATTCTGTGACATGTGACGCGCATTACCATGGGCAGAACACTGATGGCGGCCCGAAAGGCGGTGCCTCCCTATGGCCACCGGCGTTACAGCCCAAAGCCAGGGCGGCGATTCGCTCGCCGACCGCCTGAAGGCTGTCCAAGATCTTTGTGATCGTGGCGAGCCTCTCGAAGCGGTCATGCGAGCGGTCGGTCCAGGCGGTCGCGACGCGGCGTTCGACACCGAGGTGCTGAGCGGCCCCCTGGGGAACCGCATGGATCTCGCGGTCAAACGCGGCGCGGCGCGCCGGCGCGAGATGCTCCAGCTCATCCGCCCCTACCTGGCGGGCGTCGACGCGCGCGTCAAACGTGACCTGCCGGTCGCGCGCCGCGTCATCTGCCACCTGATCGAGCACCGCCCCGACGAGGAGCTCGTCGAGGGCGAGACGCTCACCACGGTCGTGGCCGCGGCGGCCGAGCCGTCCAAGCGCATCCGCAAGGGCCTGCGCTGGTACGCCGAGCTGCCCTTCAGCGACGAACTGCCGTCCGACCTGCTCCGGCTGCGCCGCTCCGACCTGGTCCCGGTGACCCACATCGACGACATCGTCTGGGTCGACGGCAAGCTGCGCGTCACCGGCTTCGCCTACCTGGCGGGCCTGTCCGTACGCAGCCGCAGGTTCAACTGGGCGACCGTGGTGCTGCGCGGCCCCCGGTGGTTGCCGCCCATCCGCATGCGCACGCGCCGGGTCCTCGCCCCCGAGGCCACCCACGGGGCGCGCGAGCCCGGCTGCAACTACGACTGGTCCGGATTCACCGCGGAGCTCAGCCCGTGGTCGCTGCGCTGGCGCGGCGCCGTGCGCGGCGCGGTGTCCGCCGTGCGCCGCCGGATGCGCCACCGCCCCTCCGTGCCCGACGCCACGACATGGCGCGCGGAGATCGTGTTCTGGAGCCGGGGAGCGCGGGCCACCGGCCTGCTGCGCGGCTTCTCGATCGGCAGGGCGGAGCGGCCGGCCGGGCGCCGGCTGAAGCCCGGCTGGTGGGCCAGGCCGGTCTGGACGTCCGACAGGGCGCTGCAGATCGTGCTCCAGCCCAACCGGGCCGAACTGAAGGGCGTGTCCGTCGACGGCGAGCGCCTCGAGCTCAGGATCTCCCTGCCCGGACGTACGGTGACCAAGGGCCACGCCAGGCTGGGCGGCCACCGCATCGCCGCCGACTTCACGCCCTCGGGCGACGGTACGCAGGTCGTCGTCGGGCTGGCCGTGCCGGCGCTGCTGCAGGAGAAGGACGGCCGGCGGCTCTGGGTCGAGCCCAAGGGAGACCCCGCCGCGTCGGTCATGCTCGCCGACCTGCCGGGCACCCGCACGACCGTGGGCGACCGCGAGATCACCGTGCTCGGCGACCGGCGCGACCGTGTCGTCGTCTCCGCCCACCGCACCCGGCCGGTGATCACCTCGGCCGCCTGGGAAGGGCCGGTGCTCGTCCTGCGCGGCGACTATCCCGACGCGCCGGGCCCCCGCACGCTCACGTTGCGGCACAGGTCAGGGCTGTCCTACTGGATCCCCATGGAGCGGTCCGGCGACGCGTTCACCGTACGCGTCGAGCCGGCGGCCATGGACCGTTTCGGCGATGCCGTGCCGCTGGCGTCCGGCACCTGGAACATGTCGCTGCGCCACCCGTCGGGTGAGATCGTGCCGTTGCGCGTCGGCCACGCCGCGCTGCCGGGGTTCGACGAGGATCCGCGCACGTTCGACGGGCGCACATACCGGATGATCTCCACGCGGTTCGACGTGCCGGTGGTGACGGTCGAGGAGGACCGGCCCGCCGACGAGCGCGGCGTGGCGGGCACCCACGTGCTGCGCCGCGTGTTCTACCCGGCCCAGCGCACCGAGCCGCTGACGGACGCGACCACCTACGTCGTCAACGACGGGCGGCTGTACGCCGACAGCGTCCGCGCCATCTACGAGGAGCGGCTGCGGCGGGGCGACGACCGCGAGCACATCTGGATCGTCAAGGACGGCGCGTTCGTGCCGGAGGGCGGCGCGACCGTCGTGCGTGCCGGCAGCCGCGAGCACCACGCGGCGCTGGCCAGGTCGCGCCACATCATCACCAACGCGTTCCTGCCCACGTGGTTCCGCGCCCGCGAGGACCAGGTCGTGGTGCAGACCTGGCACGGCACCCCGGCCAAGCACCTCGGCAACGACCAGCCCCACATGCAGCGCGACCCGAAGCCGCCGATCTGGTATCGGCAGGCGGCGGAGGTGCGCGGCTGGGACCTGCTGCTGTCGCAGTCGCCGTGGGCCACGCCGGTGCTGCGCAAGGCGTTCGGCTACAAGGGCGAGGTGCTGGAGAGCGGCCTGCCCCGCAACGACGTGCTCACCTCGCCCGACCGCGACGCTCTCGCGGCGGCGGTCCGCGAGCGTCTCGGGCTGGCGCCGGGCAAGCGGGTGGTCCTGTACGCGCCGACGTGGCGTGACTACGACCGCAAGAACGCCATGGTCAAGCTCGACCTCGCCAAGGCCAGGGAGGCGCTGGGCGCCGACCACGAGATCCTCGTACGTGCCCACCCGATGCAGGCGATGCCCGCTGTCCCCGACATCGCCCGCGACGTCACCACATATCCGGACATCGCCGAGTTGCTACTGGTGACCGACGTCCTGGTGACCGACTACTCCTCGGTCATGTTCGACTTCGTCTGCACCGGCCGCCCGATCGTGTTCTACGGCTACGACCTGGCTAAATACTCGTCGAAGCGGGGCCTCTACCTCGACCTGTCCGAGCTGGCGCCGGGGCCGGTGTTGTCGACGTCGGCCGAGGTGATCGACGCGCTGAGGTCGATCGACGAGGTGGCGGCGGCACACGCGGACCGTTACGACGCCTTCCGCGCCACGTTCGCGCCCAAGGACGACGGCAAGGCCACGGCGCGCGTGGTTGACCACCTCTTCCCCTGACGGGGGCGGCCCGGCCGTCAGAAGAGGTCGGGCAGGTCCGGCAGGAGGAGGCGCCTGCCGGGATCGTGCGCGGGCTCGGCGGGCGGCCGTGCCGCGCCACCGTGGGGGGTGTGCTCCACCAGGAGGTAGAGCAGCGCCGCCACGCTGGTGCCGCAGACCATCTCCCCGTCGGCGATGAGCCCGCGGATCAGGGAGAGGTGGAGCCACTCCACACGCGTGGCCTCCGACGGATCGGCGGGCGGCCCGACGCGGGTGGCCGACTCGGCGCGGTAGACGTGGTGCAGGCTGTCGGAGAGCCCGTTGAACGGCTGGACGGACAGCAGCGGGCGCAGCGGGCCTGGCCGCCATCCGGTCTCCTCCTCGACCTCGCGGGCCGCCGCCGCGATCGGCATCTCGCCCTCGTCGATCCGCCCGAGCGGGATCTCCCAGCCCCAGGTGTCGGTGATGAAGCGGTGCCGCCAGATCAGCAGCACCCGGTCGTGGCCGTCGGTGACGACGACCCCCGCGCCGGGCGCGGTGCGGACGAGCCGGTGGTCGAGGTGGCGCCCGTCGGGCAACTCCACGTCGGCGACCCTGAGGTCCAGCCACTCGTCGGAGTAGAGCGACGTCTCGGAGCGGACCAGCCAGCGCATGACTCCAGGTTACTGGACATCACTCTCCGTAGGCAGGGTGAAGCCCGGAGCGAACGGCGGGGCGGCGTGTCGCCGGGGATCTGGATATTTGCCTCGATACGGTAGGCGGATCGCGCGAGGAGACCGGGCAAGTCGGCACGATCTACCCCTGTGGTCTGGTGGAATCTAGTGTTGTGAGTGGTCAGACCTGGCGGCTGGTGCGTCGCGGCAACGGCGGACCTGTTGTGCCTCCTGTGCTCGACGAGCACCAGCGTGCCGTGGTCGAGCACGAAAGCGGCCCCCTCCTCGTCCTCGCCGGGCCCGGCACCGGCAAGACCACCACGATCGTGGAGAGCGTCGTCGACCGGATCGAGCGGCGGGGTCTCGACCCCGAGCGGGTGCTCATCCTCACCTTCAGCAGGAAGGCCGCCGAGGAGCTGCGCCAGCGCGTCACCGCCCGCCTGCGCCGCACCACCCGCACCCCGCTCGCCCTCACCTTCCACTCCTACGCCTACGCCCTCCTGCGCCGCGAGGCCGTGCTCGAAGGCAAGCCTCCGCCGCGCCTGCTCACCGGTCCCGAGCAGCTCCTGGAGATCCGCCGCCTGCTCCACGGCGAGCTGGAGAACGGCGCGCTCGACTGGCCGCCGTCGCTGCGCGAGCCGCTCAAGACCCGCGGGTTCGCCGAGGAGCTGCGCGACTTCCTGTCGCGGGCCAACGAGCGCGGCCTCGACGCCGAGCGCCTCGTCGCGCTCGGCCGGCGGCACGGGCGCGCCGACTGGGCGGCGGCCGGCCGGTTCGCCGAGCGTTACCAGGACAGGTTCGACCTCGACCCCGAGGAGACCTACGACTACGCCGAGCTCGTCAGGGCCGCCTCGGCGCTGCTGGCCCGGCCTGGGGTGCTGGCGCGCGAGCGGGCCGCGCACGACGTGGTGTTCGTCGACGAATACCAGGACACCGACCCGGCTCAGGAGCTGCTGCTCGCCCAGCTCGCGGGCGACGGCCGCGACCTGGTCGCGGTGGGAGACCCCGACCAGTCGATCTACGGCTTCAGGGGCGCCGACGTGCAGGGCATCATGCAGTTCCCCGAGCGATTCCCGGCCCGCGACGGCCGCCCCGCGCCGGTGCTGGCGCTGCGGGTGTGCCGCAGGAGCGGCGCCGACCTGCTGGAGGCCTCGCGCCGGGTCGCCGCCCGGCTGCCGGTCGCCCCCATGCCCGACCACGCCTACGGGCACGAGCACGACCACCGCGACCTGACGCCGCTCCCCGACGCCGAGGCCGGCGACGTGCGGGTGTTGCTGGCCGACAGCACCAGCCAGGAGGCCGCCATCGTGGCCGACACCCTGCGGCGGGCCCACCTGATCGACGGCGTGCCGTGGCGCCGGATGGCGGTGCTGGTCCGCTCGGCCAAACGCCAGGTGCCGCTGCTGAGGCGGGCTCTGGTCAACGCGGGCGTGCCGACGATGATCGCGGGCGACGAGGTGCCGATCGCCCAGGAGCCCGGCGTGCGCCCGCTGCTCACGATGTTGCGGGTCGCGCTCGACCCGGCCCAGCTCGACGAGCCGGTGGCGGAGGAGCTGCTGACGGGCCCGCTCGGCGGCACCGACATGATCGGCGTACGCCGCCTCCGCCGCGCTCTCAAGATCGCCGAGAACGACGCCGTGGCCGCGCTGCGCGAGGCGGGCGCCGGCGACGACGAGCGGCCGTTAGCGGCGCGCTCGTCCGGCGAGCTGCTCGTCGCCGCCGTGCAGGACGTGCGCGAGCTCACCCGCGTCGAGCCCCACATCGCCCTGCCCGCCGAGCGGGTCGCGAGGCTCCTCGCCACCGCCAGGGAGGCCGCACAGCAGGAGGGCACCGCCGAAGACCTCCTGTGGGCCGTGTGGCAGAGCAGCGGCCTGGGGGCGCGCTGGACCGATCTGAGCCTGGCGGGCGGCCCCAGGGGCGCGCAGGCCGACCGCGACCTCGACGCCGTGGTGGCGCTGTTCGACCACGCGGCACGGTTCGTCGACCGCATGCCCAAGGCGGGCCCCGAGGTGTTCATCGACGACCTGGCCGCCCAGGAGATCCCCGGCGACACGCTGGCCGACCGGGCCCCCGACGGCGACGCCGTACGCGTGCTGACCGCCCACCGCTCGAAGGGCCTCGAGTGGGACGTCGTCGTGGTCGCGGGCGTGCAGGAGGGCGTCTGGCCCGATCTGCGCCTGCGCGGGTCGCTCCTCGGCGTCGAAGACCTCGTCGAGGTGGTCGAGGGCGCCGAGCCGAGCGCCGCCTCGCTGGCCTCCAAGCTGCTGGCCGAGGAGCGCAGGCTGTTCTACGTGGCCGCGACCAGGGCCAGGCGCAGGCTCGTGGTGACGGCCGTGGGCGGCGACGACACCGACGAACGGCCGTCCAGGTTCCTGAGCGAGCTGATGCCGGGCGCGGTGGAGACGGCCACGATCGACGACCGCGCCCGCTGGCTCACCATGTCCGCGCTCGTGGCCGACCTGCGCAGCGCGGTGACCGACCCCACCAAGCCGGCGAAGATGCGCAGGAAAGCCGCGAGCCAGCTCGCCCGCCTGGCCGCCGCGGGGGTTCAGGGAGCCCACCCCAACGACTGGTACGCCCTCACCCCCATCTCCGACGATCGCGCCCTGAGCTGGCCCGACGGGGTCGTCAGCATCTCGCCGTCGGCGGTCGAGAGCTTCACCAAGTGCGGCCTGCGCTGGCTCCTGGAGACGGCGGTCGGGGCCGCGGGCACCAGCACCGCCCAGGGCCTGGGCAACGTGATCCACGCGCTGGCCGTCCTGGCGGCCACCGACCTGCCCAGCGAGGATCTCCTCGGCGACCGCCTCGACCAGGTCTGGAACGATCTCGACTTCGGCGGCGTCTGGTACAACCGCAAGCAGCGCCAGGTCGCCGAGCAGATGATCGGCAAGTTCCTGCGCTGGCACAAGGAGAATCCACGCGAGCTGGTGGCGCTGGAGGAGGCGTTCACCGCGATGATCTCCGACGGCGTGCAGATCAAGGGCCGGGTCGACCGGGTCGAGCGCGACTCCGGCAATCGCGCGGTCATCATCGACCTCAAGACCGGCGGCGCCAAACCCAAGGCGGGTGATCTCGACCGCCATCCGCAGCTGGGCGTCTACCAGCTCGCGGCGCTGCTCGGCGCGTTCGCCCGGCACGGCATGACCGAGCCGGGCGGCGCCGCGCTGGTGCAGCTGGGCAAGGCGGCGGGCAAGAAGGAGGCGCTGGAGCAGCGGCAGGGCGCGCTGGCCGACGACCGCGACCCCGGCTGGGCCGCGGATCTGGTCGACACCGTGGCGACCGGCATGTCGGGCCCGTTCTTCCAGGCCAAGGTCAACGACGGCTGCCGCACCTGCGCGGCCAGGGCGAGCTGCCCGGTCAACGACAACGGGGGCCAGGTGTGCTGACCCCGGCCGAACTCGCCGGCAAGCTCGGCATCCTGCCCCCCACCCGCGAGCAGGGCGCGGTCATCGAGGCGCCGCTGGAGCCGACCGTCGTGATGGCGGGCGCGGGCTCAGGCAAGAGCGAGACGATGGCCGGCCGCGTGGTCTGGCTGGTCGCCAACGGCCTGGTCAAGCCGGAGAACGTGCTCGGCCTGACGTTCACCCGCAAGGCCGCGGCCGAGCTGGCCACGAGGGTCAGGGAGCGGTTGTCCGGCCTGGCGGAGGCAGGCCTGGTCGAGCCGGGCGCGCTCGACAACGAGCCCACCGTGTCCACCTACCACGCCTACGCCTCCCGCCTGGTGACCGACCACGCGCTGCGCGAAGGGCTGGAGCCGACCATGCGCCTGGTCACGCCCGCCGTGTCGTGGCAGCTCGCGTCGCGGGTGGTGGCGATGTACGACGGGCCGATGGACAAGATCGAGCTGGGGCCGCCGTCGGTCACGGCCGCCGTGCTGGAACTGGCGGGCGAGCTGTCGGAGCATCTGCGCTCGCCCTCCGACGTCAGGCGGCTGGGCGGGTGGTTGAAGGACCGCCTCGCCGCGCTGCCCGGCCGCACCACGCTCGCGCAGCGCAGGCCGCTCGGCGTCCAGGAGGCCAGGGAGCAGCTGCTGCCGCTGGTGGAGGCGTACGAACTGCTCAAGCGCCGCCGCGAGGTCATCGACTACGGAGACCAGATGTCGCTGGCCGCCAGGATCGCCTCCGGTCACAAGGAGGTCGGCGAGATCGAGCGCGCCCGCTTCTCCGTGGTGCTGCTCGACGAATACCAGGACACCAGCCACGCCCAGCTCGTGCTGCTGCGCTCCCTCTACGGCGGGGGCCATCCGGTGACCGCCGTGGGCGACCCCTGCCAGTCGATCTACGGCTGGCGCGGCGCGTCCTCCGGCAACCTTCGCCGCTTTTCCCGAGATTTCCGGACAAGTTCGGGCGATCTTGCCCCGGTCCGCCAGCTCAGCGTCAGCTTCCGCAACGGCGACCGCGTCCTCGACGTCGCCGCCCGCGTCCAGCTCCCGCTGCGCATGGAGGCCCGCGAGGTGCCGGTCCTCGTCCCCGGCCCCAACCGTGTCGACCGGGGCCGCGTCACGTGCGCCTTCCACGAGACCGCCGAGGACGAAGCCGCGTGGATCGCCGACGGCATCGCCAGGATCCTCGGCCAGGAGGTCGCCCCCGACGGCATGCCCTGGGGCGAGCAGGAGCGCAAGAAGACGCTCGCCGTGCAACCCCAGGACGTCGCGATCCTGGCGCGCAAGCGCTCGCAGTTCCCGGCCCTGCGCAGGGCGCTCGAGGATCGCGACATCCCGGTCGAGGTGGTCGGCCTCGGCGGCCTGCTCACCGTGCCCGAGGTCAGCGACATCGTGGCCACCCTGCGCGTCCTCTACGACGCCACGGCCGGCGACGCGCTGGCCAGGCTGCTGGCCGGGCCGCGCTGGCGCATCGGCCCCGCCGACCTGCGGGTGCTGGGGGAGCGCGCGCGAGACCTGGCCCGCGAGCTGAGCGAGAGCCACCGCGAGGACGACCCGCTCGACCAGGTGGTGGCCGACCTGGCGGAGGAGCGCGGCAGCCTGGTCGACGCGCTGGACGAGCTGCCTGACAGGGAGGAGTGGCTGGAGGCTTTCTCGCCGCTGGCCCGCACCAGGCTCGTCGCGCTCGCCCACGAACTGCGCCAGCTCAGAGCCCACACCGCGCAACCGCTGCCCGACCTGATCTCCGAGGTCGAGCGGCGGCTCGGTCTCGACGTCGAGGTGGCCGCGCGCAGCGGCACGGTGAGCGCGTTCGCGGCGCGGGCCGACCTCGACGCGTTCCTCGACGCGGCGTCCAGGTTCGCGGGCGACTCCGAGGACCCGACGCTCGGCGCGTTCCTGGCCTACCTGCAGGCGGCCGAGAGCGAGGAGTTCGGGCTGGAGGCCGGACGGGTCGGCGAGAGCAACAGCGTCAAGCTGATGACCGTGCACGCCTCCAAGGGGCTGGAATGGCCGATCGTGGTGGTGCCGGGGTTGTCGCAGCTCGTCAGCTCGAAGGGGACGATCGCCACGGGCAGCGTGTTCCCCGCCACCCCGGTCACCAACAGCCGCTGGACGGACAACCCGCGCAAGCTCCCCTACTCCCTGCGCGGCGACGCCGCCGACCTGCCCAGGCTCGCCGGGCTGAGCAAGGAGGAGCTGGCCGCGTTCGACGAGCGCTGCCGCGAGCGCGACCTGATGGAGGAGCGCAGGCTGGCGTATGTCGCGGTGACCCGGGCCCACTATCACCTGATCGCCTCCGGCTACCGCTGGGGCACCGCGACGAAGCCGCTGGAGCCGTCCGACTTCCTGCTGGAGATCCGCGACACCGCCGACCGCGTCTCGTTCTGGGCCGGCGACCTCGCGGAGGGGGTCACCAACCCGCTGCTCGCCGAGCCCGCCGAGGCCGTCTGGCCCGTCACGCCGGAGGGGCTGCGCTACGAGTCGGTGCTCGACGGCGCCCGCCTGGTCGAGGACGCCCTCTCAGGCAGGCTCGCCGGCTCACCCGCCGAGGAGGAAGAAGCCGGGGAGCCGCTGCGCTCGTTCGAGGAGGAGCGCCTGCGCGCCTGGGAACGCGACACCGACCTGCTCCTGCGCGAGCGCGAGCTGCACCGGCGCCGGCCCGCGACGACCGTCGAGCTGCCCGCGAAGCTGACCGTGTCGTCGCTGGTCACGCTGGCCGCCGACCCGCGCGAGCTGGCCCGCAGGATCCGCCGTCCGGTCCCGGCCAAGCCCGCGCCGCTGGCCCGGCGCGGCACGTCGTTCCACAAGTGGCTGGAGACGCGCTGGGACCAGCAGCGGCTGATCGACGACTTCGAGCTCGACCTGTACGACGAGCTCGAAGAGGCCGACGTGCGGCTGGCCGAGCTGCAGGAGCGGTTCGAGGAGAGCGAGTGGGCCGACCGGCGGCCGGTCGAGCTCGAGGTGCCGTTCGAGACCATGATCGCCGACCGGCTGGTGCGCGGGCGGATGGACGCCGTCTTCGAGCGGCCCGGCGGCGGCTACGAGGTCGTCGACTGGAAGACCGGGCAGCCGCCCAGGGGCAGGAAGGCCAGGGCGGCGTCGGTGCAGCTGGCGGCGTACCGGCTGGCCTGGTCGCAGCTGGCGGGCGTGCCGCTGGAGCGGGTGGGCGCGGCCTTCCACTACGTACGCGCGAACCGCACGGTGCGCCCGGTCGACCTGCTCGACGCCGACGGCCTGGTGGCGCTCATCGAGAGCGTCAGGATCGCAGATAGTGGAAAGCCGGCTTCGGGTGCATGAGGAAGTCGTGGTGCGAGATGTTCCAGGCGTAGGCGCCGGCCATCTCGAAGACCACGGTGTCGCCCACGCGGGCCGTGGTCACGATATTTCGGGCGAATACGTCTTTCGGGGTGCACAGCTGGCCGACGAACGTGGTCGGCTCGCCGGCGACCCCCGGTCCTGACCCCGTGGGAAGCACCGTGAAGGGCTGGTCGTGGCCCTTCGTGGCCGGCGTGCGCAGGTGGTGGGTGCCGCCCAGCACGATCGCGTACGCCTCGCCGCGCACCCGCTTCACGTCCACGACCCTGGTCACGTAGAAGCCGCAGTAGACGGTCAGCGCCCGCCCCGGCTCGATCCGCAACCGCCGCCCCCGGCCCAGCGCCGCCAGCCCGGCCCCGTACGCCTCCCAGCCGAACCTCCTCTCCGGCGCGGCATAGGAGACCGCCATGCCGCCGCCCAGGTTGACCTCGTCGTACGCGCCCCCGAGCAGGATCCCGGCCAGCCGCAGCAACTCGTCCGCGTCCAGCCCGCTGGCCAGGTGCGCGTGCAGGCCGCGCAGCCGCACCCGCTCGCCGAACAGCGGCAGGCACTCGGCCACGCCCTCCTCGTCCATCCCGAACGGGCCGCTCATCGTGAGCGCCGCTCCCTCTACCGGCAGGTCGGGGTTGAGCCGGAGCAGCACGTCGGCCTCCAGGCCCGTGGCGAGCAGGCGGCGCAGCTCGTTCGGCGACTCCACGTGGATGCGGTGGTGCGGCAGGCGCAGCTCCGCGTCGGTCTTGCCGGGGCCGCCGAGCGCCACCGGCATGCCCGGGAACAGGCTCGTGACGTGGGCGTGCTCACCACCCGACGACACCTCGAACCCGTCCACGTGCCCGGCCAGCACGCGCAGCAGCTCGGCGTCGGGGTTGGCCTTGACGGCGTAGTACAGCTCGGCCGCCCCCAGCGCCCGCCGTACGGACGCGACGTGCTCGTCCAGCGCGGGCAGGTCATAGAGGTAGGCCGGGACGGCGGGCAGGCTCGCGGCGGCGTCCTCGACGCGGGCGCTGATCATGCGAGCGGGTTAGCGATCGGGACGTAACCGGCGGCCCGGTCGGCCGCCCTGGCCCAGCGCACGCCCAGGTTCGCCTTGGCCGGCAGCGGCGCCCCTGCGAGCAGGTCCGACAGGGGCAGCGGCCGGCCCAGCTCGCCGGCCTGGCGGGCCAGCAGGTCGCGGGCGACGCGCCACAACGCGCGCAGCAGCGCGTCGTCGGGTCCGGCGAGCGTCGCGGCGATCTCGGTGAGGTGGTTGACGAGCAGGCAGTAGACCACCCGGGCCCAGCCCCGCTCGGCGTCGTAGGTGAGGGCCCTGGCGACGTCGGGGTGCAGGCCGCCGAGGTCGTGCCGGCCCTCGACGAGCTTGGTGCCCTCCAGATCGCGGAAGACGGCCTGCGCGGGCAGCCCGGAGGTGTCCAGGCCGACCAGGACGTTCTGCAGGTGGGGCTCCAGCACCACGCCGTGGGTGAAATACAGCTCCAGCACCGGCAGCGCCACCACCCGCACGTACGCCTCCCACCACGGCAGCGGATCCAGGGTGGGAGCGTCGAGGGCGAGGGCGGCGGCCAGCACCGGGGTCACGCCGGGGGAGCAGGCGGCCCACGGGCTCTGCCTGACGATCACGCCCAGCCCTTCGAGCAGCCTCAGGCTGAGGGTGGCCGAACGGTAGCCGGGTTCGGGCAACCAGCGGGTGGCGGGATGCCGGGCCGACACGTCACGGAAGAGGGGTTCGAGTCGCCTGGTCAGCTCCACGGCCCCGGCCAGCTCGTACCAGGCGTTCTTCCGTACGCAGTTCGTGATCCGTACATCCAGGGAGAACTTCAGGCAGACCTCCGCCTCCGGGGCGTACACCGTCCGTACGGACGAGGTCGGCTGCACCACGGGGCCGGGCCCGAGGTCGACCAGCTCGGCCCCGAACGCGGGCCGCAGCAGGTCGAGCTGCCACGGATGCGCGGGCAGCAGCCGGTAGCCCGCCGGCGCGTCGCCCATCGCGTCGAGCGCCGACGCGTCCCCGTCCTGGGCGACGAGGTCCGCCCGCACGCCGAGCAGCCTGAGGGGGAACTCGGCGTGCGCCTCCGGCGCGTACTGCAACCAGCCGGCACCGCCCCGCGCCTTCGGACTGGGGTGGAACGGATGGCCGAACACGAGCGCCTGCTCCGACGCCAGCCACGGATCGGCGGGCGGCACGGCCGCGCCCCTGGCCGTCAGGATCGCCGCCACGGCGTCCCTGCTGGCCGCCACCTGACCGGCGAACTCGCCGTTGCACTCGAGCCCTCCCAGCTCGGCCTCGGCCAGCCCGATCAGCTCGTCCGTGGTCAGCGCCTGCCACGCGCCGCCGGCCAGGCGCTCAGGCGGGCCGTCGAAGCGCAGCGCGGCGCCGCCGTGGGCACGCACGCGCAGCAGCGTGCCCGCGACCCGCAGCAGCAGGTACGGCGGCGCCGGCCACACCAGGCCGCGCGGCCCGGCCACCTCCCGCACGCAGCAGCGCAGCAGGGCCGCCAGCGTCGCCTCCTCGGCCAGGGCGGAGGGCGCCTCTACGGCCAGTCCCTCAAGGCTCGGCATTCACGCTCTCCTCAGATAGTTGGGCCCGCTGGTCCCGTAGAACTTGTTGATGTCGCGGGCGCCGGACCGCTCCTTCGCCACGAGCGTCCCGGCTGTGATCATGGACTTGCCGGTCAGCCTGGCGGCGTCGAGCGTCCGGGCGCGCAGGAGCCTGGCCATGGGGTCGTCGCCGTACTCGGCGAGCGCCTCGGCCAGCGTGTCGCGCAGCAGCGCGGACGCGCGCGCGTGCGGCAGCGCCCCGAACGTGACCGCCGCGGCGGCCAGGTGCAGCGTGATGGTCACGAACACGTCGGCCAGCGCGTGCGGATCGTCGTTCAGCATGCGCCCGTCCCCGAACTCCGGCACCGCCACCCCGGCGGCGGCCAGCCTCGCCGGTGAGGCCAGCAGCCCGTCGTTGTCCTTGACGAGCAGCTTCATGCGGTCTCCTCCGAGGACCAGGGCGAGGTTCTGCTGGTGGGCCTCCACCGCGACGCCGTAACGCACGAAAAGCCGTACGTTCCACCGCAACAGCAGCCGCAGATAGCCGGGCAGCACGTCGCCCACCTCGTCGAGCACGCCGGGGGCGGTCAACGCGGCGACCGGCACGATCTCGCCCGCGGGCAGCCGCCTGGCCATCCACGCGAGATGTTCGTCCCCGGTCTGCGCGTAGGTCTGCTCGTCGGCCGGCAGCACGTCCGGGCCGGCCAGCTCGCGCAGCAGCAGCTCGGCTCTGGCGCCGTCGGCCAGCGTCCCCGGTTTGATCGAGCGGCGGTTCCTGGCCCCCAGCGTGCTGATCGGCAGCGGCAGCTTGAGATGCAGCCGGGGGGTGACCTCGACGGTCCGCATGGACAGGGTGGGCCGCACGGTGACCGCGGCCTGGTCGAGCAGGCGCACGCCGTCGATCTTCCGTACCTCGCCGGTGGTCAGCGGGTGCACGGGGAACAGCACCTCGCGCGGCCCCACGGGCAGGCCGGGGTCGGCCTCCGCGGGAAGGCGCACGGCGGAGCCCGGCGCGAGCGCGTCGCGCGGCACGGCCGCCCACCGCAGCTCGAAGGCGGGCCCGAACTCCGGCGCGTAGGCCACCAGTTCGTCCTCGGACAACCCCGGCCGGGCGCGGGAGGTCGGATAGACCGGATGGTCCACGAACGCGGCCCGCGTCTCGTACGACGGCCGCCGCGCCAGCACCTCGTCCACCCGGGAGTCGTGCGCCTCCAGCGCGGCCAGCGCCGCCAGGCACTCCTCGAAGAACGCCGCCACCCCTTCGGCGTCGGCGGGGTCGGCCACCTCCACGAGCGTCTCCAGCACCTGCTCCAGGCCCAGTCGCTCGCCCTCGGCGACCACGAAGTCCTGGAACGGCAGCCCTGGCGCCAGGCGCACCCAGCGGCCGTCCGCCAGCAGCAGCCCGACGCCGTCCCTGGCCCTGGTGACGCGGGAGGACAGCCCGCCGTAGTCCTCGCGCAGCAGGGCGTTCAGCACCCGCGCGGCAAGGTACGACTCCCTGGTGCTCATTCGAGCACCCACGGCCGGCGGGCCCGGTAGTCGGCGATGGCCGCGTCGACCCGCGCCCGGTCCGGCCCGACCGCGCGGACGACGCCCAGGTAGTCGCGGTTGGTGTGGGTGAGGGAGACGACGTCGCCGACGGCCCGCAAGGACCGGTGCCAGAGCCGCACGTCACCGGCGACGACGCACTCGTGGCCGGGCGCCTGCTTGATCGTCCCCGGCCGGTCGGCGACCAGGCTCACCGCGCTCCCGTACCCGGTGGTTTCGGGGACGGCGGGCGCCGGCTCGCCGAGGTGCACCCGCAGGATCCACGCGAACAGCGGCGCCCCGAGCACGTCGCCCAGCAGGAAGTCGCAGTGGTCGCCGATCACCCGGTAGTTGACCTCGACGATCCTCGGCCCGCGCGGGGTGACGACGTACTCGGTGTGGCAGGCCCCGAACCCCGCTCCGAGTGCCCGCAACGCCTCCAGTACGTGCTCGTGCGGCCCGCCGGGCGCCCAGTCGAGCCGCTCCTCCACGAAGTACGGCAGCGGCCCCAGCGTCGTCTCGAACCCGCCGAGCACCCGCAGCCCGGTGCCGTCGCCCAGCGTCTCCAGCGTGCGCAGCGGCCCTTCGAGGTATTCCTCCACGACCAGCGCCTCACCGGGCCGCCGCTTCCTGACCTCGGCCACGGCCCGGTCCAGGTCTCGCTCGACGAGCATGACGTCCTCGCTGGCAACGCCCTCGCGCGGCTTGAGCACGACCGGGTAGGGCGGGTCGCCGGGCACCGGGTCGCCGGGCGCGAGTCGTACGGTGAAGACCTGCTCGACCCCCGCCTCCCGCAGCCGGCGCCGCATGAGGAACTTGTTCTTGGCCGCCACGCACGCCCGCCAGTCCTTGCCGGGCAGCCCGAAGTAGTCCGCGGCCAGCGCAGTCTCCGCCTGCAGGTGGTCGGAGTTGGAGAAGATCGCGTCGGGCCTGCCGAGCTGCTCGACCGTGTCGATCAGCGCGCGCGGATCCCGCACGTCGCACGCGACGGCGTGCGGATGCTGCTCAGGCCGGTCCGTCAGGATCGTCACCTCGCAGCCCAGCGCGCGTGCCGCGGGCAGGAAGCCGTCCGTCACGGAGTCGGTCGGTTTGAGCGCGGTCAGGTAGAGCCGCAACGCGAGGACCCCCAGAAGAATCAGGTAAGCCTTACCTAACTCATCGATCGTAGCTCAGAGAGATCATCGCGTCGCCCGGATACGTTAATCGGCCGCCAACTGCGAGGTCATAGGATGACATGGAATTCGGGAGGGGACGATCAGTGGAGACGACCGCGGAAGAGCAACTCATCGGACCACTGCTTCTGGCGCGGGGCACCGTCGACAGATCCGTGCTGCTGCGGGCCGACGAACGCCGGCTGGAGCAGGCGTGGTCGGATCCGGCGACCAGGGTGCTGGTGATCGACAACGGTCACACGCTGGTGCGCCGGCAGGGAGATGAGGTGCAGGCGGTGCTCTTCACCACCGCGGAGGCGCCCCCGGGGCCGCGCTATCTCCTCGGCGTGGAGGGCGGAGCCGCCTACTTCGCGGTCGCCGCGCCGCTGCCCGGCGTCTCCGGAGGCGACGGCAACGGCCGCGTGACCGTCCCGATGAGCCTGCGTGACACGCCCGAGGGCGTGCCGGTGCCGGCCGGGCTGCGCCAGGCGGGCGGCCTGCTCGGCGACCGCGACGCGGGCCTGCTGGTCTACGCCGTGGCGCTGGAGGCCTGGCACGCGACCCACGAGTTCTGCCCGCGCTGCGGCGCCCGCACCACGATCCAGGCGGGCGGCCACATCCGCGTCTGCCCGCAGGACTCCAGCCAGCACTTCCCGCGCGTCGACCCGGCCGTGATCATGCTGATCCGCGACCCCGACGACCGCTGCCTGCTCGCCCGCGGGCCGCAGTGGCCGCAGGGCCGCCTGTCGATCCTGGCGGGGTTCGTCGAGCCGGGCGAGTCGCTGGAGGCCGCCGTCGCGCGCGAGGTGGCGGAGGAGGTCGGCATCACCGTCGTCAACGCGCGCTACCTCGGCAGCCAGCCGTGGCCGTTCCCGCGCAGCCTCATGCTCGGTTTCTTCGCCGACGCCACGACGACCACCCTGACACCCGACGCCGAGGAGATCGCCGAGGCGCACTGGTTCTCCCGTGAGGAGCTGGTGCGGGCGCTCGACTCGGGCGAGCTGCGCCTGCCGCCGCCGGTGTCGATAGCCCGCCGCCTGATCGAGACGTGGTACGGCGGCGAGCTGACCGGCGACTGGTGATCAGGCGGGCGCGAGCAGGGCCTTGACCTCGATGGCCGACGGGTTGGTGCGCACGATGCGGCCGCCCGGGGTGTCGATCACGACGGTCGGCACCACCTGGTTGCCGTTGTTGACGCTCATCACGAACTCCGCGGCGGCGGGGTCACGCTCGATGTCGACTTCGTCGTAGCTGATGCCCTCGCGGGTCAGCTGAGACTTGAGCCGCTTGCAGGGGCCGCACCACGTGGTGCTGTAGACCGTGAGCGCCATGTTGGGAAATCCCTCCAAGGTCAGGAAGACAGGCGCTCGGTGCAACAACGCGGCCCTGCGGCTTAATCCCGGTCGCCTGATCCCCGGCCGTCTAGCCGATGCGCTCGGCGATCCAGGCCTGCACGCGCTCGGCCACGCCGGGCATGCGGTAGAGGGGGGAGCTGTGGTTGCCGCCCGGCACGGCGTAGACCGTCACGGGGACTCCGACCTGGCCCAGCATCTGCTTGAGCAGCTGGCTCTGCACCGGCGGCACGAACTCGTCCTTCGAGTGCACGGCCAGCACCGGCGCGTCCTTACGGCTGGCGTGCCAGGCCACCTCCATGCTGGCCCACACGCGCGAGCACTTGCCCTTGGGATGGCAGTCGCCCGCCAGGCGGATGGCGGCGGTGCGCAGCTTGCGCTTGTTCCGCTCGATGGCCTTCGCGCCGTCGGCGTAGGCGCGCAGCGGCGAGATGATCGGCGACAGGCCCACCACGCCCTTGAGGCCGGCGATGCCGTCGCCGTAGGTGCCGACGGCGGCCGCGATGTGGCCGCCGGCGGAGAAGCCGACCACCACGTAGTTGCTCGGGTCGAACGCCCACCTGTCGGCGTGCTTGCGGGCCGTCGCGATCGCGGCCAGCGCGTCGGTGCGCTGCGCCGGCCAGGCGGCGTCGCCGGACAGGCGGTAGTTGAGGTTGAAGACCGTGTAGCCGAGCTCGGCGTAGCTCCGCGTGATCTCCTTCATGTATCTCTTGTCGCCGCTGGACCACCAACCGCCGTGGATCAGGAAGACACCCGGGCGCTCCATGCCGTCGGGGGTCCACCACACGTCCATGCTCTGGCGCTTGTGGCGGCCGTACGCGACGGTTTCTAACGCGAGGCCCCCGAGCCCATCCGGATTCAGGGGATTACTCACCGTAGGGCCGGGTGTGGGCTCCCTGGTCGCATTCGCGGCGACGACCGGTGTGAGCACAACGGCAGCGAGCGTCAGAGCACCCACAGTGACCGCAGTTCGCACGGCCTTCCTTTCCCCCATGCAGATGGTCGGCCCCATTGTGGGGGAAGAGACCAGTAGTTTGCATCTTGTTGGCTATGAACATACGCCGGCAGGCATGTTGCCAGAATAAAGCGCATGGCCGCCACTCCTTGGGAATATGTACGGGTGAACAACGGTGAACAACGTGGATGACGTTCTGATCGGTCTCGATCCCGAGCAGCGGGCGGTCGCCGAGGCCGTGCGGGGGCCGGTGTGCGTGCTGGCGGGCGCGGGCACGGGCAAGACCAGGGCGATCACCCACCGTATCGCGCACGCGGTCCGCAGCGGCGTCGTCGAGGCGCGGAGCGTCCTGGCTGTGACGTTCACCACGCGCGCGGCGGGCGAGCTGCGCCAGCGCCTGCGCACGCTGGGCGCGCCCGGGGTGCAGGCGCGCACCTTCCACGCGGCGGCGCTGCGCCAGCTCACCTACTTCTGGCCGCGGGTCATCGGCGGCGAGGCGCCTTCGGTGATCGAGTCGAAGCTGCCGGTGCTGGTGGAGGCCTGCCGACAGGTCCGGAGAAATCCCGACCGGTCCGAGCTGCGAGACATCGCCGCCGAGGTCGAATGGGCCAAGGTCACCCAGATCGGCCCGGAAGACTACGTCGCGGCCGCGGCCAAACACCACCGCACCCCTCCCGTGCCGGCCGAGGAGGTGGCCCGCCTCTACGACACGTACGAGCAGATCAGGCGGGAGCGCCACCTGGTCGACTTCGAGACCATTCTCGAGCTGACCGCGGCCGTGATGACCGAGCACCAGGAGGTGGCGGCCCAGATCCGCCAGCAGTACCGCTACTTCGTCGTCGACGAATACCAGGACGTCAACCCGCTGCAGAAGCTCCTGCTCGACACCTGGCTCGGCGGGCGCGACGACATCTGCGTGGTCGGCGACCCCAACCAGACCATCTACTCCTTCACCGGCGCCAGCCCCCGCTACCTCACCGGGTTCGCGGTGGAGCACCCGGAGGCCGCCGTCATCAAGCTGGTGCGCGACTACCGCTCCACCCCCCAGGTGGTCGACCTGGCCAACCTCGTCATCGCCAAGGGCAGGTCCCCCCACCGCCTCGAACTCGTCGCCCAGCGCCCCGACGGCCCCAAGCCGGCGTTCGCCGACTACGACGACGAGCCCGCCGAGGCCGCGGGCGTGGCCAGGGCCATCAGGAAGCTCCTCGACAAGGGCGTGCCCTCGCGCGAGATGGCCGTGCTCTTCCGCGTCAACTCCCAGTCCGAGGCCTACGAGGAGGCCCTGTCCAAGGCCGAGATCCCCTACGTCCTGCGCGGCGCCGAGCGCTTCTTCGAACGGCCCGAGGTGCGCCAGGCGGTCGTCCTCCTGCGCGGCGCCGCCCGCTCCGCGGCCGGCGAACCCCTGGCCTCCGAGGTCCACCACATCCTCGCCGGCATCGGCTTGACCCCCACGCCCCCCTCCGGAGGCGGCAAGGCCCGGGAGAAGTGGGAGTCGCTGAAAGCCCTGGCCGACCTCGCCGAGGACATGGCCGCCGAGGGCGCCGACCTGCCCACGTTCGTGGCCGAGCTCGAACGCCGCGCCTCCGAGCAGCACGCCCCGCCCGTCGAAGGTGTCACCCTCGCCTCACTCCACGCCGCCAAAGGCCTGGAATGGGACGCCGTCTTCCTGGTCGGCCTGACCGACGGCATGTTGCCCATCATCTACGCGGAAACTTCCGACCAGATCGAGGAGGAACGCCGCCTCCTCTACGTCGGCATCACCCGAGCCCGCGAACACCTCTCCCTGTCCTGGGCCCTCGCCCGCGCGCCGGGCGGGCGCAAGAGCCGCCGCCCCTCCCGATTCCTCGACGGCCTCACCGGCCGCGCCTCCGCCCCGGCCCGCGTCGCGTCGCCGTCCCGCGAACGCCGCCAGGTGGCCGCGCCGGTCAGCTGCCGCGTCTGCGCGAAGACGCTGGTGGCGGCCGCCGAACAGAAACTCGGCCGCTGCTCGACCTGTCCCGCCGACTACGACGAGGCCCTCCTCGAACGCCTGAAGGCCTGGCGTACGGCCACGGCCAAGGAAGCCAAGATCCCGCCGTACGTCGTCTTCACGGACGTCACCCTCCAGGCGATCGCGGAACGCGCGCCTGAGACGGAGCAACAACTGCTGTCGATCGCGGGCATCGGCAAGGTCAAGTTCGACCGCTACGGCGAAGCCGTCCTCGACCTCTGCCGCCACCCCTGACCACTCCAGGCTTCGCTTCGGTCACCAGGAGCTGACACGATCATGTCCATGACCTTCGCACCGCCGCCGGAGGCCGCCGCCTGGCGACACCTCGGCGCGCGCACCGGCTTCGAGGTGGTCTACTTCCGTCCGACGGGCGGAGGCGGGCACCGCGTCGAGGGCTGCACGACGGCCGTCGAGGACGGGGTGGCCTGGGCGGTCGACTACGCGATCGACGTGGACCGCGACTGGGTCACCCGGCGTGCGGAGATCAGAAGCCGATCGGCGGCCGGGCCCCGGCACGCCGTCCTGGAGGGCGACGGTGACGGCGGCTGGCGGATCGACGGCGTGCCGGCCTCTCACCTGGACGGCTGCCTGGACGTGGATCTGGAGTCGTCGGCGGTGACCAACACGTTCCCCGTGCACCGGATACGCCTGGCCGTGGGCGGGGGAGCCGGCGCCCCGGCCGCGTACGTCCGCGCCGCCGATCTCACCGTCGAGCGCCTCGACCAGCGCTACGTCCGGGTCGCCGGCGACGGCCAGGGACAGCGTTACGACTACGAAGCGCCGGTCTTCGGCTTCACCTGCCGCCTGGTCTACGACGCGTCAGGGCTCGTCCTCGACTACCCCGGTCTGGCCGCCAGGGCTCTGTGAGCTCGGCGAGGCGGTCCCCGGCGTCCAGGACGGATGCTCAAGCAACGGCCCGGCGAAGCAGGCGGCGAGGGCTTGCCCCGAGAGCTGGACGCGCCGTCGCGAGAGTCGTGGGCCGGATGCCCGAAGCGGCCACAACTTGTCCGCTACTCCTGCGAGGGTGATCTCCGGGAACCGAACGACGGGGCCTACGCCTCCGGCGTGGCGGGCCGGAACGAGCCAGGAAAGGGAGCAGGGTATGGGGACGCGCACGCTGGGCCGTCCTGGAATCCAGGCCGGCCACGTACTGCCTGGGCACCATGATGGTCGGCCAGGTCGGCATCCCCGACCACAACGACTCCACACACCGGGCCACGGGGGTCAACGTCATCGAAACCGCCGACGTCTCGGCCGACACGCATCGCGAGCCACGCCGCAGACCGGCCGGCGAGCGCGTCGATGCATGGTGATCCGATGACCGTTCTCGACACCAGGGCGCTCAACCGCGCGACGCTGGCCCGGCAGTTGCTGCTCGACCGCGCCGACCTGCCGGTCCTCGAGGCGGTCGAGCACCTTTGCGGCCTGCAGGCCCAGGAGCCGCAAGAACCGTTCGTCGGGCTGTGGTCGCGGCTGCGCGCGTTCGACCCGGCGGTGCTCTCGGACCTGCTGGTACGGCGCAGCGTGGTGCGTACCCATCTCATGCGCCGTACCGTCCACCTCGTGACCGCCGAGGACGTCCTGTCCTGGCGGGCCCGCCACAACGCCATGCTGCGCCAGCGGGTGCTCGGGACCTACCGGAGTCAGCTCGCCGGGGTCGATCTCGACGAGCTCGCCGCGGCCGGGCTCGAGGTGATGGCCGACGACCAGCCCCGCTCGATGTCCGAGCTCGCGCGGGCGGTCGCCGACCGCTGGCCGGAGCCGGGTCCGCGGCCGCTGGGAGAGATGCTGGTCGCCGCCCTCATCCCGATGGTGCAGCTCCCGCCACGCGGGCTCTGGCGCGCGAAGGCCGGAGTGCGCAACGTTCCCATCTCCTCCTGGCTGGGCCGCGACATCCACCCACCCGCAACGGACGGCTCCGACCCCGCGGGCCAAGCGCTGGTACGCCGCTACCTCGCCGCGTTCGGCCCGGCCGCCACCGCCGACCTACGCGCATGGTCCGGCCTGGCCGGACTGCCGGCCGCCGTCTCCGCGATACGCGGCGAGCTGATCAGCTTCCGCGACGAGAAAGGCCGGGAACTCCTGGACCTCCCCGACGCACCGCGCCCCGATCCCGGCACACCAGCCCCGATCCGGTTCCTGCCGGCCTTCGACAACGCGCTCCTCGGCTATCACGACCGCAGCCGTATCGTCGACGACGCCCACCGTGGCCTTTCCGTGGCCGGCGAGCGTGTGGTCCTGGTCGACGGCCGGGTCGCCGCGACCTGGACCGTCAAGGACGACACCGTGCACGTCACCCCGCTGCGCCCCTTTTCCCGGGCCGACCGCGACGCCGTCGCCGAGCAGGGGCAGGCGCTGGCGGCGTTCCTGTCCGACGGCGACTACCACCGCGTACAGATCGCCGCCTAGGGGGGCACCCGACCCTCCGCGGGTCGCGCGCACGACGAGAGGACCCGACGCCGATGGCAGTCGCGGCCCGGGACTCACCGGCGAAGCGTCCGAAATGTCGGCTGACCCGTAACCCCGGTGAAACCGGGGCACGAAATCATCAGACAAGCCAGCCCCCCTTGTGGCCTGAACCAAGCGGCACGTCACACTTGTCCCGACGACCGGAGAAGCGAAGGGGACCGACACGTGAACGAGGCGCTGAAGGAGTTGCTGGACCTGCTCGACCTTGAGCAGATCGAGCTGGACATCTTCCGGGGCAGAAGCCCGGAAGAGCGCATTCAGCGCGTCTTCGGCGGTCAGGTCGCGGCCCAGGCTCTGGTGGCGGCCGGCCGTACGGTGCCCAAAGACCGCAACGTGCACTCCCTCCACGCCTACTTCATCCGCCCGGGCGACCCGTCCATCCCGATCGTCTACAACGTCGACCGCCTCCGCGACGGTCGTTCGTTCACCACCCGGCGCATCGTGGCGGTCCAGCACGGCAAGGCGATCTTCACGATGTCGGCGTCGTTCCACGTCGCCGAGGAGGGCGTGGCGCACCAGGCGTCCGTGATGCCGGTGGTGCCGGACCCCGAGACGCTTCCCACGTTCAAGGACAGGATGTACGAGCTGGTCGCCGATCATCCTGATTTGCGCGACTGGTTGTCACGCCCGCGCCCGGTCGACGCGCGCTACGCCTCGCCGCTCACGTGGGAGGCGTACCAGAACCCCGAGCTGCGCAGCGCCGAGACGAACGTGTGGTTCCGCTATGACGCCGAGTTGCCCGACGACCCGCTGCTGCACGTCGTGCTGGCCGCGTACGCCTCCGACTTCACGCTGGTCGACACGATACTGCTGGCGCACGGCATGGCCTGGGGAGTCTCGGACATCGTCGGCGCCTCGCTGGATCACGCCATGTGGTTTCACAGACCCTTCCGGGCCGACGACTGGCTGCTCTACGCGCAGGAGTCCCCATGGTCGGGGAGGGCGCGGGGCCTCGCGCGGGGCGAGATGTTCAACGCCTCCGGCGAGCTCGTGGTCTCGGTCGTCCAGGAGGCGATGATCCGCCAGACGAAATAGGCCCGAATCGCCTGCCCATCGGCGGGCCGCAGAGCCTGTGGAATGTAACGAAATCGCAGGTAGAAAATATGTTGCCGGTTCCTGGGTTCCCGGTTTAGGGTCTTGGTCAAGCGAGTCGGACAGTCCTGTTCCGACGATCTCAGAGGGAGGAGAGTCACTGTGATCAGCATCAAGATGCCAGCCACGACGTGGCTCGCCTCCGCGTGCCGTGACTCGGTGAGACTCGTCGATGGTCCCACGAAGTTCCGGCAGGAGAAGTCTGTCCGTAGCCAGGCCGCCGCCTATGCGCACGCCCACTTCGGCGCTGCCGCCGCACAGGCAGCTCCTGTCTACACCGCTCGTATCGAACTGCCGGCCAACCAGCTCACCAAGGGTGGACTGCGCGGTCCGCATCCCTGGCGGGATACCCCGGTCATAACCTGACCGGGAATGCCCCACCAGGCCGCGGATCCGCAGACAGGATCCGCGGCCTTCTTGTTTGTCCGTGATCCCCGACCACCCACGAGGTGCCCGAACAAGATCAAGAGATCGATCAAAGGAGAAAGCAGATGGGGGCGAAGACGATCATGGACCTGATCGACGAAGCCGAGATCCCCTGTCGTACCGACCCTGACCTGTGGTTCGCCGAGTCGCCGGAGGACGTGGAGTTCGCCAAGGCGCTCTGCGGCGGCTGCCCGATCCAGAAGGCCTGCCTGGCTCGTGCGCTCGAGCGCGAGGAGCCTTGGGGCGTCTGGGGCGGCGAGCTCATCCTCAGGGGAACCATCATTCCTCGCAAGCGTCCGCGCGGGCGTCCCCGCAAGCACCCGGTCGCTGCCTGAAACACCGCACCTACGAGCAAGAAAGCGCAACGTGATGATCACTCAGTCAACGAGGAGCCTCGCAGTGCCGGATCTCATCCATGAGTTGGTGAATGACCGAATACAAACGCTTCATCGAGAGGCGGAGGAGCAACGCCTCATCGCGCGCCTCCGTCGCGTGGAGCGGGCCAGGCGTGGGGTCAGGCGGGCGAACGACCGCCTCCGCAGGGCCATGAGCCACCCGTTCTGATCGGGGAGATCCTGCCGCCGGCGCAGGATCTCTCCTTGAGCTCCAGCCAATGAGAGCCGGGCGCGTCCAGCGCCCGGCTCTTCCATTTGCCCCGAGACGTTGCCCCACGGGCCTCGCCTTGCCCTGCGAGGGATCTCATCCGCAACGACGAGCTGCCCAGCAAGGGCCTCCCGGTGATCCGTGCGGACGGTCGGACCTCGCGGGACGGCACCGCTGGGCAGCTCTGCCACATCGCGGGGCACGGTGTCGGACGCCGGGGTCAGGGGTGCAGGGCGTCGCGTGCCTCGCGCGCGCCGAGTGATCCAACGGGGCCGCGGGATCACTCGCCACGATCTCTGCGTGCCTCTCCTCAAGGCACGGGACCGGTCAGGGGCCGGCCAGGCAGTGTACGGCGGGGATCTCGGCGGGCACGCCCGGCGCCGACGGGTCGACCACGGTGGTGAGCTCGCCGACGCTGGAGGCGAGGCAGCCGGCGATGGCCGCCGGGCCGACGACAGCGTTCGCCGCGGGGGCGGCGGAGAGCAGGCCCGCCGCCGCGAAGGCGGTAACCGTTAGGAGACGCGCGGATCCATCCATGAAGGTCCTTCCAAGCTATGACTCTCTGCATTCAAATAATTACATACAGTAGTCAAGCTGCGATAGAGCGAACGTCGAATCCTCATCTACCAGCCCGGCCAGGCACCTCGTTGACCCGTGACCTGTCACCCCGCCCGGTCCCGGCCAGATTGTGTCCAGTCAGCAAACCCGTTCGATCCAGGCCAGGCGCACATCGATCCTGGTCGACCTGGCGCGGATTCCCCGCAGCAGAAAGACGGCGTCGCCGAGCCAGGCTGGGATCGGCAGCGGTCAACCGATGGCCAGGGCCTCGTCATCGGGGTCGTCGGCGAAACCGGGAACCCAGCGGATCACCTCGTCGCGGAAGCGTGCTGTGGCGCCCAACTGGCACAGAACACCCACGCCCGCCGCATGGACCCGGTGGATGAGCACGTACGACGTCGGCAGGTTGAGCTGGCGGACCACGTTGGTGGGACGGAGGTCCGTGACGCTGGCGACCTGCGCCTGCAACCACTCCCGGCTGAACGTGAATTCCTCCACCGCGGTCGGCTCGACATAGGGGGCGAGGAAGGCCCGCAACGCGTCGGGGTCGATCTGGATGTCCTCGCGGATGAAGCCCTCCTTGCGCAGGCCCCGCATGACGGTTTCCATGTCGCCCTGGTTGAAGATTCGGGTCAGCTGGCCGAACGACTTGGGGTAGCCGTCGGGCAGGCGGTTGACCGCGCCGAAGTCGAGAACGCCGAGCTTGCCGTTGTCGAGCATGCGGAAGTTGCCGGGGTGGGGGTCGGCGTGCAGCATGCCGACGCGCGCGGGGGAGCAGAAGAGGAAACGCACGAGGAGCAGGCCTGCCCGGTCGCGCTGTTCCTTCGTGCCCTCGGCGATGATCCGGGACAGCGGTGTGCCGTCCATCCACTCGCTGACCAGCACCATCTCGTTAGCCGCGACGACGTCGGGGACGTGGAAGTCGGGGTCGCCTTCGAACTCCAACGCGAACGCGTGCTGAGCCTCGGCCTCCCTGAGATAGTCGAGTTCCTCGGCGATCCGCTCCCGCAGTTCGCTCAGCACGGCCTTCATGTCGAGGCCGGGCAGCAGCGTCCCGAACACCTTGCCCAGGCGTGCCAGCTGCGCGAAGTCGCCGAGCAGCGCCTTGCCCGCCCCCGGATACTGGATCTTGACGGCCACGTCGCGGCCGTCGTGCCACACGGCCCGGTGCACCTGGCCGATGGAGGCGGCGGCCGTCGGCTGGTCGTCGAAGGACAGGAAGTGCTGCCGCCAGTCGTCACCCAGTTGTTCCGTGAGCACGGTGTGAACCGTGGAGGTGGGAAGCGGGGGAGCGGCGTCCTGCAGTTTGGTCAGCGTGGCACGGTAGGGGCCGGCGATCTCCTGCGGCAGCGCCGCCTCGAAGATCGACAGCGCCTGCCCGAGCTTCATCGCTCCGCCCTTGAGCTCGCCCAGGACCTTGAAAACCTGCTCGGCAGTACGCTGCTGCACCTCCTGCGCCACGATCTCGGCGGACTTGCCGCCGAGGCGTTTGCCCAGCCCCAGAGCGGTGCGGCCCGCGAAACTGAGCGGAAGGGCGGCCAGCTTGGCGGAGCGCGTGACGGCACGGCGTGGAAGATCGCTCACACTCATGCGCGAACCTCGAAAGATCCGCTTCCCCCCTTCGTGGTCGTCCCTGAGCACGTCAGTCGCGGTTGTCATGCCATGACCATTCTTAGCGAATAAGGATTGTTTCGCATACAACGACATTGCGGGTGAATGGTCCAAGACCGCCTTTTCCAACGCCAATCAGGGGTTACGTCCATTGTGCCGTTGGTCACAGCGGACTCCCGGCCATCGAGATGAGCCAGCGCGTGGCCGGTCGCCGCGGCTGCGACCAGGGCGGCCAGCGTCGAGTCGCAGGCGATCTCGCCGGGTGGATAACCACCCAGCCTCGCAGTGACGATAGGCCAAGCCGGGTCGTGGTCGCGCCGGGTCAGGTCGAGACAGTGCAGGCACGCGCTCTCTCCGGGCAGGACCAGCGGACCGACAATGCCATGGCCCTCGAAGGCCGACACCAGGAGATGCGGGATGCGCAGCGCGGTCAGTTCGTTGACCAGCACCCCGTCGAGCGGGCCGACCGGCGCCAGGACGACCAGGTCGGGCCGATCCGTGGTGTCCCCCAGATACGGGCCTCCCGCCAAGGCGTTGACGGACGGCGCGACCTCCCCTTGCCCAGGCGACCCCGCCCTGGCCGGCCGAGGCCCGGCGTCCCGAGCAGGCGGTCGACGAACCCCTCGCCCGCCCACGGACGCCGGCGACTCAGACCGAGAACCGGACGAGGGCGCGGCGACTCCCAAAGACCGGGACGGGCGGTCGGACTCGGCGTCGTGGTCGGGCTGGGATGGCCGGCCGCCGTTGGGGCTGCGGCGGCGCGGGCGGTCGGCATCGGGGACCGCCCGGGATGGCCGGGTCGTTCCTGGCGCGGGAGATGACGGGACGACGGGCCGTGACCGCGCCGCCGGGGCGGAGGGCGCGGGAGCCACGGATGGACCAGCTTCGCGTGACCCCTGACCCCAAGTCGTGGACGACGATCGGCGGTGAGCGGTGGCGGAGGGTGTTTCGGAAGGTGGAGCGGGCGCGGGGACGGGTGGCGTGCGGCCGCCGGAGGTGAGCCTTCTGGCGACCGTGACCGCGCCGGCCTCGCGGGTCAGGCCCAGCTCTGCCCACGTCAGACCGCCCGGTGTGATGTCGCCCGGCCGGACGACGCCCGGATCGAACACCCGGACGGTGCCCACCCCGGCGCCCGCGAGCAGCGCCACGACCTGCGCCCCCACCCGCCCGGCCCCGTAGACCCGCACCCGCTTGTCCCTGCGCCGCTCCAGCACGGCGATCCCGCCTTCCGGCGAGGTCGATGCCAGATCGAGGGCGTCGAGATCCGGCCGCAGACGGTCTCGCTCGGCCAGCGGGAGGTCACGAAGGGCGCCAGGGCCGGCGGAGGCGTCGTGGAGGGCTCCTTGCAAGGTGAGCTGGTCGAGCAGGGAACGGGCTCGGTCTTCTTCAAGTCCTGCGCGGGCCGCCTCGCGCAGGACCCGCTCCAGATCGCGAGTGCCGTCGAGACTCTCGATCCATGCGCGGACCGGGCGGGTCAGACCGCTCAGCATGACGGCCCTGAGGGGGTGCACACCGAACTGGAGGGTGTGCTCGTCGCGGACGATACGCCGGAGGGCGGGCTTCACACGTGGCCTCATGGCGGGAGGCTCGCACGCGACGGCAAGATCCCGTGCGGATTCGTCCGTGGCTGTGGATAACCACGGAGCTGCCGGAGCAACTGTGGATAACGCGCCGCTTCAGCCCGTTCCCGGAGCAGGCTCATCTCGAAGCAGAACAGCCCGGCTCGGCGGGACACGCGCGTGCGAACGCGTGGGCCGAACGCGTGGGCCGGGGGACGGCCTGTGGCATGACGGGCGGGCCGGGTTACGCTTCCCGGCATGACCGAGCTCCTGGTTGATCGCCATGACGACGGAGTCGTCCTCATCACCCTCAACCGCCCCGACATGCGCAACGCCATGACCGACGCCATGACCGCCCAATGGCGCGCCACGATGTCGTCGCTGGCCAAGGACCGCGACGCCCGCTGCGTCGTGATCACCGGGGCGGGCACCGCGTTCTCCTCCGGCGGCGACCTGTCGTGGATCGGCGATCGCGGCGCGGAGGCGGTGCCGTTGTTGCGCGACCGCATGCTCGACTTCTACCGCACCTGGCTCATGGTCACGGAGCTCGAGGTCCCCACGATCGCCGCCGTCAACGGCCCCGCCGTCGGCGCGGGGCTGTGCGTGGCGCTGGCCTGTGACCTCGTGTACGCCGCCGCCGACGCCAAGCTGCTGGCCCCGTTCACGTCGCTCGGCCTTCATCCCGGTATGGCGGCCACGCATTTGCTTCCCAGGAGGGCGGGCACGGGCCTGGCACGGGAGATGCTCCTGGCCGGCCGTACGGTGACAGGTGCGGAAGCGGCGGTTAAAGGACTAGTAAATGAATCTTTCCCCAAAGATGACCTTATGTCGGAAGTACGGTCCATCGCCGGGAAGATCGCGAAGAACGCACCTATAGCCACAAGACTCACGAAAGTAGCCCTGAACCAAGACCATCAAGACCTGGAAGCCGCGCTGAGGTGGGAATCCCTGGCACAGCCGGTGACCATGGCATCGTCCGACATGATCGAGGGGCTGGCCGCGCATCGGGAAAGGCGCATGCCCAAATTCACCGGCTCTTAATCATCTGACCAGCAGAAACAACGTCCACCCTCTGTGGAATTTCGTCAGTCTCGGCTACCGTGCATATGTGCCCCCCGAGACAGTCGAGGTTCGTCGCAGTTCTCGTCGCAGGCGTACGGTCTCCGCCTACCGCGACGGTGACAAGACGATCGTGCTCCTGCCCGCCTGGCTGAGCGGCGAAGACGCGGATGAATGGGTGAGCCGGATGCTGGATCGGCTGGCCGCGAAAGAGCGCCGGCGACGGCCGACGGACGAGGCTCTCCTCGAACGGGCCAAGGAGCTCTCGGCCAGATATCTCGACGGCAAGCCCGATCCCGTGAGCGTGCGCTGGGTCGACAACCAGCAGCACCGGTGGGGCTCGTGCACCCCGGAGAACGGCACGATCAGGATCTCGACGCGACTCAAGGGCCTGCCGGAATGGGTCATCAACTACGTGATCATCCACGAGCTGGTGCACCTGCTGGTGCCCAGCCACGGCCCCAAGTTCTGGGCGCTGGTAGAACAGTATCCGAAGGCGGAGCGGGCGCGCGGGTTCCTTGAGGGATTCTCCGCCGCGGCCCACACGGCACCGGAGGAGTGTTGACGCGCATAGCCGCGGTCCTGGCACGACGGCGCATGTCGCAGGCGGCGCCCCCGGGCGTCGACCCGGCGATGTTCCTCGAGGCGGTGGCCGAAGACACCTACGAGATGGTCGCCGGGCTGGAGCTCGTCACCCCGGTCCTGATCACCAGCGTGCCCGAGCTCGACGCGATCGTCTGGCCGGGCACCCAGGTCATCGTGGTCGACGAGGACGAGCCGCTGAAGAGCATCCTCGCCCGCCTGGACGCCGACCAGGCCGCCGTGATCGCCGCGGACGCCCCCGATCTTCCTCCGCTGCTGGTCGGAAAGTTGTTCAGGGAGCTGGGCAGGGCCGAGATCACGATCTGCCCCGCGGAGCGCGGCGGAGCCGTGGCACTGGCCTGCGCGCTTCCCGCACCCGGCTGGGCCGACCCCGACCTCGACGACCCCGACGTGGTGGCCACGTTGCGCGCCCAGGCTCCAGGGCCGCGCAGGGTCGCCACCACCCCCGGCTGGCACCGCCTGCGCACCCGAGGCGACGTCGAACGCCTCGACCCCGGCCTCGAAGGCTGGGACAACACGCGAGCTCTGATCTCCGCGCGCTGACTCAGGGCACGGTGAGCTCGGCCAGCAGGGCACGATGGTCGGTGCCCGGCACGTCGTGCACGCTGACCTCCTTGACCCCGACCCGCTGATCGACCAGCACGTGGTCGATCGTGATGATCGGCGGCACCCGCTTGTTGGCCGGCCACGTGGGGATCAGCCCGGCCCCCACCTGGTCGGCCGCGTCTTTGTAGCCGCGTGCCAGCAACGATCGCATGGGCGCGTGGTCGAGCGAGGCGTTGAAGTCGCCCGCCAGGATCCGCACCCGCTCGCGTGATGCGGAGGGAAACGCCTCCAACGCCTCGTTCCAGTCGGCGTAGTTACGGCCGAGCGGCGGATAGGGATGCGCGTCGACGAACTCGATCGGCGGCCCGCCGGGCAGCGAGACCAGCGCGGCCGGCATGCGGTGCCCGATCTCCGGCATCACGTCGGGCAGCTCCTGCATCGGGTGCTTGGAGTAGAGCCCGCTGCCCCCGGCGCTCCACTCGGCTTCCAGCACCCGGTGCGGCATGATCTCCTTGAGCCCGGCCGCGTCCAGATCGGAGATGGCCCCCGGGGTCAGCTCCTGCGTGCTCAGCACGTCGGGCTCGAACTCGCGTACGAGCCGCATGATCGTCGCCACGTCGGCCCTGCCGAACAACATGTTGATCGTCATGACCTTGAGCGGCCGGCCCGCCGTGGCGTCCGCGGTGCCCAGCGCCCTGGGCAGCACGCTGAAGCCGAGCGCGGTCGTGGCGAGCAGCGCGACGGCGGTCGCGGCTCGCCTGCGCCCGACCGCGGCGATCAGCAGCGGGATCAGCGAGCCCGCCGCCGCGTACGGGGTCGCGGTCATGAGCTGTGTGGGCAGTGACCCGCGCTCCAGCCCGGCCACCCGGGCGACGGCCCAGGCGGCGAACGGGGTCACGGCCAGCCAGGTGAACGCCGTCGCCGGAAACTTGCGTCGTTTACGGACCGGCACCACGATCGTGCCGCCGACGGCGGAAGTCTCCACGCAAGCCCCCTTTGGAACGACCCAAGAGGACTCTAGCCAAGTGCTCGCGAGCCGAGCGCGTCCCGTCCGCGCGCGGCCAGTCGCCGCGTCGCCTCGTCGGACAGCTCGGGGATCTCGTCGACAGGAAACCAGCGCAGGTCGAGCGACTCCTCGCTGATCACGGCCTCTGCCCCTTCGGGGGCCACGGCGGCGTATTCGACGTCGAGATGCCAGCTGTGCGGCGGATGGCACCACACGACGTGCCTGTCGACGGCGAGCGGCCCCGGCAGCAACTCGAGCCCGGAGATCCCCGACTCCTCCCATGCCTCCCGCAGCGCCACGTCGGCGAGCGACATGTCGGAGATCTCACAGTGGCCACCCATCGGCAGCCACATCTTGGCCTTCGGATGCAGGGTGAGCAGCACCTGGGAGCCGTCGTGCGACAGCACGGCCGTCGTCGCCGTCAGATGCCCCGGCACGCAGGCGCGCGTCATCGCGTCGTCGTGGGTGCGAAGGTGCTCGAGAAACTCCGTGCGCAGCGCCTCTTCCTCGGGCGTGGGCGCCGTCCAGCCGGACAGCACCGCCACGGCGTCGCGGTGCAGGCTCAACTCTTGTCGCCCTCGCCCTCGTCGTCCGGCTTGGCCTCCAGCTGGGAGATGTCCCAGGCCTGCTCACCGCGTACGAACGCCTCGGGGTCGTCGAGGTCCTCGGCCGTCGGCATCAGGTCGGGGTGTGACCACAGCCCGTCGCGCCCGTCGACCCCCCGCTCGCTCTCCAGCGCGCGCCACAGCGCGGCCGCCTCGCGCAGGCGCCTGGGCCGCAGCTCCAGCCCCACCAGGGTGCCGAACGTGAGCTCGGCGGGACCGCCTGTGGCGCGCCGCCTGCGCACGGTCTCCGCCAGGGCCACGGCGGAGGGCAGCTTGCCCTGGGCGGCCTGGTCGACCACGGTGGCCACCCAACCCTCGACCAGGGCGAGCATGGTCTCCAGCCGCGCCAGGGCGGCCTTCTGCCGCTCGGTCTCCTCGGGCTTGAGCAGGTTGCCCCCGCTGAGCGCCTCCTGGATGGCCTCGGGGTTGTTGATGTCGAGACCGCGGATCTGCTCTTCGAGGGCAGAGGTGTCGACGGTGATCCCCCTGGCGTATTCCTCGACCGCGCCGAGCAGGTGCGAGCGCAGCCACGGAACATGCTGGAACAGCCGGTGGTGCGCCGCCTCGCGCAGCGCCAGGTAGAGCCTGATCTCGTCGGACGGCACCTCGAGGCCCTCGCTGAACGACGCGATGCCGCCGGGCAGCAGCGCCGCCGTGTCGGACAGGGGCAGCCCGATGTCCGTGGTGCCGATCACCTCGCGGGCCAGCGAGCCGATCGCCTGCCCGATCTGCTGGCCGACCATCATGCCGCCCATCTGCTTGAGCATGCCCATCAACGGCCCGGCCATCTGCTGGGCCTCGGGAGGCAGCCCCGAGCCTCCGAGCGCGCCGCCCATGGTCTCGACCATGCGTTCGGCGATGGGCTCGCAAAGCTTTCGCCAGATCGGGATCGTGTTCTCGATCCACTCGGACCGGCTCCAGGCCTGCGGATTGGACACGCCGCTGGGCAGCGTCGTCGCTTCGTTCAGCCACAGGTCGGCCAGGCTGAGCGCCTCGACGATCTGACGGCGCTCGCCTTCCATGACGCTCGGATCGCCCTCGGCGGCCACGGAGTGCCGGGCGATGTTCTTGGCCATGTCCCAGTTGACAGGGCCTGAACCCTGCGGCGCCGACAACATGTCGGCGAACTGGCGCATTGCCTGAGCCATCTGCTCAGGGTTGCCGAACATGGCGAACGGGTTCTCGTTAGGGTCGTTTTCGCGACCTGGCAGGTCAGTCACCGCTCTACCTCGTGCAGGATGGAGGAGTCCACATCCGCCACGTTAGTCGTCCTACGGCGGATCAGTGCAAAGTGAGGACCTGGTGCCTACCTCGAAACGCCCGCGTCAACCCGTCGTAGCCATCACCGGCGCGGCCTCCGGCCTCGGCCGCGAGCTGCTCGTTAGGCTCGTATCCGCTGCGGATTTCCGCAGGGTGGTGGCCATTGACGAGCAGCGCGGCGACGTCGGTGAGGCCACCTGGAGAGTGCTCGACGTACGAGATCCGCTCTTGGCGAACCGGATCTCCGACATAGACGTCCTCGTTCATCTGGCCGGCGACTACACCGTCGACTCCGACCCCGGCGAGCGGCGCGCCTACAACCTGCGCGCCGCCCAGACCGTGCTGACGGCCTGCGCCGCGGCGCGCGTCCGCCGCGTGGTGCTGGTCACGAGCGCAATGGTGTACGGCGCCGCGCCCGACAACGAGGTGCCCCTGCCCGAGGACGCCCCGGTCACGGCAGAGCCCGACACCGGCGTCGTCGGCGACTTCCTGGAGATCGAGTCGCTCGTACGCAGGTCGCTGCGCAGCCATCCCGGCCTCGAGGTGACCGTGCTGCGCCCGGCCGCGGTGGTCGGCCCCGGCGTCGACACGGTGATCACCCGTCACTTCGAGTCGCCCAGGCTGCTGACCGTGAAGGGCTGCAGCCCTCACTGGCAGTTCTGCCACATCGACGACCTGCTCTCGGCGCTGGAGCTGGCGGCGCGCGGAGCCGTCACGGGCGTGGTGGCGGTCGGGTGCGACGGGTGGATGGAGCAGGAGCAGGTCGAGGAGATGTCCGGCATCCGCAGGTTCGAGCTGCCCGCGGGGCTGACGTTCGGCACGGCGCAGCGCCTGCACCGGCTCGGCATCACCCCGGCGCCCGCGACCGACCTGCACTACGTCGTCTACCCGTGGGTGGTCGACTGCACGGCGCTGCGCGAGGCGGGCTGGAAGCCGACGTGGACGAACGAGGCGGCGTTCGAGCAGCTTCTGGAGCTGCGCGAGAACAGGACGACCGTGGTCGGCAGGCGCCTGCCCGTCAAGGAGGCGACGCTCACCGCCGCCGGCGCCACCGTCGCCGTGATCGGCACCGCCGCTATCGTTCGCCAGGTGCGGAAGAAGAGGCGGCAGTGAAGGCCGGTGCGAAAACTCCCAGGTGATCTGCCGCAACGTCCCTGACCAGGCACGACATTAGAGCGGCAGGCCGGCGGGCAGATTTCTTGTTGGTAGTCTCTTTCCGTGGACGTCATCCGGTTGCTCGGCATTCGTGAGACCCCGCTGTCCGTGGACGAGGTGCTGGCCGCCGTGGGCGACCACGCCGCCGGCGGCACCACGATCTTCGTGGGCACCGTCCGCGAGCAGGACCAGGGAAAGCCGGTGACCCGGCTCTCCTATTCGGCGCACCCCTCGGCCGAGGCCGAGCTGCGGCAGGTGGCCGAGAAGGTGGCCGCAGACTTCCCGGTGACGGCGCTGGCCGCCGTCCACCGCGTGGGCGACCTGGCGCTGGGCGACACGGCCGTGATCGTCGCGGTGGCCGCGCCGCATCGTGACGAGGCGTTCAAGGCCTCGCGCCGGCTGATCGACGAGCTGAAGGCGCACGTCCCGATCTGGAAACACCAGTCATTCGCTGACGGCGAGGCCGAATGGGTCGGTGCCGGCGAATAGGCTTTCCACCATGTCGCGACGCGCCCTGACCCTGCTGCTGTCGGGGTTTCTCGTGCTCGCGCTCGGTGTGGTGGGCGCGCTCCAGAAGGTCCCCTACGTCGTGCTGAGCCCCGGCCCGACGGAGAACACCATCGGCGAGGTCGACAAGAAGCCCGTGATCTCGATCAAAGGGCGGCAGACCTATCCCACCAAGGGCGCTTTGAGCCTGGTCACGGTCGCTTATCAAGGCGGCCCTGCCGCCCAGATCGACCTGTTGACCGCGTTGCGCGGCTGGATCGATCCGACCGTCGCGGTGGTCCCGCAGGAGACCATCTTCGCTCCCGACCGTGACCCCAAGGAGGTCGAGGAGGAAAACACGGTCGAGATGTCCAACTCGCAAGACTCGGCCACGGCCGCCGCGCTCAACGAGCTCAAGATCCCCTACAACATGGTCGTGTCGGTCGTGTCCACGGAGAAGGGCAAGCCCGCCGAGGGCAAGCTGCGCAAGGGCGACGAGATCAACTCCGTCGACGGCAAGCCGGCGAAAAACGTCGATGTCGTGGGCGACGCGGTCAAGGCCCACAAGCCGGGCCAGAAGGTCGTCTTCAACGTCACCAGGAACGGGACGAAGCTCGACGTCACCGTGCCGACGATCGCGGGCCCTGAGGGGCAGACCCTGGTGGGCGTGCTGATGCAGGCCACGTTCAAGTTCCCGTTCGACGTCGACATCAACGTGGGCGACGTCGGCGGGCCCAGTGCCGGGCTGATGTTCTCGCTCGGCATACTCGACAAGCTCACGCCTGGCGAGCTCACCGGGGGCAAGCGGATCGCCGGCACCGGCACCATCCAGCCGACGGGCGAGGTCGGGGCGATCGGCGGCATCGCCCAGAAGATGGTCGGGGCGAAGGAATCGGGCGCCATCGTCTTCCTGACGCCCGCCGACAACTGCGCCGAGGCCATGAAAGCCGTCCCTGACGGGCTCCGGCTGGTCAAGGCCGACACTCTGCACAACGCGGTGCTGGCGCTGGACGCACTGCGCACGGGTAAGGGCAACGTGCCCGCTTGTGACGCTGGATGAAACTTTCGGCAAGGCCCATGCGTTAGTCATAGGGCTGGCACAGCGGTGTAGGTTGCCAGACACGGACCGATTTCCATGACGACGAGGGGTTGGCCTTGAGCTTCCGGACCCCAGGAGCCGGCCGGGCGATGCGCTTGCCCCGCCGACCGCGACTGCTTCTGCCGGTGGCGATCGCCCTTGTGGTGATCGTTGCCCTGTTCTTTCTCTTCTCTGGTTTTTACACCGACTACCTGTGGTTCGACGCGACGAACTACACGTCGGTCTTCACCACTGTCCTGCTGACCCAAATCGTGCTGTTCCTGGTCGGAGCGGCGCTGATGGTCGGCATCGCCGGCGGCAACATGTTGCTGGCCTTTCGGATGCGGCCGATGTTCGGGCCCGCGGTGTTCGGCGGGAGCAGCGGCGCCGACCGCTACCGCATGGCGCTCGACCCCCACCGCAAACTCATCTTCATCGTCGGCATGGCGCTGCTCGCGCTCTTCTCCGGCTCCTCGTTCGCCGGCCAGTGGCAGACGTGGCTGAAGTTCATCAACGGCGAGGCCTTCGGCAGGCAGGACCCGCTGTTCCAGATGGACATCTCGTTCTTCATGTTCGACTATCCGTTCATCCGGATGGCGCTGAACTTCCTGTTCACCGCGGTGATCATCTCCATCATCCTCGCGGCGATCACCCACTACCTCTACGGCGGGTTCCGCCTGCAGTCGCCCGGCGTCCACGCCTCCAGGGCCGCCCGCACGCACCTGTCCGTGCTGCTGGGCGTCTTCCTGCTGCTCAAGGCCGTCGCTTACTTTGTCGACCGCTACGGCCTGGTCTTCTCTGACCGCGGATTCGTGGACGGCGCCTCCTACACCGACGTCAACGCCGTCCTGCCGGCCAAGACCATCCTCGCGATCATCGCACTGATCTGCGCCGCCCTGTTCTTCGCCGGTGTGTTCCGGCCCGGCGGCATGCTGCCCGGGGTCTCCGCGGGCCTGCTCGTGCTCTCGGCCGTCCTGATCGGCGGCGTCTACCCGGCGCTGGTCGAGCAGTTCCAGGTCAAGCCCAACCAGCAGGGCAAGGAGTCCCCTTACATCCAGCGCAACATCCAGGCCACGCGAGAGGCGTACAACGTCGACAAGACCGAGGTCGAGACCTACAACGCGCAGGCAGACCCGGCCAAGGTCGAAAGCAACGGCGACGCCTCCGTCTCCGGCGTGCGGCTGCTCGATCCGGCGCTCGTGTCCTCGACGTACGAGCAGACCCAGCGCATCCGAGGCTTCTACAGCTTCGCCGACACGCTCGACGTCGACCGCTATCCCGACAGCACGGGCAAGCTGACCGACCACATCGTGGGCGTGCGCGAGCTGACCAGCCCGCCCCAGGACCAGAACAACTGGATCAACCGGGCCCTGGTCTACACCCACGGCTACGGCTTCGTCGCCGCGCCCGGCAACCAGGTCGACTCCAGCGGCCTGCCCGCCTACGACGCCAAGGACATGCCGGTCACGGGCCCACTGGTGAACAGCGCCAAGCTCAAGGAATCGCGCATCTACTTCGGCGAGGACCCATCGTCCTCCGAATACGTCATCGCCGGCGGCAACCCCAACAACCCGCAGGAGCTCGACTACCCGGAGACGGGCGGCACGGGCCAGAAGAACACCACCTACACCGGCAAGGGCGGAGTGCCCGTCGGCTCGTTCATCAACCGGCTCCTCTACGCCGCCAAGTACAGCGAGGCGAACATCCTGCTGTCGGGCGACATCAACGACAACTCCAAGATTCTTTACGTCCGTCACCCGCGTGACAGGGTCGAGCAGGTCGCGCCGTTCCTCAAGCTCGACGGCAACCCCTACCCGGCGATCGTCGACGGGCGTGTCACCTGGATCCTCGACGGCTACACGACGTCCAACGACTACCCCTACTCTCAGAGCGAGAGCCTCGGCGACATGACGCGCGACACGTCCACCGACCGTCGCGTGATCGCCCAGCAGCCGCGTGACCAGATCAACTACATCCGCAACTCCGTCAAGGCCACGGTCGACGCCTACGACGGCACGGTCAAGCTCTACGCCTGGGACAACAACGACCCGGTGCTCAAGACCTGGAGCAACGCCTTCCCCGGCGTCGTCCGCCCGGCCTCGGAGATGAGCGCCGACCTGCGCAGCCACGTGCGCTACCCGGAAGACCTGTTCAAGGTGCAGCGCTACACACTCTCGCGCTACCACATCACCGACCCTGCCGCCTTCTACAGCGGCCAGGACTTCTGGAACGTCCCCAACGACCCCACGCAGGGAGAGCAGAACGTCAAGCAGCCGCCCTACTACCTGACCACCACGATGCCGGGCGGCACGCCGACGTTCTCGCTGACGACGACCTTCGTGCCACGGCAGGGGCCCAACCTGGCGGCGTTCATGGCGGTCGACTCGTCGTCCGGTTCCGGCTACGGCCGGATGCGCATCCTCCGCATGCCGTCCAGCACGCCCATCCCCGGTCCCGGCCAGGCACAAAACGCCTTCCAGAGCCGTTTCGCGGGTGAGCTCAACCTGCTGGGCGTCGGCGCGTCGTCGGTGCGTTATGGCAACCTGCTGACGCTCCCGTACGCGGGCGGCCTGGTCTACGTCGAACCGGTCTACATCCAGGTGGCCGCGGGCGGCGGTCAGGAGCCCTACCCGATCCTGCAGCGCATCCTGGTGTCGTTCGGCTCCAAGATCGGTGTGGCCCGCACGCTGGAGGAGGCGCTGCAAGAGGTCTTCGGCGGCGAGCAACAGCAACAGCAACAACCGCAGGAGAACGAGCAACAGACCCAGCCCAACCAGGCCAACACGGCGCTCAACTCGGCGATCGCCAACGCGAAGAAGGCGTACGACGACGCGCAGAAGGCCCTGCAGGCGAGCCCGCCCGACTGGGACGCCTACGGCGACGCACAGAAGCGGCTGGAAGAGGCCCTGAAGACGCTGGAAGGGGCCAACAAGCAAGAGCCGGCGCCCACGGGCACTCCGAGCCCATCGCCCTCGGCCACGCCGTCTGCGACGCCTACCGGCACAAGCTCGCCGCCGGCCTCCGCACCACCTTCAGTCGCGCCGTCACCCACCGGATCACAGGCGGGAGGCACCTCTTAGCGCAATCAATTTGCGCCCACCCCGCGCCGCCGATACGCTTACAAAGCAAGACGACGCGGGGTGGAGCAGTTCGGTAGCTCGCTGGGCTCATAACCCAGAGGTCGCAGGTTCAAATCCTGTCCCCGCTACCAGGCCAGAGGCTCGGGATTCGGAAACGGATCCGAGCCTTTGATCTTTTCAGAGTATGACCGTCACAGGCACTCCTCTGAAGGCTGTATAGTAGTTAGCAACACACCGACGCGGGGTGGAGCAGTTCGGTAGCTCGCTGGGCTCATAACCCAGAGGTCGCAGGTTCAAATCCTGTCCCCGCTACCAAAGAAAGTCCCCGGCCACCGGATCACCCGGTGGCCGGGGACTTTTTCGTTTCTCCGATAACTGGTGTTCACGGTCTGCCTTGTCCTGTGATCCACGCCGTGATTACATGATTACATGTCAGAAGCAGTTCCCACGATCTACGAATGGGCCGGCGGAGTCGACGCCTTCGAGCGGCTGACCGAGACGTTCTACCGCAGCGTCGTCAAGGATGACCTGATTGGGCCGCTGTTCGCACACATGGATGCCGATCATCCGAAACATGTGGCGATGTGGCTCAGCGAGGTCTTCGGTGGCCCTGACCGCTACACCAAGGAGCGCGGTGGATACCCCAACATGCTCCGTCACCACCTGAGCAGGGCGATCACAGAGCCGCAACGCCGCAGGTGGGTCAGCCTGCTCATGGACGCGGCCGACGAGGTGGGGTTGCCGGACGATCCGGAGTTCAGGGCGGCGTTCGCCGGCTACATCGAGTGGGGCACCCGGCTGGCCGTACAGAACTCCCAGCCGGGCGCGGAGCCTCCGCCGCAGGCGCCCGTGCCAAAGTGGGGGTGGGGAGTGGCTCCGCCGTACCAGCCTTGAGCCGGTCGGGCGGTCACCGGTTCCACTCGTCCGGTTCGGCATAGGCGTCCGGGTCGTCGAGCGGATTCACGTACGTGTCGGAGTCCCGGAAATCCTCTTCACGGACCCATCGCGAGATGCCCCGTGAGACCTCGTCGTCGATCTCGGCGATGCGGTGCAGGTAGGGCAGCCGGTCCCGGTACATGTCGATGATCGACAGCTGGAGGTCGTCCCCCATGTCCCGGCTGATCTCGTAGAGGTTGTCGTCCATGGCACTCAGGCCTTATTGATCATTTCGATCGCCTTCTGCACGGCCCAGCCGAGGAGCAGGAGCCCGAAGACGACTTGCACGATGCGCATCCACAGGGACGAGAAGTGATCGGCGTAAACAACGATGCCGACCCACATCAGGCCGAATATCCCGACGAGGAGGATTGCTGCCCAGTTCAGCCCTCGCTGCCACATATGTGAAGTCTCGCAGCCGGTCCGCCAATGGCGGGTATGCCGGGAGTCGTCATCGGGTCACTGCGCCGGGGCCCTTCAGCGGGGGAGCGCCCTGCCCGTGCCGACGCAGCGCCGCAGGCGCACGCCGCGCCGATGGGGCCGCTGAGGTGACTCCTCCAGGCACGCGAGCAACGCGGCCGCCGTCGTGGCGTCGGCAAGGACGCGTTGCACGGTCTCGTCGCCCTGGGGCAACTGGCCGTGTTCAGCCAGCTCGTGCTTGAGGAACGCCATGGGATCCGGCGCGTGCGCGGCGTCGGCGGCCACGGTCGCCCGCGCGGACGTCAGCAGGCGCAGGTAGTGGGTGCGCAGGATGGCCTCGCGCATGCGGGAGTGCTCGAGATCGTCGATCAGCATCCTGGCGATGCTCAGCAGGTCTCCGGCTTGGGTCGTCTCATCGGCGAGGAAGGCGCGGATGTCGTCGAACTCCGAGCGGGTCATGGCGGACACCTCCGAGAGCGCAGTCTGCTCGTAGGTACATTCGTAGCGGTGAGCGATTGCGGATGGCTTGCCGTCGGCTTGCGCCGCGAGGTCGCCAGGGGAGTTCATCGGCAAGGTTTGGGTGTCCGCTGGCGAGGGAAGAACCTCCTGAATACCTGAGTGGGCCGAAGTAGGTGCCACAGGCTGCTAGAGTTGCTTCGCGCAGGGCGGTCCGGAGGTTCCTCGGAGCCTCGGAGATCCCCGGCAAAACCCACTACCTTCATGGTCGTCCGTCATGGTTTCGCACCGGTTCGGACGGGCTGGTAAGTTAGAGGGGTTGTCTCCGAAAGGGGGCGGCGCTTAATTCCCGCAGGTTGTGCAGGTCCGGTCAATTTGACAGGGACTTGAACGGCTGAAAGAGTTAAGACACAACGAAATGAACGCCTCCGAGCGAGGATCCCGGACACGGGGTTTTGGTGAGGATGAACGCGTGCGTTTCTTGAGAACTCAACAGTGTGTTAAAAGCCAGTGCATGATGCACAACCCCGTCATATCGGCTTATGCCGGTAGACGGATTCCTTTTGTTAGTTGGGTTCAGACCTTTTTTGGAGAGTTTGATCCTGGCTCAGGACGAACGCTGGCGGCGTGCTTAACACATGCAAGTCGAGCGGAAAGGCCCTTCGGGGTACTCGAGCGGCGAACGGGTGAGTAACACGTG
>NZ_JBDPMJ010000109.1:0-644 GCF_039880665.1 Nonomuraea sp. B5E05
CCTTCGGCTTCGTCGAGACGCCCTACCGCAAGGTCGTCGACGGCAAGGTCACCGACCAGATCGACTACCTCACCGCCGACGAGGAAGACCGTTTCGTCAAGGCGCAGGCCAACACGGTGCTCAACCCTGACGGGTCGTTCGCCGAGGCTCGCGTCCTGGTGCGCACCAAGGGCGGCGAGACCGAGCTCGCCCGTGCCGGGGAGGTCGACTACATCGACGTGTCGCCGCGCCAGATGGTGTCGGTGGCCACGGCGATGATCCCTTTCCTCGAGCACGACGACGCCAACCGGGCGTTGATGGGCGCCAACATGATGCGCCAGTCGGTGCCGCTGCTCAAGAGCGAGGCGCCGCTGGTCGGCACCGGCATGGAATACCGTGCCGCGACCGACACGGGCGACATGGTCAGCGCCGAGAAGGCGGGTGTGGTCGAGGAGGTCTCGGCCGACTACGTCACGGTGCTCAACGACGACGGCACGCAGACGACGTACCGTGTGGCGAAGTTCAAGCGCTCCAACATGGGCACCTCGTTCAACCAGAAGCCCATCGTCGCCGAGGGCGACCGGGTCGAGGTCAACCAGGTGATCGCCGACGGGCCGTGCACCGACCAGGGTGAGATGGCGCTCGGCAAGAACCTGCTGGTGGCG
>NZ_JBDPMJ010000110.1:0-612 GCF_039880665.1 Nonomuraea sp. B5E05
GCGTAGCTCATGACTGATATCTGATAATAAACGGTGCTGTGCATTCATCATTCGCTCAAGGGCGCTGACCATTTGGTTAAAACTGGAACCTGCGGCTAAGAACTCTTGAGGACCTGATTCAAGCTCTGGATGCTGACGGAGGTTACCACTCGCGACTTCATCTGCGGCTTGCTTCAGCTTTCTGGCCGGTTTTGCCAAGCTCCATGCGAGCCACAAGAGGAGAGGCGCACTGATCAGCATGGTGACAATCAACAGCAGCAAAGGCCGATCAAACAATAAATTCACGAAATCTAGCTGTGAACTGGTGGCCGGACGAACAATATATAATTGGTAATTATCTTCACCATCCTTGACAGAAAAAGGGCCAACCATTTCTTGGCGACCATATTTTTTCTTTTGAGGATGGTCTGCATTATCAGATTGACCAATAAAGTTTCTGATAAATTGCATTTCACTGTGGCGAGCACCAATCACGCGACCTTCCGAAGTCACGAGCAGTAAATGCTGATTAGGCGGCGCCCATTTATCGATTGCTCGATAAAGTCGTCGCCACCACATCAGGTCATTAGGAGGATCTAGGCGCAGTTCCGTTTCCACATGTTGCTCTATCAT
>NZ_JBDPMJ010000111.1:0-573 GCF_039880665.1 Nonomuraea sp. B5E05
GGCCCCAGCCAGGCCGAGGACGTCGTGGCCGACACCTTTCTGACCGCCTTCCAGCGCCGGGGCGATTACGACAAGGCCCGCGCCAACGCCCGCCCATGGCTGTACGGCATCGCCTCCAACCTGATCGGCAAGCATCGGCGCACCGAGATGAGCCTCTACCGCGCCTACATCCGCAGTGGGGTGCATCCGGCGGAGGTGTCCGGCGCACCGGTTGAGGACGGGGTCGGCACCCTTGCCGCCAACCGGCCGCTGGCACGGGCGTTACTGAAACTCAACCGAGCCGATCGCGATGTGCTGCTGCTCGTCGCCTGGGCCGAACTGAGCTACCAGGAGGTCGCGGACGCACTTGCCATCCCTGTGGGAACCGTGCGCTCGCGACTCAACCGGGCCCGCACCCGGGTTCGTCAGACACTAGAACGAGGAGCAGAATGATGGACGAGCTCAAGACCATGTGGGTGACTCCCCCGGGCACTCCAGACGACCTCGCCGGAGCGCGGCGGCGGCTGCTGGAAGGAATGGACGGCCCGCCCGCGCGCCGGCGCATCTTCGGGGGAGGCCGGGCGATCTTCACCG
>NZ_JBDPMJ010000112.1:0-538 GCF_039880665.1 Nonomuraea sp. B5E05
AGGTGCGCCACCTCGGCGGACCGGGCGATGAAGGCATGGACGGGCTCATCCGCCAGGATCCGCTTGGCTTGGACGTGGTCTACGTCCAAGCCAAGCGCTACGCCGCCGACCGGACGGTGCAACGACCGGATGTCCAGGCCTTCGCTGGCGCTCTCCAGGGGGCCCAGGCGTCCCGGGGGATATTTATCGCCACCACCCGGTTTTCCCCAGGTGCCATCGATTTCGCCGAGAAGGTTCCCTCCCGAATTATCCTGATCGACGGCCGCCGCTTAGGAGAACTCATGGTCGCCTACGACTGCGGAGTCCAAGAAGCCCAGACCATCACCATCAAGAAGATGGACGACGACTTCTTTACCATGGAATAGGAGTCTGCGGAGGCATCGCCGCATTGACTACCTGATTCGTGCTCTCGGGTGTGTCAACTTAACGGCTGATGTTGGTTGTTGAGTGGTCAGTTATTACTCGGGGTGAGGCGTCCCTCGAAGGCGATCTGGAACGCGTTGAGCGGGGCCTTCCAGCGCATGGTCCATCGTTTGCG
>NZ_JBDPMJ010000113.1:0-515 GCF_039880665.1 Nonomuraea sp. B5E05
TCCATATATGGACAAATCCCTGACAAGCATGACCGGGAGAGGTTTCCATCTCATCACTCTCTTCAGGATTACATAAGTTCATAAGTTCATAAGTTATGTAACTTTATAATTTAATATTCCTTATAGATCAGCTGCTAACCGTTCATGTAATAGCCTTCCAATTAAAATGGACACTTCTCAATAAACACCAAATTATAGAACTAGGGTTACCAAGACAGACTAAATTTTTTTCTATAGGTTAGTAGTGTTCAAAATAAGAATTTCTATTATTCAGGTTATGATAACTTTTCTGATTTATATTTTTCTTTATAGCCCACTTTTAACAAATCATGATAATACTTTTTTACCTTTTCAGGGTCGAGAAGTTCAAGTGAAATCCTTTCTTTAAACGCTTCGATCTCTTCGCCTACATTGGCATATTTTCCCCCGAATTCGGGATATTTGATAAGGTCACACAATTTTTGAGCGAAAAATATAGATTGTTTTGGTGTCAACTGATATGTCGGTTCCAGTAC
>NZ_JBDPMJ010000114.1:0-500 GCF_039880665.1 Nonomuraea sp. B5E05
TCTACATACCCCGCTACAAATAATAAAAAATGTCTTTTGAATGTATTTAACTTTAGTGCAGATGAATACAATAGAGCTAATAATTTTATTATAGATAATTTTATTAACCCTGATCATACTTTTAATTATAGTGAATTAAAAAAATTTATCTTTAAAAGTGAAATTCTATTAAAAATTCAATCTAATAGCTTTATTAACAATATACTACATGAAGATTACAGGAATAAAGAAGACCATTACGGACTATATGCCCCCTCTCAAAGCACATCTCGAATTTCGTATTCAGCAAATTTTGACGAAGTGCATAAACGCAAAATAATTGATGCATTAAAGCTTTTAAAACAATTATCCTTTGCTGCCAATTTAGAAGAAACCCCATTAGATCATACTATTTTTAGCAAATTAAATTTCAATACAATTGCTAGATTGATTGATGTCTCTGAAAGTGGGCGATTTAAGACACTACCAGTAGCGCCCATACTAAATTTAATGCGTGATAC